>CBFGMY010000001.1:0-56926 GCA_965650055.1 uncultured Devosia sp.
CATCGAAGATGATCAGCGGCGACTTGCCGCCCAGTTCCATGGTCACGTGCTTCATGCCCGAAGCGGCGGCGGCGTAGACCTTCTTGCCTGTCGGTACCGACCCGGTCAGCGATACCTTGTCGACGCGCGGATCGCCCACCAGGGCCGCCCCCACGTCGCCATAGCCCTGGACGACATTGAACAGCCCCGCGGGCGCCCCGGCCTCAATCAGGATTTCAGCCAGCTTCAGCGCGCCAAGCGGGGTCACCTCCGATGGCTTGAAGATCATCGCATTGCCAGCCGCCAGAGCCGGCGCGGCCTTCCAGCAGGCAATCTGCGTTGGATAGTTCCACGCGCCGATGCCGACGACGACGCCCAACGGCTCCCGGATCGTATAGACGAAGTCGCCCCCCAGCGGGATCGTCTCGCCGGTCATGGTGGCGGCAAGGCCGGCGAAATATTCCAGCGCATCAGCGCCCGAAGCGGCATCGGCGACCAGTGTCTCCTGGATTGGCTTGCCGGTATCGAGCGTCTCGATCTCGGAAAGTTCCCGGTTGCGCGCCCGGATGATATCGGCCGCCCGGCGCAGAACGCGGCCGCGAACGACCGGCTTGAGGGCGCCCCATTCCTTCTGGGCGCGCACGGCAGAAGCCAGCGCCTGTTCGACAATGTCTGATGTTGCCGAATGCAGACGTGCCACCACCGCGCCACTGGCCGGATAGACGCATTCGATCGGTCGGCCCGCCGCGTCCTCGACATAGCGGCCGTCGACAAAATGGCTGGCGGCTGGTTGTACGTCGCGCATTATTCACCCCTCGGGAAACGCTTGCTCTCTTCGAGCACATTGAGGTCCATGTGGTTGCGCATATAGCGCTCCGAGGCCTGCTGCAGGGGCTGGAAATCCCACGGATAGTAGGCGCCGTTGCGGAGCGCGGCGTAGACGACATGCCGCCGCGCCTGGCTCGCCCGGACCTCGGAATCATAGGCCGCGAGATCCCAATTGGCGGCCGCCTGGGCGGCGAACCGGGCCAAGACCTCGGCATGTGCCGGATCAGCGGCCAGGTTTTCCAGCTCAAGCGGATCGGCGGCCAGGTTGAAGAGCTGAGCGGGATCGGCCCCGCATTCGATATATTTCCAGTCGCCGTCGCGCAGGCAGACCATCGGCGCCACGGAGCCTTCGGCGGCATATTCCATCCGCACCGGGGCCGTCCGCGCGACGCCTTTGGCCAGCGGCACCAGCGTTTCACCGTCGGTCCACGGCATGATGCGATCGAGCGAGATGCCCGCCAGTTCACAGAGCGTCGGGGTCAGATCCATGGTGCTGACTGGTGTGTCGATCCGCCTGGCAGGCAGGCCTGGCGCCGCGATCATCAACGGCACGCGGGCCGAGCCCTCGAAGAAGTTCATCTTGAACCACAATCCGCGCTCGCCGAGCATGTCGCCGTGATCGGAGGCAAAGACGATGATCGTGTCCTCGTCCTGCCGGGTGCCGCGCAGGGCTTCGAGCACTTCGCCGATCTTGTCGTCGATGTAGGAAATGTTGGCGAAATAGGCACGGCGCGAGCGCCGGACATCGTCCTCGGTGATATCGAGTGCCCGGAAGTCGCAGGCATCCATCAGACGTTGCGAATGAGCGTCCTGGTCCTCATAGGGGATCGGCTGCGTCACCGGGGACAGGTGTTCGCAATCGGCATAGAGATCCCAGTATTTCTGCCGGGCCACATAGGGGTCGTGCGGATGGGTGAAACTCACCGTCAGCATCCACGGATGCGGTCGCAAGCGCCGACCGAGGTCGTAGACCTTGCGCACGGCGTTGAAGGCAACCTCGTCGTCATATTCGAGCTGGTTGGTGATCTCGGCCACCCCGGCACCCTTGACCGAGCCGAGGTTGTGATACCACCAGTCGATGCGCTCCCCGGGCTTGCCATAGTCCGGGGTCCAGCCGAAATCGGCAGGATAGATATCGGTGGTCAGCCGCTCCTCGAAGCCGTGCAACTGGTCGGGCCCGACAAAGTGCATCTTGCCCGAGAGCGTCGTGGCATAACCCGCGGCGCGCAGGTGATGGGCGTAGGTGGGGATGTCCGAGGCAAATTCAGCCGCGTTGTCATAGACCCGGGTGCGGCGCGGCAATTGTCCCGACATGAAGCTGGCGCGACCGGGGGCACAGAGGGGCGAGCCGGTATAGGCGTTGGCAAAGCGGGTCGATCTGGCCGCCAGCGCCTTGAGATGGGGCGCATGCAGCCAATCGGCGGGACCATCGGGAAAGAACGTGCCGTTGAGCTGGTCGACCATGAAGATCAGGATGTTGGGCCGATCAGCCACGAGCGGCACTCCGGGCGAGGCACAGGTCGAGATAATCGATCACCATGGCGCGCACCACTTCGCGGGCGGGCGCGAAATCCTGCAGGGCATGACGGATGTAGAAGCCGTCGATCATGGCGGCCAGACCCTGGGCGATGGCCTGGGCCTGTTCGCCGTCGACAAGCTGGCGCAAGTTGAACACCAGGTTTGAATGGAGACGCCGCGCATAGAGCTGCAGCAGGCGACTCGCGGCGTCCGATTGCAGCGCGCGGACATAGAATGTCAGCCAGGCCGCCACGATTTCCCGGGCGAACTGATCCGGGGCGAAGCTGGCGTCGATGATGGCGTGAAGGCGCTCGACCGGCGTCAGCGCCCCGGCCACGCGACGGCGCACGCTTTCGCCATAAACCTTGAGGATGTGCCGCATGGTGGCGAGGAACATCTGATCCTTGCTGCCGAAATAGTGATGCGCCAGGGCTGGCGACATGCCGGCGCGGCGGGCAATCTGGCTGACGGTGACGTCAAGGCTGCCGGCTTCGCCGATCTCCACAATGGCAGCTTCCACCATCGCCTTTCGCCGAACCGCCTCTGCACCGATTTTTGGCATTTTTCACGCCTGCACATATTTCGAGTTTACATTTCCGATTGTGTCGTTTTTGATTGAGCAGTCAATCAAGAAAAAACTTTACCGCTATCCCCCGCAATCAGGAGACGACAGACTATGAGAATGACCACCCTCACTCTGACCGGCGCTCTGGCGCTGTCGCTGCTGGCGGGCACCGCTTACGCAGCCGAATGCGATACCGTGATTTTCTCCGATGTCGGCTGGACCGACATCACCACGACGACGGCAACGACCAAGCACATTCTGGAGGCCCTGGGCTACAAGGTCGACGTGAAGGTGCTCTCGGTTCCGGTGACCTTCGCATCGCTCGAAAGCGACGACGTGGACATCTTCCTGGGCAACTGGTTGCCGGCCCAGCAGGGCGCCATCGGGCCGTATCTGGAAAGCGGCGAAGTCGAGAAGGTCGCGACCAACCTCGAAGGCACCAAGTACACGCTCGCGGTGCCGACCTATACATTCGACAAGGGGCTCACCGACTATTCCAAGATCCACGAATTCGCCGCCGACCTCGACAACACCATCTACGGCATCGAGCCTGGCAATGAAGGCAATGGCTACCTGATCAGCCTGGTGGACGCCAACAAGTGGGATCTGGGTGGCTTCAAGGTGGTCGAGAGCTCCGAACAGGGCATGCAGGCCGAGGTCGATCGCGCTGTGTCCGATAACAAGGACGTGGTGTTCCTGGGCTGGGAACCGCATCCGATGAATGCCAAATTCTCGCTCAAATACCTGCCCGGCGGCGAGGACTTCTTCGGCGGTGAAGGCGTCGTTGATACGGTCACGCGCAAGGGTTACGCTGCCGAGTGCCCCAATGTCGGCAAGCTGCTGACCAACCTGAAGTTCTCGCTGCCGATGGAAAACGAGATCATGGGCAAGATTCTCAATGACGGCGCCGATCCGGCCGAGGCCACCCTGGAATGGCTGAAGGCCAATCCCGATACGGCGCTGAGCTGGGTCGACGGCGTGACGACGCTTGACGGTGGCGACGGCGTCGCGGCGGTCAAGGCGCTGCTCGACAGCTGACAAAATCCAACGGCCCGGTCGGCAACGACCGGGCCGTTCTGCTTTCTGGGGGACGTGAACGGTGGATTGGCTGACCGAATACAAGATTCCGGTGGGGCGCTGGGCGAGCGACTTCTTCATCCTGCTGCGGGATAACTTTCGCGGCGTTTTCGACGCCATGTCAGATGCGGCCGAGGCCTTGATCGAGGCGATGCTCTGGCTGCTGCAGACCCCTCACCCGCTGGTTATCGTTGCCATTTTCGTGGGCATTACCTGGTGGTTGCAGCGGAGCTGGGCGACGTGCCTGCTGACGCTGCTCGGCATGCTGTTCATTCTCAACCAGGGCTATTGGGAAGAAACCACCGAGAGCCTGACGTTGGTCATCGCCGCCTGCGTGGTCTGCATGGCCATAGGCGTGCCGATTGGCATTGCCACCGCGCATCGGCCGCAGCTGTATCGGTTCCTGCAGCCTATCCTCGACCTGATGCAAACGCTGCCGACATTCGTCTACCTCATTCCGGCCATTGTGTTTTTTGGCATCGGCATGGTGCCCGGTCTCATCGCGACGGTGATCTTCGTGCTGCCGGCCCCCATTCGCATGACCCATCTGGGCATTTCCTCCACGCCTGCTGCGTTGCTGGAGGCCGTGGAGGCGTTTGGCGGCACCGGCCGCCAGAAGCTGTGGAAGGTGGAACTGCCGTATGCCCTGCCGCAGGTGATGGCCGGCCTCAACCAGACCATCATGCTGTCGCTATCAATGGTGGTGGTCGCCGCGCTGGTCGGCGCCGACGGACTGGGGGTTCCCGTCGTCCGCGCCCTCAACTCGGTCAATACCGCGCTCGGTTTCGAAAGCGGGCTGATCATCGTCGTCGTGGCCATCGTGCTCGACCGTATGCTGCGCATCAGACAGGACTAGAGCCATGGAAGACGCCGTCATCTTCGACAAGGTCAATATCGTGTTCGGCGCCAATCCGGGGTTGGCGCTGCCATTGATGGATCAGGGCAAGACGCGCCAGGAGATCCAGCGGGAAACCAGGCAGGTCCTGGGCGTCCATGACTGCTCGCTGACCGTAAAGACGGGTGAGATCCTGGTGCTGATGGGCCTTTCGGGCTCCGGCAAGTCGACATTGCTGCGGGCCGTCAACGGCCTCAATCCGGTGGTTCGAGGGTCGGTCAAGGTCATCGATCAAGGCCAGCAGTGCGATCCCGCATCATGCACCCGTGACGAGTTGCTGCGGCTGCGGCGCAAATCGGTGGCCATGGTCTTCCAGCAGTTCGGCCTGCTGCCCTGGCGCACCGTGCTCGACAATGTCGGGCTTGGTCTCGAGCTCGATGGCCTCTCCAAGGCGGAGCGCCACGCCAAGGTCCGGACGCAGCTGGAACTGGTCGGGCTCACCGACTGGGCCGACCGCAATGTCGGGCAGCTGTCCGGCGGCATGCAGCAGCGCGTCGGACTTGCCCGCGCCTTCGCCACCGAGGCGCCGATCCTGCTCATGGACGAGCCGTTCTCGGCTCTCGATCCGCTGATCCGCTCGCGGCTCCAGGACGAATTGCTCGAACTGCAGGCCAAACTGAAGCGGACCATCATCTTCGTGAGCCACGATCTCGACGAAGCCTTCAAGCTGGGTGACCGTATTGCGCTGATGGAGGGTGGACGCATCGTGCAATGCGGGACCCCGCAGGAGATCATCGCCAATCCGGTCAACGGCTATGTCGAGGATTTCGTGGCCCACATGAACCCGCTCAATGTGCTGCGCGCCATGGACATCATGACCACCCATATCGGTAGCGGCGTGAACGCCGTTCCGTCCGACAGTCCGCTGGCGGCCGTGATCGAGCAACTCTCCGCCGGGGCACCCTCGGTCTGCGTCAGAGGCGCGGACGGGCAACTGGTCGGCAGTATCTTCAGCCAGGACATTGTCACGGCCCTGCGCGCCAAGCCGCCTCGTCCTGGAGCGGGCGTTCACTGACGCCCGCCCACTGCCAACCACCAACGATAGATGCGCTCTATCGTTCAACGGCGCGTCTGTATTGATCTGCCACGGTGGTTGCGTGTTAAAATCGTTCTAAATTGAGCGGGGTGCACGGTGTCGCAGATGCAGGAGACGGATGTCCTATCGACACGGATCAAGGAGGTCATCCGGCGATCGAGCGCCCTCGAAGGTCCCCTGCTCCCTATCCTGCACGACATGCAGGAAGATTTCGGCCATATCCCGTCCGAAGCGCTGCCGCTGATTGCCGATGCGCTGAACATTTCCAATGCGGAAGTGCATGGCGTCGTCAGCTTCTACCATGACTTCCGGCGGCAGCCGGCGGGGCGGCATGTCCTCAAGCTGTGCCGGGCCGAATCCTGCCAATCGATGGGATCGGATGCCATATCGGCCTCGCTCCAGGCCCTGCTGGGCGCCGAGATGGGTGAAACAAGTTCCGACGGCGCGGTGACAATTGAAGCCGTATATTGCCTCGGCCTGTGTTCATGCGCGCCGGCGGCCATGTTGGACGGGGTGCCGATTGGCCGGCTCAATGACGAGAAAATCATCGAGATCATAGACCGGGTGCGCGGATGACCGTCACGATCTACATCCCCCGCGATGCAGCAGCTTTGGCGCTCGGCGCCGATGACGTTGCCCGTGCCATGGCCGAGCAGCTTAGCGCACGCGGACTAGCTGCGAAAATAGTCCGCAACGGATCGCGGGGCCTGCATTGGCTCGAACCCCTGGTCGAGGTGGATGTGGGCGGGACGCGGCTCAGCTATGGCCCCGTCGCCGTGTCTGATGTGCCTTCCCTGCTCGACGCGGATATCTTGGCAGGCGGCGACCACCCTTTGAGTCTGGGCCCAACCGAGGCCATACCGTTTCTGGCCCGGCAAACCCGCCTGACCTTCGCGCGCTGCGGCGTCATCGATCCCCTGTCGCTTGACGATTATCGCAGTCATGGCGGCCTCGTGGGGCTGGCGAAGGCCGTGGCGATGTCGCCCGCCGCAATCGTCGCCGAGGTGACGGAGTCGGGTCTGCGCGGGCGCGGTGGGGCGGGTTTTCCAACCGGGATCAAGTGGAACACGGTGGCGGGCGCGACGGCCGACCGCAAATATATCGTCTGCAATGCTGACGAAGGTGACTCGGGGACGTTCGCCGACCGCATGATCATGGAGGGCGACCCTTTCGTCCTGATCGAGGGCATGGCGATTGCCGGGCTCGCGGTGGGCGCGACCAAGGGCTACATCTATGCGCGGTCCGAATATCCGCATGCGGTGGCGACAATGCGCGCGGCAGCCGAGCTGGCGCGCCGTGCTGGCATATTGGGGGCCTCGGTGCTTGGCTCCGGGCGGGCCTTCGACATCGAAGTGCGCATGGGCGCCGGTGCCTATGTTTGCGGGGAGGAAACGTCCCTGCTCAACAGCCTCGAAGGCAAGCGCGGCATCGTCCGGGCCAAGCCGCCGCTACCGGCGCTCAATGGCCTCTTCGGCAAGCCCACTGTCGTGAACAACGTGATCTCGCTGGCTTCGGTGCCGGTGATTCTCGACAAGGGCGCGGCCCACTACAAGAATTTCGGGATGGGCCGCTCGCGCGGGACAATTCCGATCCAGATCGCCGGCAACAGCCGATATACCGGCCTGTTCGAGATTGGGTTCGGGTTGACGCTGGGCGAGATCGTCGAAGGCATCGGCGGCGGAACCGCATCGGGCAGGCCGGTCAAGGCCGTGCAGGTGGGCGGTCCCCTGGGCGCCTATTTCCCACCTGCGCTGTTCGATACGCCCTTCGACTACGAAGCCTTTGCCGCCAGGGGCGGGTTGATCGGGCATGCCGGGATCACCGTCTTCGACGATAGCGCCGACATGCTCAAGATGGCCCGCTTCGCCATGGAATTCTGCGCCATCGAGAGTTGCGGCAAGTGCACGCCCTGCCGCATCGGCTCCACGCGCGGCGTTGAAACGCTGGACAAGGTCGCCCGCGGCATCGATCGCGAGAAGAACCTCGCGCTGGTCGCCGACCTCTGCGACACCATGAAATTCGGCTCCCTCTGCGCATTGGGCGGGTTCACCCCCTACCCCGTCATGAGCGCCATCACCCACTTTCAAGATGACTTCGCGCCGCGCCCGGCAGCGATCGCGGCCGAATAGGAGAACGTCACCATGGGTCTCATCAAGGAAATCGACTATGGCACGCCGGCCTCCAAAGCCGAGAAGTCCGTCTCGCTCTCGATTGATGGCTTCACGGTAAGCGTGCCCGAGGGCACGTCCGTGATGCGGGCGGCCATGGATGCCGGCATATCGGTGCCCAAGCTGTGCGCCACTGATATGGTCGATGCCTTCGGCTCGTGCCGGCTGTGCCTCGTCGAGATCGATGGACGCAACGGCACGCCCGCTTCCTGCACGACCTTGGTGGCCGAGGGCATGGTTGTCAGGACGCAGACCGACCGGCTCAAGACCCTGCGCAAGGGGGTGATGGAGCTTTACATCTCCGACCACCCGCTCGACTGCCTCACCTGCGCCGCGAACGGCGATTGCGAACTGCAAACCCAGGCCGGCGTCGTGGGATTGCGGGATGTGCGTTACGGCTACGAAGGTGACAACCACGTCTCGGCCACGCGCGGCGGCGAAAGCAATTTCCGCCATATGCCCAAGGACGAATCGAACCCGTACTTCACCTATGACCCTTCCAAGTGCATCGTCTGCTCCCGCTGTGTTCGCGCCTGCGAAGAGGTTCAGGGCACGTTCGCGCTGACAATCGAGGGCCGCGGCTTCGACAGCCGGGTCTCGCCCGGCATGCACCAGTCTTTCCTCGAAAGCGACTGCGTCTCCTGCGGCGCCTGCGTGCAGGCCTGCCCCACCGCGACGCTCACCGAGAAGTCGGTGATCGAAATCGGCCAGCCCGAGCATTCGGTCATCACCACCTGCGCCTATTGCGGCGTGGGCTGCTCATTCAAGGCCGAGATGCGCGGCGACGAACTCGTCCGCATGGTGCCGTGGAAGGATGGCAAGGCCAATCGCGGGCATTCCTGCGTCAAGGGTCGGTTCGCCTGGGGCTACGCCACCCATCAGGACCGCATCCTCAATCCCATGGTTCGCGAGAAGATTTCGGACCCCTGGCGCGAGGTGAGCTGGGAAGAGGCCTTTGGCCATATTTCCAGCGAGTTCCGCCGTATCCAGCAGACCTATGGCAAGGGATCGGTGGGCGGCATCACCTCGTCGCGTTGCACCAATGAAGAGACCTATCTGGTGCAGAAGCTCGTCCGCCAGGGCTTCGGCAACAACAATGTCGATACCTGCGCCCGCGTCTGCCACTCGCCGACAGGTTACGGACTCGGGCAGGCTTTCGGGACCTCTGCCGGAACGCAGGATTTCGACTCGGTCGAGGATACCGACGTGGTGCTGGTCATCGGCGCCAACCCTGCCGCGGCTCACCCGGTCTTTGCGTCGAGGCTCAAGAAGCGCCTGCGCGCCGGCGCCAAGCTGATCGTCATCGACCCGCGCCGCACCGAGACCGTGCGCTCCGCCCATGTGGAAGCGGCCTACCATCTGGCACTCACACCCGGCACCAATGTCGCCGTGATGACCGCCCTTGCCCATGTGATTGTCACCGAAGGACTGTTCGACCAGTCCTTCATCCACGAGCGCTGCGATTGGTCGGAATTCGAGGATTATGCCGAATTCGTCTCCGATCAGCGTCACAGCCCGGAACAGACCGAGCAATATACCGGTGTCCCCGCCGAGATGGTGCGCCAGGCGGCCCGGCTGTTCGCGAGAGGCGGCAACGGTTCGATCTACTACGGACTGGGCGTCACCGAGCACAGCCAGGGATCGACGACGGTGATGGCGATCGCCAACCTTGCCATGCTGACCGGCAATATCGGCCGGCCCGGCGTTGGCGTGAACCCGTTGCGCGGGCAGAACAACGTGCAGGGCTCGTGCGACATGGGCTCGTTCCCCCACGAATTGCCGGGCTACCGCCACGTTTCAGCCGACGCCGCGCGCGAAACCTTCGAAATGCTGTGGGGCGTCAAGCTCGACCGCGAGCCCGGCTTGCGCATTCCCAACATGCTCGACGCGGCCGTCGACGGTACCTTCAAGGCGCTCTACATCCAGGGTGAGGACATCCTTCAGTCAGATCCCGATACCAAGCATGTCTCGGCGGGCCTCGAAGCGATGGAATGCGTCGTGGTCCACGACCTCTTCCTCAACGAAACCGCCAACTACGCGCATGTTTTCCTCCCAGGTTCGACTTTCCTCGAGAAGGACGGCACCTTCACCAATGCCGAGCGCCGGATCAACCGGGTGCGCAAGGTCATGGCGCCGCGCAACGGGCTGGCTGACTGGGAGGTGACCCAGCGGATGGCCCAGGCGATGGGCCTCGAGTGGAGCTACACCCACCCCTCCCAGATCATGGCCGAAATCGCCGCGACGACGCCGAGCTTCTCTGGCGTTTCCTACGAGCGCCTGGATGCCCTGGGGTCAGTCCAGTGGCCGTGCAATGAGGCCGCGCCCGAGGGCACGCCGATCATGCATATGGACGGCTTCGTCCGCGGCCGTGGCAAGTTCCTCCGCACCGAGTATGTGCCCACCGATGAGCGCACGGGACCACGCTTCCCGCTCCTGCTCACCACGGGTCGAATTCTGTCGCAGTACAATGTGGGCGCACAGACCCGCCGTACAGCCAATGTCGTCTGGCACGACGAGGACATCCTGGAAATCCATCCGCACGATGCCGAGCAGCGCGGCGTGCGGGAAGGCAATTGGGTGCGCCTGGCCAGCCGTGCAGGCGAAACGACTCTCCGCGCGCATATTACCGACAAGGTGGCTCCGGGTGTCGTCTACACGACGTTCCATCATCCCGAGACGCAGGCCAATGTCATCACCACCGATTTTTCGGATTGGGCGACCAATTGCCCGGAATACAAGGTGACGGCGGTGCAGGTGGCGCCATCGAACGGGCCCTCCGATTGGCAGACGGAGTACGAAGCGCTCTCGATCCGTTCCCGCCGCATCGCCACGCCGGCGGAGCCTGCCGAATGAGCATGGCCGAGAGGCCTCCCGTCATCCAGTTCACCAGGCTAGCCCGCCGCGTGGCGGAGACGACATGGTCGGAGCGCCGCGTGCCCGAAGAGGTGCCGGTGGCCCTGTCATTTGCCGGGACGACCCATGCGGTCATGATGGCGAGCCCCTCCGACCTCGAGGATTTTGCGCTTGGTTTCGCGCTGACCGAAGGCATCATCGGTGCTCCCGACGAGATCGAGCGGATGCATGTGGAGCATCTGGAGTCCGGGATCGATATCCAGATGTGGTTGCGCGACACTGCCAATACCCGCTTCAAGGCGCGACGCAGGCGGTTGGCCGGGCCCGTCGGCTGTGGCCTCTGCGGCATTGAATCGATCGAGGAAGCCGTTCGGCCCGTTGCGAAAGTCCCTGCCGGGTCGTTCACTCTCTCGGTGAACGACGTCGGCGAAGCAATGCGCCTGTTGGCCAAGGACCAACCTTTCCACGCCCAGACCGGCGCCGTACACGCCGCCGGCTTTTTCAGGCCGGGCCACGGTATTGCCTTTGTCCGGGAAGACGTGGGGCGTCACAATGCCCTCGACAAGCTGGCCGGGGCTTTGTCGAAGGCCGGAATTGCCGGGGCAACGGGAGCGATCGCGGTGACGTCGCGGCTTTCGGTCGAGATGGTGCAAAAGGCAGCAGCCATCGGCGCGCCCGCCATCCTGGCGGTTTCCGCCCCCACTGCCCTGGCCATCCGCACCGCCGAGGAGGCAGGAATGACCTTGATAGCCCTGGTGAGAGGCGAAGAATTCGACGTTTTTGCGCACCCCGAACGGCTCAATGCCGGAGACGACAAGCATGTCGCATGATGACCAAACAGCATTGAAGCTGGTACGCATGGCCAACCAGATCGGCACGTTCTTCAGCTCGCAATCGGGGCCGGCTGGGGCAGCCAGTGTGGCGGACCACATCAACAAGTTCTGGGAACCGCGGATGCGCCGGCAGTTCCTGCACCTCTTCGATGCGGGCGGTGAGGGCTTCAGCCCCATCGTCCGCGAGGCGGCCGCGGCGGTGCGACGACCCGATCCCGTCGATGCGAACGGCCAGTCGACTTGACGGTCCCCCGCAAAGCGTGGTGAACCCAAGGCCGGGGGAAAGTCGCCATGCTGCTTGAACGACTGGAACTTTTCATTGCCCTTGCGCGCGAGCGGCATTTCGGCCGAGCGGCTGAAGCCTGTGGCATCACCCAGCCTACGCTGTCATCGGCCATCAAGCAGCTGGAGTCCTCGCTTGGGATCATGCTGGTCAAGCGCGGCTCGCGGTTCGGCGGGCTCACGCCCGAGGGCGAGCTGGTGCTCGGCTGGGCGCAACGCATCGTGGGGGATGCGGTGGCCATGCGCGAAGAGGTCAGGGCCTCCCGCCGCGGATTGTCCGGCCGTATTCGTATCGCCGTCATTCCCACCGCGCTGGCGATGGTCGCCGAGCTGACCACGCCATTTCGCGAAAAGCATCCCGGCGTGACTTTCTCGATCCTGTCGCGGACCTCGGTGGAAATCCTGTCGCTCGTTGGCAATTTCGATGCCGATATCGGCATCACCTACCTGGACAACGAACCGCTCGGTCGCGTCATCTCGGTTCCGCTGTACCTGGAGCAATATCACCTGGTCACGTCGGAAGGCGGCCCCTTCGCCGATGCCGAGCAGGTCAGCTGGGCCGAGCTCGTCAACCTGCCGCTGTGCCTGCTCACGCCCGATATGCAGAACCGACGGATCATCGACCAGCACCTTGCCGAAGCCGGCGCCACGGCACGGCCGACGCTCGAATCCAATTCGATGATCGTGCTGTTTTCCCACATCGTGACCGGCAAGTGGTCGTCGATCATGCCGGGCAACCTCGTGCGGGCATTCGATCTATCGAAAACCATCCGCACGATACCGATCGTCGAACCGGTTGCGAACCACATCGTGGGCGTGGTTGCGGCCCATAGAGATCCCCATACGCCGCTGGTCGCCGCATTCCTCAGCGAGACAATCAAGCTCAACGACTTTCGCCGGTCTGGGGAGCAGGCTTAGGTCCGTCTTTGCGCGTGCCGCCTGCCCCGCCACGACGTCCCCCAAACAAATCGAGGGCCGATACGGCCCTCGATCGTCGCTAAAGCCCAGCCAGCCTCAAGTTCGTGGCTTGAGGTTTTCCGGATCGTAAAGTGGCTTGTAACCGACGCCGGCGACCTCGGCTGGATAGGTTTCACCGAAATATTCCAGCGTCACCTGGCGGCCGACCTGGCAATGGCTCCAGGGCAGATAGGCCAGCGCGATATTCTTGCCGATGGTGGGGCCATAGGCCACCGAGGTGGTGTAGGACCGGCGTCCCAATTCATCGACCAGCGTCTCGCCCGTCGCCGGGTCCATCACCGGCATGATGCCGACGGGGTAGCGGGCGACGCCCTTGCTGTCGATATTGTCGGTCATGACCAGCGTGCACAGCATGGCGGGCTGGTGCTCGCGCTCGCGGTATTCGACATGCTTGGCCTTGCCGCAGAAGTCGGCTTCCTTGACCTTCGGACGGGCCAGGTCGGCTTCGAGCAGGTTATACTCCGTCAACAGGTCCGCATTCTGCAGGCGCAGGCTCTTTTCCATGCGACGGGTATTGGCATAGGTCTCGACGCCCACGGCGATGACGCCGGTCGAGCGCAGGGCATCCCAAACCGCCAGGCCGTCTTCATAGGCCATATGCAGTTCCCAGCCCTGCTCGCCGACATAGGAGATGCGGAAGGCCGTGACCGACTTGCCGGCAATGGTGAGGGGCCTGATGGCGGCGAAGGGGAAGTTCTCGGCCAGCAGGACCGAGGGGTCTTCCACCAGCTTGCTGAGATTTTCCCGCGCATTGGGGCCCCAGATGCCGACGGTGATGTTCTTTTCGGTCACATCGGTAATGGTGGCGTCGAAACCGCGATCCTGGGCGACACGGCGCATATATTGCAGGTCGCGCGGACCGGCATCGGCACCGTTGATCATGCGGATGCGGTCAGCCATGCGGATGACGGTGAAGTCGGCCCGCACCATGCCCTGCTCGTCGAGGAAGTGGGTATAGATGCCCTTGCCGATATTGGCATCGCCGCCAATCTTGGCCGCGCAGAGCCATTCCATCAGCTCGACGTGGTCGGGGCCTTCGATGTCGCAGATGTAGAAGTGCGACAGGTTGATGATGCCGCAATTCTCGGTCATTTCGAGATGCTCGGCATTGGACACGCGCCAGAAATGGCGGTTGTCCCATTCATTGGCGCGCACCGGCACGCGGTCGCCGAACTTTTCGAGCAGGTGCTCGTTGGCGGCATAACCGTGAGCGCGTTCCCAGCCGCCCAGTTCCATGAAATAGCCGCCCAGTTCCTTCTCGCGCTCGTGGAAGGGCGAGCGGCGGATGTTTCGACCGCCCGAGAACGGCTCGCGCGGATGCACCGGCGGATTGTAGATCTTCATCGCCGTTTCGGTGCAGCGCTCTTCGATCCATTTCTCGGTGAGCTGGAAATCGGCGAAGCGCGCATAGTCGATCTTGTTGTGGTCGATCGAGGTTCGACCATCGGTCATCCAGTCGGCGATGAGCTTGCCCATGCCCGGACCGTCCTTGACCCAGATGCCCACGGCATACCAGAGGCCGCGCACCTTGCGGCTTTCGCCCATGGACGGGCCGCCATCGGTGGTGGTCTGCAGCAGGCCATTGAAGGAGTGCCCTTCGTTATAGCCCAGTTCGCCGAGGATCGGCGTCAGCTCCATGGCGCGTTCGAGCGGCTCCATGACCTGCTCGAGGTCGAGGTCGCGCTGCGATGGCGACAGGCGGGCCTGCTCCTTTTCCAGGAGTTCGCGCGGATGCACGAGGCGCGGATTGTGCTCCTCGTAATAGCCCCACTCGATCTGGCCACCCTCGGCGGTCGTCGGATCGCCCGTGTCGCGCAGATAGGCCGAATTGCCCTGGTCGCGCAGCAGCGGATAGCCGATTTCCTTGCCGGTATCGGCGAAGCCGTCATACGGACCGAAAAAGGTCAGCGGGTGATCGACCGGCATGACGGGCAGGTCCTCGCCCGCCATTTCGGCGACCAGGCGGCCCCACAAGCCGGCACAGACCACGACATGGTCGGCCATGATGGTGCCGCGGTCGGTCACCACGCCCTTGATGCGGCCATCCTCGATGACCAGCGACTTAGCAGAGGTATTGGCGAAAGCCTGAAGCTTGCCTGCCGTTGCGGCCTGGTCCACCAGCTTGCCGGCGACGGTCTGCGAGCGCGGAATGACGAGGCCGGCATCGGGGTCCCATAGGCCGCCCTGGATCATGCTCTCCTCGACCAGCGGCATCTTCGCCTTGATCTCGGCCGGGTCCATCAGCCGGGCGCGGGTACCGAATGCCTTGCCCGAGGCAACTTTGCGCTTGATCTCGTCCATGCGCTGGTCATCGCCCACGCGCGCGACTTCGATACCGCCGACGCGGGCGTAGTGGCCCATCTTGTCGAAGAAATCGATGGAATAAAGCGTCGTCCAGCAGCTCAGAAAGTCGTGGCTGGTCGCGTAGCAGAAGTCCGAGGCATGGGCGGTGGAGCCGATATCGGTGGGGATGCCCGACTTGTCGATACCCACGATGTCGTCCCAGCCGCGTTCGACCAGGTGGTGCGCGATCGAGGCACCCACAATCCCGCCCAGTCCGACGATGACGACCCGCGCCTTTTCGGGAAACGCTGCCATTTTGATCTTTCTCCGTTGTGGGCGAAGTCGAATTCGGCCTGCCCCGTCTTCGCCGGACGGGTGCGGGCCAGGATATTTACCAGAGTTGGGGGACAGGCAGGCCCCGCCGCATATGCGCGGCGAGCAAAGTGTTGTGCATAAGGCTCATGATGGTCATCGGGCCAACACCACCCGGCACGGGCGTGATGGCACCAGCATTGACCGACGCGGCGGCGAATTCAACATCGCCCACCAGCGCCTTCTTGTCGCCCCGCATGACGCGGCTGGTGCCCACGTCGATCACGGTGGCACCGGGCTTGATCCACTCGCCCTTGATCATCTCCGCCTGACCCACGGCGGCCACGACGATATCGGCCTGCCGCACCTTGCCGGCGAGGTCGCGCGTGCGCGAATGGGCGATGGTGACCGTGCAGTTCTGGGCGAGCAGCAATTGCGCCATCGGCTTGCCGACCAGGATCGATCGACCCACGACAATGGCATCGAGACCCGACAGATTGCCCAGCGCCGACTTGAGCAGCATCAGGCAGCCAAGCGGCGTGCAGGATACCAGCCCGGGCAGACCGGATGCCAACCGGCCGGCGCTCGATGGATGCAGGCCGTCGACATCCTTGGCCGGATCGATGGCCTCGATGACCTCAAGGGAATCCAGATGCCCCGGCAGCGGCAGCTGCACGAGGATGCCGTCCACGGCGTCATCTGCATTGAGCGCGGCGATCAGGGCCAGCAGATCATCCTGGCTGACCTCGGCCGGCAGCACATGTTCGAAGCTGGCCATGCCCAGCTGACGGGCCATCTTGCCCTTGCTGCGGACATAGATCTCGCTGGCGGGATCGGTGCCGACGAGCACGACGGCCAGCCCGGGCACCTGCCCAGACCGCTGCGTCAGCTCAGGAATGCAGCCGGTGATCTTTTCACCCAGGCTGCCCGCATATGCCTTGCCGTCGATAATCCGAGCACTCATCTGGCCACCAGAGACATCGGGTTGTTGGTGGGGTGCCGTCACCGGCACCCCTTGCGGATCAGTTCGTGAACACGACTGTTCGGTGGTGGTTGAGCATGACCCGGCCTTCCAGGTGATACTTGACCGCGCGGGCCAGCACCCGGGACTCGATATCGCGGCCGGTGGCGACGAAATCTTCCGATGTCATGGCATGGCTGACGCGTTCGGTTTCCTGCTCGATAATCGGGCCTTCGTCGAGGTCCGCGGTCACGTAGTGGCCGGTCGCGCCGATCAGCTTCACGCCACGCTCATGCGCCTGGTGATAAGGCTTGGCGCCCTTGAAGCTCGGCAGGAACGAGTGATGGATGTTGATGACCATGCCGTAGAGGCGGTTGGACAATTCATTGGAGAGGACCTGCATATAGCGGGCCAGCACGACGAGCTCCGAGCCGGTTTCCTTGACCAGTTCGATCAACTGCTCTTCGCGTTCGGTCTTGTTGTCCTTGTTCATCGGCCAATAGTAGAACGGAATGCCTTCCTGCTCCGCCGTGCGCCGCGAATCCTCGTGGTTGGAGACGATGCCGGCGACCTCCGCATTCAGCCAACCGACCTTGATCTGGTAGAGCAGGTGCAGCAGGCCGTGGTCGAACTTGGAGACCATGATGATGATCTTGGGCCGGCGCGACAGATCTTCGAGCTTGAGCTTCATGTCGAAGCGATCGATGGCGGGCTTGAGCGCCAGGTCGAGCATTTCCCTGGTGGTCGTTGCCGGCACCGCGAAGGCGATGCGGATGAACAGCTGATTGGTCTGTCGGTCGCAGAACTGGTTGGATTCGAGAATATTTGCGCCGCGCGCGGCCAGCGCGGTTGTCAGCGCCGCGACGATGCCGGGCTGGTCGAGGCAGCTCAGCTTGAGGATGAACTTGTTCTCGGTCATCTTGATGTCTCGATTGAGTTGGAGCGCGCCCTTAGAGCTGCCGCTCGAGTTCCGGGATCAGTTCGAAAAGGTCGCCCACCAGGCCATAGTCGGCGATCTGGAAGATCGGGGCGTCCTCGTCCTTGTTGATGGCGACGATCACCTTGGCTTCCTTCATGCCCGCCAGGTGCTGGATGGCGCCTGAGATGCCGATGGCGATGTAGAGGTCGGGCGCCACGATCTTGCCGGTCTGGCCGACCTGCCAGTCGTTGGGTGCGTAGCCGGCATCCACCGCCGCGCGCGATGCGCCCACTGCCGCACCGAGCTTGTCGGCCACGGGCAGGATGATCTCGCGGAATTTCTCCAGCGACCCCAGGGCACGACCGCCCGAGATGACCACGCGCGCCGAACCGAGTTCGGGACGCTCGCTCTTGGCCATGCGGTTTTCGAGGAACACGGAGAGCCCGCGATCGGCGGTGGCGGTGAGGGCCTCGATAGGCGCCCCTGCCCCGGCGGTGGCTGGCGCGAAGCCGGCGGTGCGCACGGTGATGACCTTCTTGGCGTCGGTCGACTGCACGGTCTGGATGGCGTTGCCGGCATAGATCGGACGCTTGAAGGTGTCTGATGAGACAACCTCGACGATCTCGGAAACCTGCATCACGTCGAGCAGCGCGGCGACGCGCGGAAAGACATTCTTGCCCGTCGTCGTCGCCGCCGCAACGAACACGTCATAGCCTGCGGCGATGGAGACGATAAGGTCGGCCAACGGCTCGGCCAGCTGGTTTGCCAGGGCGTCGCTCTCGGCGAGCAGCACCTTGCGCACACCACCAAGACCGGCGGCGGCAGTCGCAGCGCCCTGTGCGCCCTTGCCGGCGACAAGGATGTCGATGTCGCCACCGATCCTGGCGGCGGCTGTCAGCGCGCGCGCCGTCAGCTCGGAAATCGTCGCATTATCGTGTTCGGCGAGAAGAAGAATTGCCATTTTTGTGTCCTCGCTGGATCAGATGACGCGGGCTTCGTTGCGCAGCTTGTCGACCAGTTCGGCGACGCTGGCGACCTTGATGCCGGCCTTGCGCGTGCCCGGCTCTTCGGTCTTGAGCACTTTGAGGCGCGGCTCGACCGACACGCCGTAGTCGGCAGCGGTCTTTTCCTCGAGCGGCTTCTTCTTGGCCTTCATGATGTTGGGCAGCGAGGCGAAGCGCGGCTCGTTGAGACGCAGATCGGCGGTGACGATGGTGGGCAGCTTGACTTCGATCGACTGCAGGCCGCCATCGACTTCGCGCAGCACCACGGCCTTGTCGTCGCCGAGCTCGATTTTGGAAGCGAAGGTGGCCTGCGACCAGCCCAGCAGCGCCGAAAGCATCTGCCCGGTCTGGTTGGCGTCATCGTCGATCGCCTGCTTGCCCAGGATCACCAGCCGCGGCGCTTCTGCCTCGACCACGCCCTTGAGGAGCTTTGCGACGGTCAGCGGCTCGACCACGCCTTCGACATTGATCAGGATGCCGCGGTCGGCGCCCATGGCCAGGGCGGTGCGCAGGGTATCCTGGGCCTGTGCGGGCCCAATGGACACCACGACGATCTCGGTAACCTTGCCAGCCTCTTTCAGTCGAATGGCTTCCTCGACGGCGATTTCGTCAAAGGGGTTCATCGACATCTTGACGTTGGCCAGATCGACACCCGAACCGTCGGCTTTGACGCGGATCTTCACGTTGAAGTCGACCACGCGTTTTACAGGCACCAGAACTTTCATCTTCAATCCATTCCAAACCGGACCGACGGGCCATTTGAGCGAGCCCCTGCATCTTGCACGGAGCATTGCGACAATATTGGCCTCTTGCACAGAACGTTTGCGTCAAATTTGGATTAGCGATACGACACTGCACGGGAGAACTGCAGCAAGGGGATGCAATGGAAGCCAGGGCGCGAGGCAGCCGGACGAGTGCGGCAGCATCATCGCGGGTCTACAAACCACGCCCCGACGGCCTCAGGCTTTCGGTTGGTTTCATCCTCGCCAAGCGCTTCACCCTCTGCGCCTTTGCCAATTTCGTCGACGTCCTGCGCCTGGCGGCGGACGAGGGCGACCGCAGCCGCCCGATCATGTGCGGCTGGACCGTATTGTCCGACACGATGAGCGCCGTTCCGTCCAGCAGCGGCATCACCGTCCACCCCAACGAACGCCTCGGCGACCCGACGAAGTTCGACTACATCGTCGTCATCGGCGGCGTGATGGACGACATGTCGGGCCTTGGCTCGGAATACACCGCCTATCTCGAAAAAGCCGCGGCCGCGGGCGTTCCGCTGGTCGGCGTCTGCACGGGCGGCTTCCTGCTGCACAAAGCCGGGCTGATGGACGGCTATCGGTGCTGCGTCAGCTGGTTTCACCATGCCGATTTCCTTGAGCAGTTCGATGGGCTGGACCCGGTTTCCGACCAGATCTTCATCGACGACGGCGACCGCCTGACCTGCTCCGGTGGAGCGAGTTCGGCGCATCTGGCGGCCTATCTGGTGGAAAAGCATGTCGGCCGCGCCCAGGCCAGCAAGAGCCTCCACATCATGATCATCGACGACGCCATGCGGCCCGAAAAGCCGCAGCCTGGCGTGTCGATGGACATTTCCACCCGCGACCCGATGGTGATGCGGGCCCTTTTGCTGATGCAGCAGAACATCGACAATCCGCTATCTGTTTCGGAACTGGCCCGTCGCATGGGACACAGCAAACGCCAGCTCGAGCGGCATTTCCGGGCGGCTTTGGGCGCGTCGCCGCAGGCGGCCTTCCTGCAGATCAGGTTGACCTTCGCCAAGCATCTCATTGAAACAACCGATAAATCCGTGGCTGCGGTCGCGGTGGAATGCGGCTTCTGCGATTCGTCGCATCTGAGCCGCATGTTCCGGCAGCGCTTCAACAATACGCCGCACGAAATCCGCAAGCAGACATCGACCACCATCGCCGTGCCCGAGGCCGCGTAGCTGTCGCATTTGTTCGGCAGGCTCAAACATGGGTTCGCCGTCAGCTTTGGCGTTTTTGTGCGATCCGTTTGACGCAAACATTCTGTGCTGCGGCCGATAATGTCGCAATGATACCTCAACACTAGTCGTTCGAGGTAGGCGATGACCCGCTTTTCGTTTCCGTCACTGCTCGGCAATGCCCTGACGGGTCACAAGAACTGGCAGCCGCAATGGCCGGACGCCCAGCCCAAGGCCGAGTATGACGTCGTCATCGTCGGTGCGGGCGGTCACGGTCTTGGCGCGGCTTACTACCTCGCCAAGGAACACGGCATCACCAATGTCGCCATCATCGACAAAGGTTGGCTGGGCGGCGGCAATACCGGTCGCAACACGACGATCATCCGCTCGAACTATCTCTATGACGAAAGCGCGATGCTCTATGAGCATTCGATGAAGCTCTGGGAAGGGCTGACGCAGGAGCTCAACTACAACGTCATGTTCTCGCAGCGCGGCGTGATGATGCTGGCGCACAATGTACACGACGTGCAGAGCTTCAAGCGCCACGTCCATTCCAACCGGCTGAACGGCATCGACAACGAATGGCTGACCGCCGAGCAGGCCAAGGAATTCTGCCCGCCCCTGGATATCTCGCCGGGTGCCCGCTACCCCGTTATGGGTGCGGCCCTGCAGCGCCGCGGCGGCGTGGCTCGCCATGATGCCGTGGCCTGGGGCTATGCCCGCGGCGCCGCTGCGCGCGGCGTCGACATCATCCAGAACTGCCCCGTCACCGCCATCCGCCGCGATGCGTCGGGCAAGGTCATCGGCGTTGAAACCGCCCGTGGCTTCATCAAGGCCAAGAAAGTCGCCGTCTCCGCCGCCGGTCATACCTCGGTGGTGATGGAGTCAGCCGGCGTGCGGCTGCCGCTCGAAAGCTATCCGCTGCAGGCGCTGGTCTCCGAGCCGGTCAAGCCGATCTTCCCCTGCGTGGTCATGTCGAACACCGTCCACGCCTATATTTCACAGTCGGACAAGGGCGAACTGGTCATCGGCTCGGGCACCGACCAATACGTGTCCTACAGCCAGCGCGGCGGCCTGCCGCTCATCGAGCATACTGTCGCCGCGATCTGCGAAATCTTCCCGATCTTCACCCGCATGCGCATGCTGCGCAAATGGGGCGGCATCGTCGACGTGACCCCCGACCGCTCGCCGATCCTCGGCAAGACGCCGGTTCCCGGGCTCTACGTCAACTGTGGCTGGGGCACCGGCGGCTTCAAGGCGACGCCCGGTTCGGCCAACGTTTTCGCCCACACCATCGCGCGCGACGAGCCGCACCCGATCAACGCACCATTCAGGCTGGAGCGGTTCACCACCGGCCGGCTGATCGACGAAGCTGCCGCCGCAGCCGTCGCGCACTAAGGGGACCGCCATGCTTCTCATCCGCTGCCCCTATTGCAATGCCGAGCGCCCAGAGGCCGAATTCACCTATGGCGGCCAGGCGCATATTGCTCGTCCGCAGGACCCGTCGACCTTCACCGACGAGCAATGGCGCGACCACTTGTTCATTCGCGCCAACCCGCGCGGCATCCATGCCGAACGCTGGCGCCATATCCATGGCTGCGGCCGCTTCTTCAACGCGGTCCGCGACACGGTCACCGACAAGTTCGTCTTCACCTACAAGGCCGGCCAGCCGCGCCCGGACCTGACTGCAACCGAGGGGGCTCGCTGATGAGCAACTTCCGCATCCCCGGCGCCGGCCGCGTCAATCACAACAAGCCTGTGCAGTTCACCTTCAACGGCAAGACCGTTGCCGGCTTCGAGGGCGACACGGTCGCCTCCGCCCTGCTCGCCAGCGGCCAGCATCTGGTCGGTCGGTCGTTCAAGTATCACCGTCCGCGCGGCGTCCTGTCCGCCGGCTCGGAAGAGCCCAATGCGCTGCTTGGCATCGATCACGGCCCCGCCCGCGTCGAGCCGAATACCCGCGCTACGGTGATCGAGGTTTCGCAAGGTCTCAAGACCATCAGCCAGAACCACTGGCCATCGCTGGAGTGCGACGTCGGCGCCATCAACGACGTGCTCTACATGCTGTTCTCGGCCGGCTTCTACTACAAGACCTTCATGTGGCCGAAGTCCTTCTGGAACAAGGTCTACGAGCCGATCATTCGCAGCACCGCGGGCTTGGGCAAGTCACCGGTCGAGCCTGATCCGGACACGTATTCGAGCCGCTTTGCCCATTGCGACGTGCTGGTCGTGGGCTCGGGCCCAGCAGGCCTCGCCGCGGCCATTGCCGCCGGCCGCACCGGCGCCAAGGTGATGCTGGCCGACGAGCAGGCCGAACTGGGCGGCTCGCTGCTGTCTGAAACCGATGCCGGCATCGACGGCAAGACGGGCTGGGCCTGGCTCAAGGCCAGCGTCGATGAACTGGCCGGGATGGCCAATGTCACCCTCCTGCCCCGCACCACCGCGATCGGCTACTACCACCAGAACTTCGTCGGCCTCTGCCAGCGCATCACCGACCACCTCGCCTCGGCCCCGCAAGGCACGCCGCGCGAGCGCATGTGGAAGGTCCGCGCCAAGCAGGTCGTGCTCGCCCAGGGCGCGATCGAAAAGCCGCTGGTGTTCGACGGCAATGATCGCCCCGGCGTCATGCTGGCCAGCGCTGCCCGTACCTATCTCAACCGCTACGGCGTCAAGGTCGGCAACAATCCTGTTGTCGTGACCTCGCATGACAGCGCCTGGCTGGCCGCCTTCGACCTGGCGCGTGCCGGCGTCAAGGTCGGCGCCATCATCGACATCCGCAGCGACGTGCCGGCCGACCTCAAGGCCACGGCAACGGGCTTGGGCATCGACGTGCTGGCCGGCTGGACCGTGACCGGAACCAAGGGTCGCCTCCGCGTATCTTCGGTTCGCGCCAAGCCGATCAATGGCAGCTCAGGCCAGGCGCGCGAGTTCGCCTGCGACGCCCTGCTGATGAGCGGCGGCTGGAACCCCAGCCTGCACCTGTTCTCCCATACCCAGGGCAAACTCGAATGGCGCGAGGACGGCCAGGTCTTCCTGCCGTCCAAGCATGTCGAGCAAAGCCGCTGCGCGGGCGCGGGTAACGGTGACTTCGGCCTCGCCACGGCGCTTTCCGAAGGCACCGCGGCTGGTCTCGCCGCAGCAGCGGATGCGGGCTTTACCGGCACAGCGCCGGCCTACGCCGTCACCGGCGAGGTCGCCCTCACCGGAACGTCGAGCCGCGAGCTGCCGACCGACAAGAACACGTCCACTGCCAAGGCCTTCGTCGACTTCCAGAACGACGTCACCGCCAAGGATATCCGCCTGGCCGTGCGCGAGGGCTTCCGTTCGATCGAGCACGTCAAGCGCTACACCACCAACGGCATGGCGACCGATCAGGGCAAGACATCCAACATCAATGGCCTGGTCATCGCCGCCGATGCCGTGCAGAAGCCCGCCCCGCAGGTTGGTCTCACCACCTTCCGCCCGCCTTACACGCCGACCACCTTAGGCGCCTTTGCAGGCTACAATCGCGGTCGGCTGTTCGACGTGACCCGCAAGACGTCCATCGATAGCTGGGCCGAGGAACAGGGCGCGGTTTTCGAGCCGGTCGCGCTGTGGCGGCGCGCCTGGTACTTCCCCAAGCCGGGTGAGGACATGCATGCCGCCGTGGCCCGCGAATGCAAGGCGACGCGTGACTCGCTGGGCATTTTCGACGCCTCCACCCTGGGCAAGATCGAGATCGTCGGCCCCGACGCCGCCGAATTCCTCAATCGCATGTACACCAACCCGTGGAGCAAGCTGCAGCCCGGCCGGACCCGCTATGGCGTTCTGCTGGGCGAAGACGGCTTCATCCGCGACGACGGTGTCATCGGCCGCCTGACGACCGACCGCTTCCATGTGACCACCACGACCGGCGGCGCTGCCCGCGTGCTCAACATGATGGAGGATTACCTCCAGACCGAGTTCCCCGAACTCAAGGTCTGGCTGACCTCCACCACCGAGCAGTGGTCGGTCATCGCCGTCAATGGCCCCAATGCCCGTAACCTCCTGGCACCATTGATCGAAGGCATCGACCTGTCCGAGGAAGCGTTCCCGCATATGTCGATCGCCGAGGGCAAGATCGCGGGTGTGCCGACGCGCCTGTTCCGCATGAGCTTCACCGGCGAGCGGGGCTACGAAGTCAACGTGCCGGCCCGTTATGGCCGTGCCATCTGGGAAAAGCTCATCGAGGCCGGCCAGCAGTACGGCGTCACGCCATATGGCACCGAGACCATGCACGTGCTCCGCGCCGAGAAGGGCTACATCATCGTCGGCCAGGATACCGACGGGACGCTGACGCCAGACGATGCCGGCCTCGGCTGGGCGATCGGCAAGGCCAAGCCCGACTTCGTCGGCAAGCGCTCGCTGAGCCGCCCCGACATGCTCAAGACTGATCGCAAGCAACTCGTCGGGCTGCTGACCGAAGACCCCAAGACCATCTTGGAAGAAGGGGCGCAGATCGTGCTCGATCCGAACCAGCCGGTCCCCATGAAGATGGTCGGTCACGTCACCTCGTCCTATTGGAGCGTCGCGCTAAACCGGTCGATCGCCCTGGCGGTGGTCGAAGGCGGCAATGGCCGCATGGGCGAGACCGTGCACATCCCGATGCCCTCAGGCACGCTGCGCGCCCAGGTCACCGGCACGGTGTTCTTCGACCCCGAAAACAAGCGTTTGAGCGCGTAAGGAGCATATGATGCAAGAACATCATCCTCTGGTTGGCCGCCAACTGGCCGCCGCGAATGCTCCGGTCAGCATCCGTTCGGTGGAAAACGCCGCACGCTTCAACCTGCGCATCGATCCCGCCAACCTTGCGGCCGCATCGGCCGTATGGGGTGCCGACCTGCCCGCGACCATCGGGGGGCTGGTCTCGACCGGGGGGCGTCTCGCCGCCTGCATCGGTCCGGACGAATGGTTCCTGATCGCCCCACTGGCCGACCGCGACGCCATCGAATCCGGTTTCGCTCAGCTCTATGCCACGACGATCCACAGCCTGGTCGATATCGGCCATCGCGAAGTCGGCATCGCTGTCGAGGGTCCGGCCGCGGCCGACGCGCTGCAGTCGAGCATTGCCTTCGAAGTCGGCGCCATGGCTGTGGGCGAAGCCCGCCGCACCATTATCGACCGGGTCCAGATCATCCTGTTGCGCGAAGCCGAAACCCGCTTCCGCATCGAGGTCTGGCACTCGTTCTCCGATCACGTCTGGCACCTGCTTGCCGGCATCTGTCGCGAATACGAATTGGGCGTCTAGCGCCCACAGGGGAGGATACAATGCTTCACACCAAGACGCCGGGCGGCCTGACCGATCTCGCCATTGCCGCTTCTATCGACCGTGAGCTGGGCCGCCAGCAGAACCAGATCGAGCTGATCGCTTCGGAAAACATCGTTTCCCGCAATGTGCTGCTGGCACAGGGTTCGGTGCTGACCAACAAGTATGCCGAGGGTTATCCGGGCAAGCGCTACTATGGCGGTTGCGAATTCGTCGACGAGGTCGAGACGATCGCCATCGAGCGGGCCAAGGAATTGTTCGGCGCCGACTATGCCAACGTCCAGCCGCATTCGGGCGCCCAGGCCAACCAGGCCGTGTACTTCGCCCTGCTCCAGCCGGGCGACCGCATCATGGGCATGTCGCTGGCCCATGGTGGCCACCTGACCCACGGCTCGCCCGTCACCATGTCGGGCAAGTGGTTCGAGGTGTCGAGCTACCAGGTGCGCGAAGACAACCAGTTGATCGACTATGATCAGGTCCGTGCCGTGGCGCTCGAAACGCGGCCCAAGCTGATCGTGGCCGGCGCTTCGGCCTATCCGCGCGTCATCGACTTCGCCTTCTTCCGCAAGGTGGCGGACGAAGTGGGCGCCTATCTCATGGTCGACATGGCCCACTATGCCGGCCTCGTCGCAGCAGGCGTTTATCCCGACCCGATGCCGCATGCCCATGTGGTCACGACCACAACGCACAAGACCTTGCGCGGTCCGCGCGGCGGCATGATCCTCACCAATGACGAGGCACTGGCCAAGAAGTTCAACTCGGCCGTGTTCCCCGGCAATCAGGGCGGCCCGCTGATGCATGTCATCGCCGCCAAGGCGGTGGCCTTCGGCGAGGCGCTCGAGCCGAGCTTCAAGATCTACGCCCAGGACGTCGTCGCCAATGCCCAGACTCTTGCCGAGACCCTAATCGCCGGTGGGCTCAACATCGTCTCGGGCGGAACCGACAGCCACATGGTCCTCGTCGACCTCCGCCCCAAGGGCGTCAAGGGCCGCGATGCCGAGCATGCGCTCGAACGCGCCGGGTTGACCTGCAACAAGAACGCTATCCCGTTCGATCCGGAAAAGCCGGCTGTCACTTCGGGCGTCCGTCTCGGCACTTCGGCAGGGACGACGCGCGGCTTCGGCCAGGCCGAGTTCAAGCGCGTGGGCGAGCTGATCCTCCAGGTCGTTGACGCACTGGCCGTAGCTGGCCCCGAAGGCGATGCTGCGGTCGAAAAGGCCGTCCTGGCCGAAGTTCAGGACATCTGCGTCCGCTTCCCGATCTATCAGTAACGACGGCCCTGAATCCTGTCGGGCGCTATCCAGGCGCCCGACCGCGCTCCCCTAGCAGGCGAGACCCGGTACCGTGTTCCTAAGCGTTTTTGACGTCTTCAAAATCGGTATCGGCCCATCCTCATCGCATACAATGGGGCCCATGACGGCTGCGGCGAGCTTCCTTCACCTGCTCCAGCATTCCCCTTTGGGCCAGCAGGCGGCTGGCGTGCACGTCAGCCTCCATGGCTCCCTCGCCTTTACCGGAAAGGGTCACGCCACCGACCGCGCCGTTGCCCTGGGCTTGCTCGGCTGGCTTCCCGCCAAGCTCGACATCGACAGGGCCGAGCAGCAATTGCGCGACCTCCAGGTCAACCACCTGCTCGAACGCGCCGGCTTGCCGCCCCTGGTCTTCGATCCGGCCAGGCACATCGTTTTCGACTATGGCCCGCCTTTGCCCGGCCACGCCAACGGCCTGATCTTCGCAGCGCTTGATGCCAAGGGCGAAACGCTGCTGAGCGAGACCTACTATTCCATCGGCGGCGGCTTCGTCGTTACGGCAGCGGAGCGCGAACAGCCCAAAGCCAGCGCGACCAACGGCGATATCAGCTGGCCCTATCCGTTCAAGAACGCTGCCAGCATGCTCACGATGGCTCAAGACAGCGGCCTCTCCATCGCCAGCATGAAGCGCGAGAACGAAGCCCAGCTGCGCAGCCATGCCGATGTGGAAGCCGATGTGGCCAATATCTGGTCGGTCATGAATGGCTGCATCGAGCGGGGACTGTCGCTTGATGGCGAACTGCCCGGCGGCCTCAAAGTCAAACGCCGCGCGCGGCGCATTCATCAGCAGCTGCAGGCCGAAAAGCTCACCAATTCCAGCCAGCCACATGCCGCCTCCGACTGGCTCAGCGTCTACGCCATGGCCGTCAACGAGGAAAATGCGGCCGGTGGCCAGGTCGTTACCTCCCCCACCAACGGCGCAGCCGGCGTCGTGCCTTCGGTGCTGCGCTACTATCTCGACCATTGCCACGGCGCCGATCCGGCCAAGGTCGCGGATTTCCTGCTGACCGCCGCCGCCATCGGTGGCCTGATCAAGCACAATGCCTCCATCTCGGGCGCCGAGGCCGGATGCCAGGGCGAAGTGGGTTCGGCTGCCGCCATGGCCGCGGCCGGTCTCTGTGCCGTGCTGGGCGGTACGCCCGAGCAGGTCGAGAACGCCGCCGAAATCGCGCTCGAGCATCATCTGGGCATGACCTGCGACCCGGTCGCCGGGCTCGTCCAGGTCCCCTGCATCGAACGCAATGGGATCGGCGCCACCAAGGCCGTGGCCGCCGCTTCTCTGGCGCTTCGAGGCGACGGATCGCATTTCATGCCGCTCGACAACTGTATCGAGGCGATGCGCCAGACCGGCGAAGACATGAACACCAAATTCAAGGAAACCAGTCTGGGAGGACTGGCGGTCAACCTGCCCGAATGCTGAGGCAGCCCATAACCAGAAGCGAGGAGAACGGACATGAGTAAGAATCGTGGCGTGGTCTATGTCGGACCCGGCAAGGTCGAAGTGCGTGACATCGAGGATGCCAAGCTGGCGGCGCCAGATGGCCGTCGCATCGAGCATGGCGTCATCCTCAAGGTGATCTCGACCAATATCTGCGGTTCCGACCAGCACATGGTTCGCGGTCGCACGACCGCCGAGCCCGGTCTCGTTCTGGGCCATGAAATCACCGGCCAGATCATCGAAAAGGGCCGCGACGTCGAAATGCTCGAGGTCGGCGACATCGTGTCGGTGCCGTTCAACGTTGCCTGTGGTCGTTGCGCCTGCTGCAAGTCGCAGGACACCGGCGTCTGCCTCACCGTCAATCCATCGCGCGCCGGCGGCGCCTATGGCTATGTCGACATGGGCGGCTGGATCGGCGGCCAGGCCCGTTACGTGACCGTGCCCTATGCCGATTTCAACCTGCTGAAATTCCCCGATCGCGATCGCGCCATGAGCAAGATCCGCGACCTCACCATGCTGTCCGACATCCTGCCGACCGGCTTCCACGGCGCGGTCAAGGCCGGTGTCGGCGTCGGCTCGACGGTCTATGTTGCCGGTGCCGGCCCGGTGGGTCTAGCCGCAGCAGCCTCCGCCCGCATCCTGGGCGCGGCCGTGGTCATGATCGGCGATTTCAACAAGGACCGTCTCGCGCACGCGGCCAAGATGGGCTTTGAGGCCATCGACCTGTCCAAGAGCGACCGCCTCGGCGACATGATCGCCCAGGTCACCGGTTCGGACGAAGTCGACAGCGCCATCGACGCCGTGGGCTTTGAGGCCCGCGGCCATTCCGGCGGCGAGCAGCCCGCCATCGTGCTCAACCAGATGATGGAAATCACCCGTCCTGCCGGTGCCATCGGCATTCCGGGCCTCTATGTCACCGAAGATCCGGGTGCCGTCGACGCTGCTGCCAAGAGTGGCAGCCTGTCGCTGCGTTTCGGCCTGGGCTGGGCCAAGGCACAGTCCTTCCACACCGGCCAGACCCCGGTGCTGAAGTACAACCGCCAGCTCATGCAGGCCATCCTGCATGACCGCCTGCCCATCGCCGACATCGTCAATGCGCGCATCATCTCGCTGGACGACGCCGCCCAGGGCTACGAGACCTTTGACCAGGGCGCAGCCGTCAAGTTCGTGCTCGATCCGCACGGCGAACTGGCCGCCTAGCGAACAGCCAGACAGCAAACCCGCAGCCCCCGGTGCCGATATCGGGGGCTGCAGCTCGATTGGAGACCGCCTTGTCCCGCACCGACGCGATCCTCAAGCGCCTCCCCGGATTGCACCCCAAGCTGATCGACCTCAGCCTTGATCGCATCGAGCCCCTGCTCGACCGCCTCGGCCGCCCGCAGGACCGCCTGCCTTCAGTCATTCATGTCGCCGGCACCAACGGCAAGGGCTCGACCATTGCCTATCTGCGCGCCTTTCTGGAAGCCGCCGGCCTGCGCGTCCACGTCTACACCTCGCCCCATCTGGTGCGGTTCAACGAGCGCATCCGCCTGGCCGGCAAGCTGGTGTCGACCCGGCGCCTCAATGCAACCCTGCAGCAGGTCGAGGCGCTCAACGGCGGCGAAGGCATCACGCTGTTTGAGATCACCACAGCCGCGGCGCTGAAACTCTTCGCCGAAACCCCCGCCGATTTCCTGCTGCTCGAAACCGGGATGGGCGGGCGCTACGACACGACCAATGTGGTTACCAGGCCGCTGGGCACCATCATCACCCCCATCGATATCGACCATCAGGAATTCCTCGGCCAGACGCTGGCCGAGATCGCCGATGCCAAGGCCGGCATCCTCAAGCGCGGCTCCGCCGCCGTCATCGGCATCCAGCGTCCCGAAGCGCATGACGTCCTCGCCACAAATGCTGCCGATCTGGGCGTCACCCCGCTGTGGCAGGGCGATGATTTCTCCGCCCGCCGCCAGGGCGAGCGCCTGCTTTTTGCCGACCAGGCCGGCACACTCGACCTCCCTGCACCCGGCCTGTCCGGGCCGCATCAGTTCGACAATGCCGCCCTCGCCATCGCCGCCACCCGGCATTTCGGCCTGCCTGTCAGTGACGACGCCATCGCGCGCGGCTTGCGCCACGTGGTCTGGCCCGCTCGCATGCAGCCCATCACGCACGGCCGTCTGCGCGATCTGCTGCCATCAGGCCACGAGGTCTGGCTTGATGGCGGCCACAATGCCCACGGCGCCGCGGCCATCGCTCGCAGCATTGCCGCCTTGCCCGAGCGTCCGCTCGTGTTGATCATGGGCATGATGAATACGCGTGATCCCGCGCTCTTCCTCGAACCTTTCCGCCCGCTCAAACCCCAGATGGTGCTGACGCTGACCATTCCCGGCGAAAAGAACGCCCATCCCGCGCAGGCCATTGCCAAGGCGGGCGCCGCGGCGGGCTTTCCGGCGCAGCCGCAAGGGTCCATACGGTCAGCGCTCGAACAGGCTGCGAGCGTCCACAATGCCCGCGTGCTGATTTGCGGATCGCTCTATCTTGCCGGCCACGTTCTGGCGCAAAACGGCACCCTGCCCGACTGAATTCCTACCTGAGGCTTTTCCTATGACTGACGCCCGCGCCGCTCTCGACGCCCTGCTTGCCGAACTGGACATCACCCCGGTCGCCATCGAGCATCCCCCCGTTCACACGGTCGAAGAGGCCCTGCCCTATTGGAGCGCCCTCGAAGGCGTCCACACCAAGAACCTGCTGCTCAAGGGCGCCAAGGGTGGTCTCTGGCTGGTCTGCGTTCCCACCGATCGTCGCCTCGATCTCAAGGCGCTTGCCACCCATGTCGGCGCCAAGAAATTCTCCTTTGCCAGCGGCGAGACGCTGCTCGAGGCGCTGAGCGTGGTTCAGGGTTCGGTCAGCCCGCTGGCGCTGATCAACGACAAAGCCCAGGCCGTGCAGCTGGTGCTCGCCGCCGACATGATGAGCAAGCCCCGCATCACGGTGCATCCGCTGGTCAATACGGCCACCGTTTCCCTCACAAGCGCGGAACTGCTCAAATTCGTCGCCGCAACCGGCCACCGGGCGGAGATTGTCGATTTCGACCGTCTTCCCGTCAGCTGAGGGCTACACCGCCGCCTTGCGCTCGTTGCTGGGCGTATGGCCGAAATGGTCGAGATAGCTCTGCGAAAAGTATGACGCCGAGCTGAAGCCGCTGGCCATAGCGACATCCAGAATCGGCATGCGCGTCTGCCGGAGCAACTGGCAGGCGTGATCGAGCCGGATCTTTATGTAATGCCGGTTCGGCGACGTCCCCAGATGCTTGAGGAACAGCCGCTCGAGCTGCCGTGGCGAGACGCCCACGCTGCGGGCGAACTCCTCCATGGTCTGCGGTCGGTCGATCGCGCGCTGCATCAGCGCGATGACGCGCAGCAGCTTGGGATCGGCAACGCCCAGTCGTGTGCGCATATCCATGCGCTGCCGTTCGCTGGCCTCGCGCACCCGGTGCAGGATGAGCTGATCGGTGACCGCCGTTGCGACGACCTCGCCGTGGTCACGCTTGATCAGCGACAACATCATGTCGGCGGCGGCCACGCCGCCCGCGCAGGTGAAGCGGTCGCGGTCGATCTCGAACAGCTCGTCGCCAATATCGAGATCGGGGAAATCCGCCTGAATGCCGGGCCTGTTTTCCCAATGGATGGTGCAGCGGAAGCCGTCGAGCAATCCGGCCTTGGCAAGCACATAGGTGCCGGTACACACCGCTCCGAGCTCCGCACCAAACTTGTTCAGCCGCCGCACGACCGTGATGAGATCGCGGTGGTCGACCAGTTGCACGTCCACACCTGCGCAAACGACCACTGCGTCCATATTGGGCGCGTCGCGAAACGACCTGTCGACGCCGACAGCCACGCCGTTGGAGGCCACGGCGGTCTTGCCGTCGGCAGAATACAAATGCCAGGCATAGAGCGGCCTGCCGGTCGCCCGATTGGCCAGTCGCAATGCCTCGATCGCGGCCGTAAAGGCGATCATGGAGAACTGTTCGGTGAGCATGAAGCCGAACACCTGCGGACTCGAACGCGGCACATCAGCCCCCGGCAAGATAATGTCGCAAAATCTAAAGCAGCTGTCGCCCTGCATCAAGACAAAGCGGCAAAAAGCGAGGACGCTGCCCTTATCTCGGTTGAGGAGAGATCTGCATGCTCAATAAGGCCCCCACACTGGAAGCGCTCGTCCATGGTCGCAAGCCCGGCCATAGTCTTGATGCGCCCTTCTACACCTCGCCCGAGGTGTTCGAGGCCGATATGGAAGCCATCTTCTATCGGCACTGGATCTATGTCGGCGTCGAGCCCGACGTGCCGGAGCCGGGCGATGTCGCCACCGTCAATATCGGCAAGGCCTCGGTCCTCATCATCCGCGACGACGACAATGAAATCCGCGCTTTCCACAATGTGTGCCGCCATCGTGGTGCCCGCCTGATCGACGAGGAAAAGGCCACGGTCGGCAACCTCGTCTGCCGCTACCACTCGTGGACCTATGGCCTGGACGGCCGCCTGATGCATGCGCCGCATATGGGCGCCGATTTCGATGCCTCCTGCAAGGGCCTCAAGCCCGTGCATCTGCGCTCGCTCGAAGGCCTGCTCTTCATCTGCCTCGCCGAAAATCCGCCTGAGGATTTCGACGACGTTGCCGCCCGCATGGGGCCCTATATCGCCCCCCACAAGGTGCGCGAAACCAAGATTGCCTACCAGAGCGACCTGATCGAGAAGGGCAACTGGAAGCTGACCATCGAAAACAACCGCGAATGCTACCACTGCGAGGCCAACCATCCCGAGCTGACGGTGCCGCTGTTTGCCTATGGCTTCGGCTTCGCGCCCGAGGAGATGGACCCGCTCGACCTCGAAAATGCCCAGCGCTACGACGCCCTGCGCAAGACCAGCCATGCCGAGTGGGAAAGCATGGGCCTGCCCTCTCGCGAAATCGAGGAGCTCGATAGCCGCGTCACCGGCTTCCGCACCGAGCGCCTGCCGCTCGACGGCAACGGCGAGAGCCACACCATGGATACCCGCGCTGCCTGCCGCATTCCGCTGGGCGCCTTCACCAATGCCAAGCTGGGCGGCCTGTCCTTCTGGACCCAGCCCAATTCCTGGCACCATTTCCTGGGTGATCACATCGTCACCTTCTCGTCGCTGCCGTTGGACGAGGGGCATACCCTGGTGCGCACCAAGTGGCTGGTGAACAAGGACGCCGTGGAAGGCGTCGACTACGACATTGCCAACCTCATCGAGGTGTGGACGGCCACCAACCAGCAGGATGCGGCGCTGGTGGAAATGTGCCAGCGCGGCGCCGAGAACCCCGCCTATGAGCCCGGCCCATACTCCCCCAATACCGAGATGCTGGTGGAGAAATTCCAGCGCTGGTACATCGGCCGCATGGCCGCACATCTGGGTGCCTGAGCATGACTTCGTCACTGGGCGACGCGAACCGGCTCGAACTCGCATCCAACCTCTGGGATAGCGAGGCCGACGATACGCTGGTCTGCCGCGCCGTGCGGCAGGAGACGCATGACGTCAAGACTTTCGTGCTGACGCCGGCCACGCCCGGGCGTTTCAACTTTCAGCCGGGTCAGTTCATGACCTATGCCTTCGAGATCGGCGGCGAGACCATCCACCGCTGCTACACCATCTCGGCGGCCCCGACCCGGCCCAACGCCATTTCGCTCACGGTCAAGCGCGTGCCGAATGGACCGGTCTCCAACTGGCTGCATGACAATCTCAAGCCCGGCATGTCGGTCAAGGCGCTGGGGCCGATGGGGAGCTTTACCTGCTTCGCCCACCCGGCATCGCGCTACCTCTTCCTGTCGGGCGGCAGCGGCATCACCCCGCTGATGTCCATGGCGCGGACCTATCACGACCTTGCCGAGCCCAAGGACATCGTTTTCGTCCACTCGGCCCGCACGGTGACCGACATCATTTTCCGCGAGGAACTGGAGTTGATGGCGCGAATGTCGCCCAGCTTCAAGTTCGTGCCGATCTGCGAGGCAGCCAACCCACTGGCGGCCTATAGCGGGCTGACGGGCCGCCTGTCGCTGGACCAGATCAAGCTGATCGCACCGGACTTCATGAACCGCGAAATCTTCGTCTGCGGCCCGCCACCCTACATGGCCGCGGTGCGCAAGATGCTCGACGACGCGGGCTTCGACATGAAGCACCACCACGAGGAAAGCTTCAACTTCGAAACCCTGTCCGCCGCCGAACAGGCCGAGGCGATCGAGGGCGAAATCGCGCTCGACGCGCCGGAGACGGTCAGGACGTTCAAGGTCGAATTCACCAAGACCCGCCGCAGCATCGACGTCCCTGATAATATGACGGTGCTCGAGGCAGCAAAGCGCGCCGGGATGCGGCTGCCCTCTTCCTGCACCCAGGGATTGTGTGGCACCTGCAAGTCCAAGAAGGTTTCGGGCACGATCGAGATGAACCACCAGGGTGGTATCCGTCAGCGCGAAATCGACGCCGGCATGATGCTGCTGTGCTGTTCCAAGCCCACCAGCGACCTGGTGATCGAACGCTAGATCGGAATCCACTTGTCCAACCCGTCCGACGCGAAGTCACCGTACCTGCTTCTGTCGGCGCTGTTGATCAGCGAAGTCCTGTTCGTCACCGGCTATGGCCTGCAGCTGATGCTGCTGCCTATTCGCGGCGGCATGGAAGGGTTCTCGGCAATCGATTTGGGCCTCTTGGGCTCCAGTTACTATCTCGGCTTCGTCGCGGGCTGCCTGCTCACTCCGCTTTTGCTGAGCCGCGTCGGCCATACGCGCACCTTCGCCGCCCTGGTATCGATTACCGCCGCCGTGTCGCTCTGCTATCCCATGCTGGCGCAGCCACAATTCTGGGCCCTGCTCCGCTTCATCACCGGCATATGCCTGGCCGGTCTCTACCTCATCATCGAAAGCTGGATCAACGACCGGGCGACGTCCTCGACACGCGGAACGATGATCTCGATCTACGTCGCTCTGAACTATGTGGCGACCGCCGTCGGACAGATGATGGTGACGCTCTACGATACCTCGTCCTTCATGCTGTTCTCGGTCGCGTCGATCGTCATTTCCAGTGCCGCCGTGCCGCTGGCGCTGTCGCGTTCGCCGGCGCCACAGCCGCCAAAGCTGGTGCGACTTCGCCCCCTGCATCTGTTCAAGCTGTCGCCGGCGGGCACCACGGCCATCTTCCTGCTTGGCCTGGCCACCAGCGCGCTGTGGGCCCTCGGCCCGGTCTTTGCGCTCGCCAAGACGGGTGACCTGGCGTCGGCGGCCCAGTTCATGAGCGCCGTCGTGGCCGGCGGTGCCCTGGCCCAATGGCCGCTGGGCAAGCTGTCGGATCGGTTCGACCGCCGCCACGTGCTGATCGGGATTACCCTGGCGGCATCGATCGCCTGCGTGACCGTCGCCATCCTGCCCCAGCTGGGCGGGCCCTGGCTTATCGTCGCGGCCCTGTTTGGAGCGACTATCCTGCCCAGCTATGCCGTCGCCTCGGCCCATGTTTTCGACGTGGCCGACCGCAGCGAGTATGTGCAGGTCTCCGGTGGGCTGCTTCTGCTCTATGGCATCGGCTCCACCCTCGGGCCATCGCTGGCCGCGGTGGCCGTGGAGTGGTTTGGGCCCTCCTCGCTCGCCGTCTTCATTGCGCTTGTGCAACTCACCATCGTCGCCTTTGTCGTCGCACGGATGCGGCTCAACAAGGCGCAGGTCGTTGAGGCGAAGCGAACGTTCGACGCTACTGCCGCTGCGCCAGTGGGCCTCTTCAGTCGCAAGCCGTAAGACCCCGGTTGTCTGCCGCACCAGTGATCGAGACCCGGCAGGTCCATGCCGGCGGCTATGTCTCGAAACAACCGCGCAGGTGTCGCACCAATCCTATTTTCTTCCCCTCCCGCCGTTAAGCTCAACCCAAGCAGCAAGCACGGCCGCGAAAAGGGATATCCCGAATTCTCAGCCCACTAGCCAGGACTTCTGGCCTTGGAGCCATTCAGAGCTTGCTCTCGACCGCCGTCAGGCGGGCGACCGCAACAGAATTGCCAGGCTTGCTGCCCGCGGCGCATCGGCGCTTCCAACGAGCCGGAGAAAAATCCGGCCACCGATACCTAGGAGGAGCTAGCCGGGATGCGATCCCCACTCGGCAAGTCCATAGAAGCGGGATCTCGTGTGGCGGCGCTCCGGTCTGTCCGGCGTCGTGGGAGAAAGCAATGAAGCATTCCATCAAACTGACCTGTCTCGCCCTCGGTCTGGCGACCATGGGTTCTGCTGCCGTGTATGCCCAGGACTGCAGCGACGTGACCATCGCGTCGATGAACTGGCAGAGCGCGGAGGTTCTTGCGAGCCTCGACAAGTTCATCCTCGAGGTTGGCTATGGCTGCACTGTTTCGGTCATTTCTGGCGACACCGTCCCCACCCTGACCTCCATGGCGGAGCGCGGCCAGCCCGACATTGCTCCGGAAGCCTGGGTGGATCTCGTTCCCGAAGTCATCGGCCGCGGCCTCGAAGAAGGCAAGCTGGTCGCCACCGGCGCGGCCTTGTCCGACGGCGCGGTACAGGGCTGGTTCATGCCCCAATACATCGCCGATGCGCATCCTGATATCATCACCATCGGCGACGCCCTCAAGCATCCCGAGCTTTTCCCGGCCCCCGAAGATGCAAGCAAGGGCGCTGTGTTCAATGGCCCGCAGGGCTGGGGCGGCACCGTCGTCACCACCCAGCTGTTCAAAGCCTACGGCGCCGAGGCTGCCGGCTTTGAGCTGATCGACACCGGTTCGGCGGCGGGCCTCGACGGCTCCATTGCCCGTGCCTATGAAAACCAGCAGGGCTGGCTCGGCTATTACTGGGCGCCGACCGCGATCCTTGGTCGCTATCCCATGGTCAAGCTGAACTTCGACGCCGCACACGACGCCGACGAATGGAAGCGCTGCAATTCCAACGCCGACTGCCCCGATCCCAAGATCAACGAATGGGTCTCCGACAAGGTCCTGACCGTCACCACCACCGCCTTTGCCGAACGCGCCGGCGAACCGGTCATGACCTATCTGGGCACCCGGTCCTGGTCCAACAAGATCGTCAACAACCTCCTGTCCTGGATGACCGACAACCAGGCGACCGGCGAAGATGGTGCCAAGTACTTCCTTGAAAACAACAAGGACATCTGGAGCGTCTGGGTCTCGCCAGAGGCCGCCGCAAAGATCGAAGCAGCACTCTAGGCACATCGCTGATCCGAACCTGAAATGTCCTGGCGGCTCTTCGGATCCGCCAGGATTTGAGGGCATCGACAACAGGACGGGGGATCGGAATGGATTGGTTCTGGGCATTTCCACATTTGGACGATGACAGTCTGCGAACCCTTCGCATGACCGTCGACGACAGCTTTCGCAGCTTCACCCGCGCTTGGGGCGACCCAATCCAGCAAGCCTTCGAGCCCCTCCGGCTGCTGCTCATCTATGCCGAGCGGCTGCTGCTGAATACGCCGTGGCCCATTTTCATACTCGTCGTCGGCGCGCTGGCGTGGGCGGCCAGTCGCCAGTGGAAGATCGTTATCGGCTCCGTCGCCACCCTCCTGCTCATCGGCTATTTCGATATGTGGGAAGACACGATGCGGACCATTTCGATGATCCTGGTCTGCACCCTGATTTCGCTGGTCCTGGGCATTCCGATCGGCATTGCCATGGCGCGCTCGAACCGGGTCCAGCGCGTCATCAGTCCCATCCTGGACGTCATGCAGACACTGCCGAGCTTCGTCTATCTGATCCCCGTGGTCATGCTGCTGGGTATCGGCCGCGTGCCGGGCCTGCTCGCCGTCGTGATCTACGCCGTGCCGCCGATCATCCGCCTTACCGACCTGGGCATCCGCCTGGTCAACAAGGAGGTCCTGGAGGCCGCCGACGCGTTCGGATCCTCGCCGTGGCAGAAGCTGATCAACGTCCAGTTGCCCCTGGCCATGCCCACCATCATGACCGGTATCAACCAAACCATCATGATGGCACTGGCCATGGTGGTGATCGCTTCGATGATCGGCGTGGAGGGCCTGGGCCAGCCCGTGCTGCGCGCCATCAACAACCAGTATTTCACCATGGGCATCCTGAACGGATTGGCGATCGTCGGTATCGCCATCATCTTCGATCGTATCAGCCAGGCTTTCGGGCAACGCATTCAGAAGCATCGGGAGCAGGCGCATGGCTGACGGATCGACGCCCAGCTACGGCATCGAAATCAAGGGGCTGTCCAAGATCTTCGGCGCCAACCCCGATCGCATCGTGCCGCTGCTGCAGAGCGGCATGAGCAAGAAGGAAATTCTTGAGGACCACAAGCATGTGCTTGGCCTCAACGACATCAACATCGCAATGCCCGCGGGATGTATCCAGGTCATCATGGGCCTGTCGGGCTCGGGCAAGTCGACGCTGATCCGCCACATCAACCGGCTGGTTGACCCCAGCGTCGGCGAAGTGCTCGTCGACGGGGTCGATGTCTGCAAGATGTCGCCCAAGCAATTGCGAGAGTTCCGCCGGCACAAGACGGCGATGGTGTTTCAGCAGTTTGGTCTGCTGCCCCACCGCAACGTGCTGGAAAATGCGGTTTACGGCCTCGAGCTGCAAGGCGTGCCGCGCAGCAGGCAGGTGGAAGCCGCCATGCACTGGCTCGAGCGCGTCGGCCTCAAGGGCTTCGAGGAGCGCTATCCCAACCAGCTGTCGGGCGGCATGCAGCAGCGCGTCGGCCTGGCCCGCGCCCTCGCCAACGATGCCCCTATCCTGCTGATGGACGAGGCCTTTTCCGCCCTTGACCCGCTCATCCGGGTCGACATGCAGTCCATCCTGCTCGATCTCCAGAAGGAGATCAAAAAGACCATCGTCTTCATCACCCACGATCTTGACGAGGCCCTCCGGCTTGGCGACCGCATCGCCATCCTGCGTGATGGTGAGGTCATCCAGCAGGGCACCGGGCAGGAAATCGTGCTCCGGCCCGCGGACGAATACATCGCCAAGTTCGTGCATCACGTGAACCGCGGCAAGGTCGTCCAGATTCAGACGATCATGGATTCCAGCCAGCAGGCCGATACTTCATCCGGCATCGAACTGCCGGCGGAGACGGTACTGGAAAAGGCCGTGTCGGCCCTGCTATCGTCTGATAAGCAGGTCGCGGTCGTCGTTGACGACCACGGCGGCAAACTGGGGACAATCACGCTCCAGCAACTGGTTGCAGCCATGGTTGCGAACTGAACGCATTAGGACAAGGCTGAATGGTTGAGCTGGCGGATCTGCCCGAACGCGAAAGCATGGAGTTCGACGTCGTCATCGTTGGCGCGGGCCCGGCCGGGCTCGCCGCGGCTATCAGGCTCAAGCAGGTCAACCCCGACCTGTCCGTCGTGGTGCTGGAGAAAGCCGCGGAAGTCGGCGCCCATATCCTGTCGGGTGCCGTGGTTGATCCTTCGGGCATCGACCGCCTGTTGCCAGGCTGGCGCGATGAGACCGACCATCCCTTCAAGACCGCCGTCACCGACGATCGGTTCATGGTACTGGGCCGGAAAAGCGCGCTGCGCATTCCGAACTTCCTGATGCCGCCGTTGATGAACAACCATGGCAACTACATCGTCTCGCTGGGCCAGGTCTGTCGCTGGCTCGCCGCGAAGGCCGAGGCACTGGGCGTCGACATCTATCCCGGCTTTGCCGCTGCGGAAGTCCTCTACGACGACAAGGGCGCTGTCGCGGGCGTCGCCACGGGCGACATGGGCATCGAGAAGAATGGCGAGCCCGGCCCCAACTACACGCGCGGCATGGCGCTGCTGGGCAAGTACACCCTGATCGGCGAAGGTGTACGCGGCTCGCTGGCCAAGCAGCTTATCGCCCGCTTTGCCCTCGACAAGGATCGCGAGCCGGCCAAATTCGGCATCGGGCTCAAGGAACTCTGGGAGGTTGCCCCCGAGAACCACAAGCCGGGCCTGGTCCAGCACTCTTTCGGCTGGCCGCTGGATATGAAGACCGGAGGGGGTTCGTTCCTCTATCACCTCGAGAATAACCTCGTTGCCGTGGGCTTCGTGGTGCACCTCAACTACAAAAACCCCTACCTCTACCCCTTCGAGGAATTCCAGCGCTTCAAGACGCATCCGGCGATCGCCGGGACCTTCAAGGGTGCCACGCGCCTGTCCTATGGCGCGCGGGCTATTACCGAAGGCGGCTATCAGTCCGTTCCCAAGCTGTCCTTCCCCGGCGGCGCCCTGATCGGCTGCTCGGCAGGCCTCGTCAACGTTCCGCGCATTAAGGGCAGCCACAATGCGGTGCATTCGGGCATGCTGGCCGCCGAGCAGATCGCCAGCGCCATTGCCGCAGGCCGAGCCAACGATGATGTCACGAGCATCGAGGACAGCTGGCGCGCCGGCCCTATCGGCAAGGACCTTTATCAGGTCCGCAACGTCAAACCGCTCTGGTCCAGATTCGGCACCATCCTTGGCGTCGGCCTTGGCGGTTTTGACATGTGGCTCAACCAGCTGGTCGGCTTCTCGCTCTTCGGTACGCTCAAGCACGGCAAGACCGACGCCCAGTCGCTGGAGCCGGCGGCGATGCACAGCAAGATCGACTATCCAAAGCCGGACGGCGTGCTGACCTTCGACCGCCTGTCATCGGTGTTCCTGTCCAACACGAACCACGACGAGAACCAGCCCAGCCACCTCCAGCTCAAAGACCCTGCCCTGCAGCAGCGTTCCGAGCTTGAGGTCTTCGGCGGCCCCTCGACCCGCTACTGCCCCGCCAGCGTATACGAATGGACCGAGCGAGAGGGCGTGCCGACCTACGTCATCAACGCGCAGAACTGCGTCCACTGCAAGACATGCGACATCAAGGACCCCAACCAGAACATCAATTGGGTCCCCCCACAGGGCGGTGAGGGTCCCGTTTACGCCAACATGTAGTCGACCGGCGGGCAGCAGGGGACGCTGCCCCTGGCATTTCCCTGCTGGGCTCGAAATGACCCGCCAAGGCCCTCCCACCGCCGCGGGCGCAGCCGACAGGAATGATGTGCCCTTGCCAGGCGAGCCCGGGGATGTCACCCCGGCGCTCGAGGCGGACAATATCCCCGAGGCGGAGCGGGCGGAGGGGGCGGAGGGAGCTTGCTAAAATTGCATGGAGCCGGTTGGGGTGCCGCTAACGGCGTTTCACCCTGGCCGCGGCGCCTTAAGATTTCGGCAAGACGGCGACCGCTAGCTGATCGGCATGCGTGATATTACTACCCTCCTCGCCGGCAAGTCGGCACTGCGGCTCGAGCGCAGAATTGCCCCGCGCCGCAATACGGCCATCGAAGCCACCATCACCTTCGGTCATGTCCGCATGAACTGCATCATCCGTAACGTGTCCGATACGGGTGCAAAGCTGGAAGTGGCCAAGGTTGCCGGCATCCCCGACGTGGTCCTGCTGCATGCGCCCGGTCACCGGCCGCAAACCTGCCGCGTGGCGTGGCGGGCGCTCAAGGAATTGGGCGTGGAATACCGGGACTAAAAATCGAAGCCCATCTGGGAAGACGCTTTCGGCGCTGGCTGCGGCGCCGGTGCCTGCGGAGTCGTAGGGACCACCACCGGCTTGGCGGCAGCCCGGACGGCTTTGGTCACCACCTGCTTGGCCACCACCTGTTTGGCCTCCGGCTTTGCCGTCGTCGCCTGCACCCCGTCGAGCCAATCGCGCACGGGCTTCAGCCTGTTGGCATGGAGGGCATAGCGGTTCTCCCGCCCGGTCTTTTTCTCGCTGATCAGCCTGGCCTGCTTGAGCACGCGCAGATGGCGCGAGATTGCCGGGCGACTGATGTCGAACGACCCTGCCAGCACGTGCACAGGCTGGGGACCCTGGTGGAGGATTTCAATGATGCGGCAACGTGTTGGATCGGCGAGAGCGACCAGGACGGCAATGGGCGGCATGGAAAATCCGTAGCGGTTCACTGCTGCAGTAGTAACGGTGACGTTACCCGTCAAGCGCGTGTCTTGTCGGGCAACCGGTTATTCACCAGATGCGTTGAGTTGGCCTCACGATATGCTGGAACGACCGCGGCTCTGCAATAATCTGGTCACTTCCTTGCGCAACAGTTGGGGACAAGGAGATGCCCGTGCAGAAATTGGCGACGCGATATTCCTGGTGGAGCCGCGAACAGCGGCCGTTCACTCGTGCCGAGCTGGTGGTGGACGGCGTCGTCCACGTGCTCGGGCTGGTCGTCGCCATTGCTGCCGGCTCGATCCTGCTGGCGTTTGCGATTCTCGAAACCGCGCCCGAAGTTGCGCCGGCGCTGGTGGTCTATGTCGGTTCGCTCGTGGCCGTGCTGGGCGTTTCGCTGGCCTATAACCTGTGGCCGGTCTCGCCCATCAAGAAGCTGCTGGCGCGGTTCGACCAGGCAGCCATTTTCCTCTTCATTGCCGGGACCTATACGCCCTTCCTCGCCGTGCTGGGCGGCACCACGGCTGGGGTGCTGATGACGACCTTCGTGTGGGGCGCGTCCCTCGTCGGGGTGGCGCTCAAGCTCATCGTGCCCGAACGCTTCGGTCGGTTAGCTATCGCGCTCTATCTGGCCATCGGCTGGAGCGGCGTGCTGGTGTTTCAGTCGCTGGCGCAGACCTTGCCGGCGACGACCATGTGGCTGCTGCTGGCCGGCGGCATCACCTATTCGCTGGGGATCGTCTTCCATCTGTGGGAGAGGCTCAAGTTCCAGAATGCGCTATGGCACGTCTTTGTGGTGACGGGCGCCAGCCTGCATCTATGGGCCGTCATCGACTGCATGGTCATCCACCGGCTCTAGTTGGCAGCCTTGCCGACCAGCGCGTGGTCCATCGTATCGCCGGGCTTGAGGCCGATTTCCACCGAGCGGCCGCCCGGGATTTCCAGCACGAACTGCACCGGCACTTCCGAGGGAATGGAAGTGACATCGTGCGGACGGGCGTTGACGTGGATGGTCTTCACCACGCCGTCGGCGCCGACGAAGATCATATCGAGCGGGATGAAGGTGTTGCGCATCCAGAAGGACACTTCCCGCTCTTCCTTGAAGTCGAACAGCATGCCGGCGTCATCGGCCAGTTCCTGGACGAACATCAGGCCCTTGGCCCTGGATTCGGGTGTGTCGACCACCTCTACGTTGAAGCTGTAATCGCCGGTGGATGAGTGCAGCATGAGCTTGCCCTCATCGCTGCAGGCGGCCAGTGGCAGGGCCACGACGGCAACGGCCATTGCCACCGCGGCGCGGCGCAGCACCGGGGCGAGGCCTTGGGCAAACATGGTCATGAGGCGTATCCTAGTGGGAAGACGGAGCGTCGCCCCAACCGTCGGGCCGGATTTCGGCGACCATAAGGCCCTTGGGGCCATTGCCATAGCGCACCAGCACATATTGGCCGGGGCGGAGTTCGGTAATGCCGAAGCGGCGCAGGGTTTCCATATGGACGAAAATGTCGGGCGTGCCCTCGCCGGCCGAGAGGAAGCCGAAGCCACGGATGCGGTTGAACCACTTCACCTCGAGGCGAACCATGCCCGAAGTCGGTTCCACCACCACGTGGGTGCGCGGCGCTGGCATCTGGGCGGGATGGCGGGCGGTCGATTCGTCCATCGAGACGATGCGGAACGCCTGCAGGCCACCTGGGCGATTGAGCGCCTCGACAACAATGCGCGCGCCCTCATAGGCCGTCTGGTAGCCGTCGCGGCGCAGGCAGGTCACATGCAGCAGCACATCGGGCATGCCATTGTCAGGGACGATGAAACCGAAGCCCTTGCCGGCATCGAACCACTTGATGGCGCCGGAGACTTCGATCGTCGCGTCGGGCCCGGCATCCGCCGAGGACAGGGCGTCGCCGCGATTGGCCGATCCTGTCTCTGCGGACAGCATCGCCCCGTCGTCGCCTTCGCCAGTGAACTTGGCCCCCATAGTCCCAAAGCCCTTTTTACTCGCCTCGCCGCCGCGAGGTACTCCACAAGACACCTGTCATACTCTGTCCGATTCAAGGCCGGTTGTTAAGACTTTGTTTGGAATTGCACCGGTTGCGGCGCGCGATATGGCTTGCTAGGCCACCTGCAACGATTTCACCAATGAGGAGAAGTGCCATGAAATACCTGCACACCATGGTTCGGGTGACCAATGTCGAGGAAAGCCTGCGCTTCTACTGTGAGGGACTGGGGCTGGAGGAGGTCCGCCGCACCGAGAACGAGAAGGGGCGCTTCACGCTGATCTTCCTCAAGGCGCCCGGCGATGCCGGCGGCGAAGTCGAGCTGACCTATAACTGGGACCCCGAGGACTATACCGGCGGGCGCAATTTCGGCCACCTGGCCTATCGCGTGCAGGATATCTATGGGCTGTGCCAGCATCTGAGCGACATGGGCGTCGTCATCAACCGCCCGCCGCGCGACGGGCATATGGCTTTCGTGCGCTCGCCGGACGGGATCTCGGTCGAGCTGATCCAGGACGGCACCCTGCCCCCGCAGGAACCCTGGCTGTCCATGCCCAATACCGGCAAGTGGTAGGGCTCAACCGGGCACAGCGTTAGCGTTTCGCTAACCGTCGCGCTTAGCCGGTGGTTAGCGAAACCGCTGGTATTTTAGCGACTTCACAGAACGGGCCATTGCCTGTTGCGCCAAGGCAACAGGCGGTCCCTCGGAAGCCGCCATGCATACCACTGCCCGATCCATTGCCGCCCTGGTGATCACCGCATTCATGCTGGCGGCCTGCGCGCCGCTGGCCATGTTCGCCAGTTCCAGCGGCGCGGGCTATGCCGGCAAGCGCAACGACTGGGGCACGTTCGTCTCGAGCCGCGAAGTCAACGCGTTCTGCATCACGCCCAAGCTGCGGTTTCTCATCTGGGAATTCGAGGGTCACTTCGGCAAGAAGGTGATCATGAATTCGGGCTATCGCGACGACCAGCACAATTCGGCAGCCGGCGGAGCCGATAATTCCTACCACACCAAGTGCATGGCCGCCGATTTCTACATTCCGGGCGTCGACAAGAGCCAGCTTATCGCCTTTGCGCTCAATAGCGGCAGCGTGGGCGGGCTGGGCTGCTATCCGGGCCGGCAGTTCATCCATGTCGACGTGCGCGACCGGCCGCGCGGCTACAACCGCCCCGTGACCTTCTCGGGCTGTTAAAAAAATCCCGATTGCGCCAACAGGGGGTTGCGCATCACAAATCACCCAACTATACGACCACCAGCGCTTAGGCGCCCTTCGTCTATCGGTTAGGACGGCACCCTTTCACGGTGCAGAGAGGGGTTCGACTCCCCTAGGGCGTACCATTCCCTCCCCGAGCGGAATGACATAGACTAAGCCAGAAGTTCCTAGGTCCGCGCCCATCGTCTATCGGTCAGGACGGCACCCTCTCACGGTGCAGAGCGGGGTTCGATTCCCCGTGGGCGTACCAGGAACCTTCCTCCCAAACCAAAGCGGGCGCCCAATGAACTGCTGAGGGTGCTACAGGCGTAGCGGCCGAGATTATATCTCGAAGCCCTTTAGGAACCCTGGCCGAAAGAGCTCACCGCGGCCCTCCAGTTGGCGATGATCCGGCGCAACAAACGCCACAATCCCGAAAGCCTCGCGAAATGCTGCGAAGCATGCGAACAGCGCTTCGTCGTCATCGGCGATCGCCGTCCAGTATCGAAACTGATCTGCAACATGCCACGCGCCTTGCCGAAGCGATCGAGGATGTCCGAGGCTTTCGAGCATCTCATTGATGGCTGTATTCTCGTCCAATCGTGCATTGGACAACCAATGAGCAGCAACCCCTGCTTCCTGGCCAACAACATTCCCCGATGTTTCACGATGGAGTGCCAAGCCGACTCTCGCCGCGAATGCATCCATAACGGGGTGCAGCGGACTGTTCGGCCCCATACGCATTTGGTGCGCTGGCGCACCTCTATAGCTGGTCTCTTGGTCGCCAACAGAGAACATGTTGCTCGCAAACGCAGGCTTCCACGCAAACAGGGCTTTCACATGATGCAGAACGTCAGCGCGGCCCTGTTCCGTTGTGGGGTCAGGAAAGATACGGCTAACAACGGCGGCGACCTTATCGATACCGCGCGTCCCATCATGACATTCGGCGCAAGCACCGAATTCCAAGTTGGGAGGGCGGTGTGCGCCGTCGAAAATGGCAGTTGGAGGACAGTGATCCCGTGACGTTGAGGGGGAAGTCCCGCAATACGTGCAAACCGGCTGGCTAGCCAGCAGCCTCGCCGTGCGCGACTTTCTCTCCCCCAAGATGGTCCTCACCCGATTCTTCGTAGGCCGATGCGCAGAGTGCGCCGATCTTGAGCAAAAGTCAGGTGGCTAGGCGCTCTCCAGCCCCACATGGTGCCTGCCAATCGGCACGATCATCGGCGTGTCCGAGATCGGGTCGATGACCACGCGTGACGCCATCCCAAACACATCCGCGACCACCGCCTCCGTCATCACCTCCGCCGGCCGTCCCTCGGCCACCAGCGTCCCCGCCTTCATCGCCACGATGTGGTCGGCGTAGCGGCAGGCCAGGTTCAGGTCGTGGAGGACGACGACCACGGTGCGGCCGCTGTGCTTGACGAGGTCCGTCAGCAGGTCGAGCACTTCAACCTGATGGTTGATGTCGAGGAAGGTGGTGGGCTCGTCGAGCAGCAGCACGTCGGTCTGCTGCGCCAGGGCCATGGCGATCCAGACGCGCTGGCGCTGGCCGCCGGAGAGTTCGTCGACCGGGCGGTCGGCGATGTCGAGCGTATCAGTCGCGCGCAGGGCCTCGGCGACGGCGGCATCGTCCTCGGGCGTCCAGCGGCGGAACCAGCCCTGATGCGGATAACGGCCGCGGCCGACGAGGTCAGCGACGACAATGGCGTCGGGCGCGATGGGCGATTGCGGCAGCACGCCGAGGATCGTGGCGACCTCGCGGGTCGACATCTGGTGGATGGGCTTGCCATCGAGATAGACCGCGCCACGCGTAGGCGCCAGCAGCCGCGCCAGGCCGCGCAGCACGGTGGATTTGCCACAGGCATTGGCGCCCACGATGACGGTGAGCTTGCCCGGCGGAATGGTGAGGTTGAGGTCGGTAACGACCTTGCGGTCGCCATAGCCGAGATCCATGCCGGCGGCGAGAAGCTGGTGGTCAATGGTCATTTCGCGATCCTCTCCAAGACCTCATGGTGAGCTTGTCGAAGCACGAGGTCGGGCACGCAAATCCTGCCACGACCTCGTGGTTCGACGGGCTCAGGATGAGGTCTACTGATAGTTCCGCAGCTCGCCATCAGTTCACCTTCCCTGCCCGGTTCGACACGACCAGGAGCCAGAGCAGGAAGCCGGCGCCGAAGACGCCGGTGACGACGCCGACCGGCAATTGCACCATGGGCAGGGCGTGCTGGGCGACGAGGTCGGAGCCCAGCATCACCAGCGCCCCGACGATGGCCGCCTGCACGAAGCCCTTGCCGCTGCCGGCGAGCAGGTTGCGGGCGATGGGACCGGCGACGAAGGCCACGAAGGTCACCGGGCCGACAGCGGCCGTAGCGAAGGCCGCGTAGGCCACGCCGACCACGATCAGGCCCAGGCGAACCATTTCCACCCGGGCGCCGAGCGCGGTGGCGGTGTCGTCGCCCAGTTGCATGGCGTCGAGCGCGCGGACCAGGAACACCGTGGCGGGCAGCAATACGGCCAGCGCAACTGCGAGGCTCACAATGTCGGCGCTGCTCGAGGCATTGAGGCTGCCGATGAGCCAGCCCAGCGCCTGCTGCACCTCGAAGAGCCGGGCGCGGGTGAAGAGATAGGACATGATCGCCGACATGATGGCGGCCATGCCGATGCCCATCAGCACCACGCGATAGGCGGTGACGCCGCCGCGCCATGACAGGGCGTAGATGACCAGGGCGGTGAGGATCGCACCCGCCAGTGCGCCGAGCGACACGGCGACGCCCGACAGGCCCAGCGCGATGATGCAGAACACCGCCGCGGCGCTGGCGCCGTGCGAAATGCCGATAATGTCAGGGCTGGCCAAGGGGTTACGCAGAAGCGTTTGGAAAATGATCCCGCTCAGCGCGAAGGACAGTCCGGTGAGTACCGCCAGGGTGGCGCGCGGCAGGCGCACATTGAGCACGATGAAGTCGATGCCCTTGTCGACGTGACCGGTGAAGGGCGACAGCAGGGAGCGCACCACTTCGCCGGCGGGCACATGATAGTCCCCCAGATAGAGCGCGGCGGCAAAGGTCAGCGCCAGCAGGACCAGCAAAGCCAGCGTCACCAGCCGGCGGCGGGCCGCCAGGCGTTGGCGGATGTGGCGGACGGTGATGGCTGCGTCGAGCGAGGACATCAGAGCGTCGCCAGCTTGCGGCGCCGCACCAGGGCAATGAAGACCGGCGCGCCGAGAAACGCGGTGACGATGCCCACCTGCACTTCGCCCGGCGGGGCGATGACGCGGCCGATGACATCGGCTGACAGCAACAGGATGGGCGCCAGCAGCATGGAATAGGGCAGGATCCAGCGATAGTTGGGGCCGGTAGCGGCTCGGGCCATATGCGGCACGGTGAGGCCGACAAAGGCGATGGGGCCCGCCGCGGCGGTGGCGGCACCGGAGAGGATCACGGCCGCGAGCCCGGCTATGGCGCGCGAGCGGCCGACATTCTGGCCCAGCGCCCGGGCCACATCCTCGCCCATCGAAAGTCCATCGAGCATGCGGCCACTGGCCAGCGCCAGCACGATGCCGGTAGCGAGGAACGGGGCCACCTGCACGAGGATGTCCATATCGCGTCCGGCCAGCGAGCCCACCTGCCAGAAGCGGATTTCGTCGAGCGTACGCGGGCTGGTGAGGAGGACCGCTGACGTGACCGACTGCATGGCGGCTGTCATGGCCGCGCCAGCCAGCGCCAGCTTGATGGGGGTCGCGCCCTCGCGGCCGAGCGAGGCCACCGCATAGACCACCAGCATGGCGACACCGGCGCCGATAAAGGCCAGCCAGACATAGAGGCTGAGCTGGGTGATGCCGAATACGGCAACGCCCAGCACGACGAAGACGGCGGCGCCGGAATGGATGCCCAGAATGGAGGGATCGGCCAGCGGGTTGCGCGTGGCGCCCTGCAACACGGCGCCGGACAGACCCAGGGCGGCGCCGACGCCGAGGCCAATGATGGTCCGCGGCAGGCGCAGGTCCCAGATGATCCGGTGATCGGTCGAGGTCGGATCGTAGGCCGTGAGTGCCGACCAAACGGTTTCGAGCGTGATCGGCCGGGCACCGACAGTGATAGAGAGGAAGGCGACGAGCACTGCCGCCATGACAAGGCAGAGGAGACCGAACGCGCGTGCGGCCCCCCTGGTCTTCATGGCGCTGGCTGGCGTCTCGCCCATGCCTATTGCGTCAGGTTCTCGTCGGCGGCGCTGATGGCCGCCGTGAGCTTATCCAGCTCAGCGGCATAGGCGCGATAGTTGCGCAGCCAGAAGGCCGGCCAGTCTGCGACGGCACCCGCCTCGGCCGCCTTCATCAGCGTCCAGGTCGGCTGCGCCAGGGCGGTTTCCATGGTGGCGGCCTGGCGATTGTCTACCAGGATCAGGTCCGGCTGATACTTGTCGGTATTTTCCCAGGAGAGGGTTTCCCAATAGCCGCGATCGTCGGCGATTTCGGGGTCGATGAGGTTGAGGCCCCAGCTCTTGAAATCCACCAATTCGGCGGCGCCGGCGGTCGCAGCGACATAAAGAGCGTCGTCACCGGCCCAGACGGCCAGCGCGGTGAGGTCGGGCTTGGCCGCCGTGGCGGACTTGAAGGCGGCGAGCGCGGTTTCGAAGGCGGCCTTGTCCGCGGCGATTTCCGGCTTGCTCAGGTCGGCGCCGAGGCCGGTGGCCAGCGCTTCATAATCCTCGATGAGCGCGAGGATGGAGTCGCCCTGGGGGACGCCAGTGATGGGAGCCAGCGGGCTCAGGGCGTTGACGACATCCTCGCCGCCGCTCCAGGCGCTGTCGAGCGGCCAATATTCGGCGATGACGAGATCGGGGGCCAAAGCCGCCGCCTTCTCGATATCCACCTCGCCCCAGGCCTGGCCGATGATCTCGATGCCGGTGAGATCGAGACCCTGCAGGGCCTTGGCGTCGGCAACGGGGCTATCGGCATAGATGCCGACCGGGCGAATGCCGAGCGGGATCAGGCCGGCAGCGGCGTCCTGGCTGGCGATGATCCGCGTGGGCACTGCGTCGAGCGTCACGGTATTGCCGGTGCCGTCGGTGTAGCTCCACGGCTCGGCGGAAGCGGCCACCGGCGACACGGCCAGGGCAGCAAAAACGAGGGATGTCAGAAACTTGGCGGTCATGGCGGCCTCGAACGGGTGTTCGGGTCTTCCTAGCGGCCATTAAGATGAGGCGTCAAGTCATGTTATCCGTTCGCGCCACAAGCAAAGGCGGAGCGCCGGCTCCGCCTCTTCCGATATGTCGTTGACCGTGGCTCGGCGTCAGGCCGGCTTGCGATACTGATAGATGCCGACGTCGATCGAGCCTTCGGTGAAGCCGGCCTCGCAATAGCTGAGGTAATAGACCCACTTGCGCTTGAACTCTTCGTCATAGCCAAGCGGGGCGATCATCGGCCAACGCTCGAGGAAGCGTTCGCGCCAGAGCTTGAGCGTGCGTGCATAGCTGAGGCGGAAGGTCTCGACGTTTTCCAGCACGAGATTGTACTTGTCGCCGAACTCCTTCATCACCGTCTTGGTCAGCAGCATGCCGCCCGGGAAGATGTAGCGCTGGATGAAGTCGGGACCGCTGCGATAGCCGTCAAAATCGGCCTCGTTGATGGTGATGGCCTGGATGGACGCAGTGCCGCCGGGCTTCAGCCGATCGTGGATGGTCTGGAAGTAGCTCGGCCAGTTGTCCTCGCCCACCGCCTCGATCATCTCGATGGAGCCAATATGGTCGTACTGGCCTTCGGTGTGGCGGTAATCCTCGAAAACCAGCGTAGCGTATTGATCGAGCCCCTGCCGCGCCAGCCGCTCAAGCCCGAACTTGAGCTGCTCGGCCGACAGGGTGATGCCGCGCAGGTTGGCCTTGTAGTCGCGCGCCACGGTCTCGGCGAAGCCGCCCCAGCCACAGCCGATTTCGAGCACGGACGAACCTTCGGTCACCCCAGCCATATCGGCGACGCGACGATACTTGGCCAGTTGCGCCTCTTCGAGGCTCTGGTCGCCGGAGGTGAAGACCGCCGACGAATAGGTCATCGAGGGGTCGAGCCACTGCCCATAGAAGTCGTTGCCCAAGTCGTAGTGTTCGGCAATGTTCTTCTTGGAGCCTTCGAGCGTATTGCGGCGCGACAGGTGATAGTGCAGATCGCCCGCCGCGCGGCGGAAGAAGCCCGGATTGGCATTCTCGAACATGTCGCGATTCTGCAGGAAGAAGCGGAACAGCCCAGTCAGGTCATCGACCTCGATGTCGCCGGCCATATAGGCGGAGGCAAAGCCAACGGTGCCACGCTGCATGGCTTCGCTCAGCACCCGGAAATTGTTCAACCGCAGCACCGCGTGTTCGCCGGTTGCCGGATTGCCGACGGTGCGCGTGCGGCCATTGGGGAAGATGACGGTCAGCGCGCCATGGCGGGGTTTGCCGATCAGCGCGACGCCAATGCGCTCGACTGCCCATGAGGCGAAACTGGTCCAGGGCGTTACGCCGGTATTGGTGTTTTCAGCTACGGATTTGGTCATCGTGCCGCTTGATCCAAATTAATAACCTGGTGGCAGCGCTTGCGCGACCGCCTCAATCTGAGCGTCGGTGGCACAGCAATATGCGGTGAAAAACAGCGCGTCCCCAAGCATGCCCACACCCACACTCTAGCGGTCATAAATGGATATGCAAGCAGCAGTTTCAATAGGCTAGCGCCGCCCGGAGCGTAGGCTAGGCCTTGGGTCTGGCCAGATCGGTCAGGCGAAACTGCACCTGTTCGCGGCCCTGGTAGTGGTCGATCGAGAGCGAGCCGGCGAAGTGGAATGCCGAGTCGCCATCGCGCAGCAGGGCATCGCCGATGGCGGTGTTGGCGGCGCGGAAAGCAATGGCCTTGAGGCGGGCGCCGTCCTCCGAGATGAGGGCAAAGCTCACATGGCCGCCCTTGCCGACAACCTGGGCGAACTTGGCCCGGTGGGCGGGGAAGGCGAAGACCGGTCCGGGATTGCCGGCGCCGAAGGGCCCTGCCCGCTCCAGATCATGCACCAGATCGAGGCTGGCGCCGCGGGCGGTCAGCGCCGCGTCGACCGACAGCGCGGTGGCTGCTCGCGCGGCGCCGACATCCACTGAAAGCGCTTCGGCGAGGAAGGAGCGGAACGGGCCGAGCTGCCCCGCCTTGATGGTGACGCCGGCCGCCATGGCGTGGCCACCACCCTTGGCGATCAACCCGCGGTCCACCGCCTCGATGACGGCCCGGCCAAGATCAACGCCCGGCATGGACCGCCCCGAGCCGGTACCGGCGCCGTCGGGCCCCAGCGCGATGGCAAAGGTGGGCCGCTCGAAGCGCTCGCGCAGGCGGGCGGCGATGAGGCCGGCGACGCCCGGATGCCAATTGGCGGAAGCAAGCACCAGCACCGGCGGCCCCTCGCCGCTACCGATTTCGAGTTCGGCGACCGCAGCCGCCTCTTCCACGGCTTCCACCTCGATGCGCTGGCGTTCGGTGTTGAGTTCATCGAGCCGCGCGGCAAGGGCGAGGGCATGATGCTCGTCGTCGATGGTCAGCAGTTCCGTGCCCATGGCGGCATTGCCGATGCGGCCGCCGGCATTGATGCGCGGGCCGATGAGAAAGCCCAGGTGATAAGGACTGATCGGGCCGCTGAGCCGCGCTGCCAAAGCCAGGGCGGCTATGCCCTTGTTGTCGCCGCGCCGGGCGACTTCGAGGCCGCGCACCACAAAGGCGCGATTGAGCCCGGTGAGCGGCACCACGTCGCAGACCGTGGCCAGCGCCACCAGGTCGAGGAGTTTCAGCAGGTCCGGAAGGCCGGTATCGCCGCGCTGGCGCAAGGTGCGGTTGACCGCCACCAGCACCATGAACGTGACCCCGGCGGCACAGAGATAGCCGAGCCCCGAAATGTCGTCGGGCCGGTTGGGATTGACCAAAGCCGTGGCCTCGGGCAGCGCGTGATCGCTCAGGTGATGGTCGACGACCAGCACATCGGCGCCCCGGCTCCGCGCATGGGCGATGGGGCCGTCGCTGGTGGTGCCGCAATCGAGGGTGATGATGATCGTGGCACCGGCATCGATCAGCTTGTCCATGGCCGCGATATTGGGGCCGTAGCCCTCGAAGATGCGGTCTGGAATATGCACCTGCGGCTCGATGCCGAAGTGGCGCAGGTAGCGCGCCATCAGCGCGCAGGAACAGGCGCCATCAACGTCGTAGTCACCGAATAGCGCAATGGCCTCGTTGTCGGTGATAGCCTTCGCCAGACGGTCAGCCAGCGCGTCCATCGCTGATAGCGTGGAGGGGTCGGGCATCAGCCCACGAATGGTGGGTTCCAGGTAGGTCTCGGCTTCATCGAGGCCGACACCACGGGCCGCGATCACGCGGGCAAGAATCTCGGAAATGCCCGTGCGCTGCGAGATGGCCGTCGCTATGCGGGTCGTCGTGCCATCCAGCCGGTCGATCCACGCCCGGCCGGTGACCGACCTGGCAACATCGAGGAAAGGGCGCGGCGCATCGAGCATGGGGGAGAGGTAGGCGATTTGGGGGATGCTGGGAAGGGGCTGAACCTCGCGGCACCTCCGTCTTTCCTCTCCCGTTTACGGGAGAGGGGGACCGCCGACAGGCGGTGGAGAGGGGAGCAGCTTGCGCCAGGGCGGACGGGAGAAGCGGGGTTCGTGCATTTGGCACCCCCCTCCACCACGCTGCGCGTGGTCCCCCTCCCCCGCAGGCGGGGGAGGACAAGGGGGCCCCCACCCCCTACCGCGCGTGGCTCGCCTTGATCCACCGCACGGTCTGGCTCCAGGAGCGCATGACGATGGTGCTGGTCTGGACAGAATTGCGGCGCAGGCGGACGCCTTCGAGCAAAGTGCCGTCGGTGACGCCGGTGGCGGCCACCAGCACGTCGCCCGAGGCCAGTTCGCTGGCGTCATAGATGCGGTTGGGGTCCTCGATGCCCATGGCAAAGGCGCGCTCGCGCTTGGCCTGGGTGTCGAGGATCAGCTTGCCCTGCATCTGGCCGCCGATGCAGCGCAGGGCCGCAGCGGCCAGGACGCCCTCGGGTGCGCCGCCGGAACCCAGATAGATATCGATGCCGGTATCCTCGGTGTTGACCGCGTGGATTACGCCGGCAATGTCACCATCACTGATCAGCTTGACCCCGACGCCGGTGGTGCGGAGTTCCTCGATCAGGCCCGCGTGGCGCGGGCGATCGAGCACGATAGCGGTGATTTCGCTGAGCGGCACGCCCTTGGCCTGGGCCAGCGCCTTGACGTTTTCCGTGGCCGTCCAGTCGATATGGACGGTGCCGGGCGCATAGTCGGCGCCGATGGCGATCTTGTGCATGTAGACGTTGCGGGCGACGTTCAGCAGGCCACCGCGCTCGGCCATTGCGAGGACCACAATGGAATCGGGCTGGTTCTTGGCGCAGAGGGTGACACCCTCCAGCGGATCGACAGCGATATCGACCTCGGGGCCCTGCCCGGCTCCGACAGACTGGCCGATGAACAGCTCATCGCACTCGTTTTCCTCGCCTTCGCCGATGACGATACGGCCGGAAATGGCGACGCTGTCGAGCTCAGCCTTCATCGCCTTGACGGCAGCCTCGTCGGCGGCTTGCTCGTTGCCCTTGCCGCGCCATTCGGCGGCGGCGATGGCGGCGCGCTCGGTAACGCGCACCAGTTCCAGGGTCAGGCTGCGGTGGAGATTGGCGGGGCTCTTGTCGCCCTCGACCTTGCTCAGTCTCATCATTCCTCCCGGGGGCCCGATTTGCCCCGCAGGGGATATCAGAGCGTTTCGATCCGGATCAACTGCGGTTCACCCACGATAAACCCGTCGTCAGCGATCTGCGCAAGCGATTCACGCACGGCTGATTCCAAAGTCTGTTGAGTGATCATCACTACCGTGCGGGTGGGCGAACCATCCGGTGCCACCGCCTTAGCGTTCAAATCCGACCGCTGGATGACGGAGTCGATGGAAATGGCGTGCTCAGCCATGCGGCTGGCAATGGCGGCGAGCGCGCCGGGCACATCCTTGGCGTTGAGACGGATGTAATAACCACCGTCATGGGCGCGCATCGGCGCCTGCTTGTAGGGCAGCAATTCCTCGCTCGGCACGCCCAACGGCGGCACGCGCGTGCCGCGGGCGATGTCGAGAATGTCCGACAGGACCGACGAGGCCGTCGGCGGGCCGCCAGCGCCGGGGCCGGCGAGCAGGAGCTCGTGCACATGGTCGGTTTCGAGCGCCACCGCATTCATCACGCCGTCGACGCCGGCAATGGCCGAGCCCTTGGGCACAAAGGTGGGGTGCACGCGCTGCTCGATGCCTTCATCGGTGCGCTGGGCGATGCCGAGCAGCTTGATCTTGTAGCCGAGTTCGGCCGCGACCTTGATGTCGTGCTGGGTGATGCGGGAAATGCCTTCCACCCGGATCTGGTCGGGCGCGATCTCGTAGCCGAAGCACAGCGTCGCCAGGATCGACAGCTTGTGTGCGGTGTCGAAGCCCTCGACGTCAAAGGTCGGATCGGCCTCGGCATAGCCCAGAGCCTGCGCATCCTTGAGGCAGTCGGCGAAGCTGATGTCCTCGTTGCCCATGCGGGTGAGGATATAGTTGCAGGTGCCGTTCATGATGCCGAACACCTTGGCGATGCGAGCAGAGCCCAGGCCCTCGCGCAGCGTCTTGATGACGGGGATGCCGCCGGCGACAGCCGCCTCGAAGCCGAGCTGGGCGCCCGATTCCTCGGCCATGCGGGCCAGGGTGACGCCGTGCTTGGCAAGCAGAGCCTTGTTTGCCGTGACCACGGGACGCCCGATTTCGAGCGCCGCCTTCACGGCGGCGAAGGCCGGACCGTCTTCCCCGCCGATCAGCTCGACGAAGAGGTCGATGCCGTCGGACTTGGCGAGCGCCACCGGATCGTCAAACCAGTCGAGCCCGGAAATGTCGATGCCGCGGTCGCGGGATCGCGAGCGCGCGGCAACGGCCGTCACGACGAGCTGCCGGCCCAGTTTTTTCGTGAGCTCGGCGCCGTCCTTCTGCAGGATGCGCACCAGGGTGGCGCCGACATTGCCGAGGCCGGCCACGCCAACGCGCAGCGGCGCCTGGGTCTCGCCATCGCCGAAATCCTGCATGGCCTTGAGAATGCGGGCCCGCGTATCCGAGCGCGGTTCGCGGCCCTCGCGCAGGTCGAACACGAACAATGGATCGCCCGCAACGGTGCGGCCGAAGCGGGTCGGCGTCCAGCCGCGGGCGGAGATGAAAGATTCGACGGATTGGCGGAAGGAGGCGATATCACTCATGGGGGCGACATCTGCATAGGATTGTGCCTAGCCGTCAATAGGAGTTTGTTTCAGCCGGCATAGCCGAGACAAATCGCCCCGGCAGCGACGACGATACCCGC
>CBFGMY010000002.1:0-54216 GCA_965650055.1 uncultured Devosia sp.
ATGACGGTGGTGCGGGAGCGATCGCCGGCGCTCTGGTCGGCGCTGGTCGAAGGGCTGGAGCAGGGGCGGCGGGTTCAGCGGGGCGAAGCGGCGGTGAACAACGGCGTGGGCCGCCAGTTCTCGATCGGCCTCAACACCACGACCTTCCAGCAGCCGGGACAGAGCGGCCGGTCGGTCACCGCGGTGTTCACCGATATTTCCGACTCGAAGCGGGTGGCCGAGCTGCAGCTTCGGGCGGAGCGCCTGGAAGCGGTGACCGCGCTCAGCGCCTCCCTGGCGCACGAGATCAAGAACCCGCTGGCGTCCATCCGGAGTTCGGTGGAACAGCTGGCCCGCAGCAAGTACGCGGGTGATGACGAGCGGCTCCTCGCCGGCTTGATCGTGCGTGAGAGCGACCGGCTCAGCCGCCTGCTCACCGAGTTTCTCGATTTCTCCCGGGTGCGGGTGACCCGTTCCGAGCCGGTGGACCTGTTCGATGTGGCGCAGGCGGTGGTCCGGCTGGTGCAGGCCCACCCCGATCGGTCACCGGCGGCGCGGCTGGCGGCAGAACGCGGGGTGCAGCCCGCCCGGATGAAGGCGATCCAGGAGCTGGTCCGCGCGCTCGATGAGACGGTGCGCGACCGGCCGCAGGACATGGCGTTTGAACGCTATGTCGAGCTCAATGCCGCCTTTCACACGGCGCTGGCGGGCCTTTCCGGCAGCGAGACCATCCGGCACGAGATCGAGCGGGTGACGCGGCTGCCCTTCGCCTCACCCAGCGCCTTTCTCGACAAGCAGGCCGATGTGCCGGCCTTTCGCCAGTCGCTGCTGGTGGGGCAGGCGCAGCACAAGGCGATCGTCAACGCGATCGAACTGCGCGAGGGCGGCCGGGCCGAGGCGCTGGCGCGCGAGCATGCGCGGCTGGCGCGGCAGAACCTCGAATATGTTATCGCCGAGGATCGGAGCCTCTTGCGCCGCGTGCGCGCGCTGGCCCTGGTCGGCGAATAGGAGAAGCGTCATGCGCAACAGACAAGAATGGCGCCAGGGCATCGTGACTCGCGCAGAAGCGATCGCGGACGATGTCCGGCTGCTCGAATTCGCCGTCGAGGGCGTGCTGCCGCGCTTCGATCCGGGCTCGCATAGCAACTTCAAGGTCAGCCTGGACGAGGGACAGGCAATCCGGACCTATAGCTGCCTGCCGGCGCCGGCCGGTCGTATCAGCGTCGCCGTCAAGCACCATGACAACAGCCGCGGCGGCTCGCGCTTCATGTGGGGTCTCGGGGTCGGCGCAGCCATTGAACTCACCGTGCCCGAAAACCGCTTTGAGCTGGCCTGGCGCGCGCCCTATTATCTGCTGATGGCCGGCGGGATCGGCATTACGCCCATCTATGGCATGGCGCTGGCGCTGCAGCGCCGCGGCGTTCCGTTCCGGCTGGCCTATGGTGGCCGCAGCCGCTCGGTGATGGCATTTGCCGATAGGCTCGAAGCCGAACTGGGCCAATCGGTTGCTGTCCATGCCGGCGATGCCGGCGGGCGCATCGATGTGGCGGCAGAGATTGCCGCCCTGCCTGCCGATGGCGAACTCTATGTCTGCGGGCCCATCGACATGCTCAACGCGGTCAAGGCCGCCTGGGCCGCCGCGGGCCGTCCGCTCGGCCGGTTGCGCTACGAAGTGTTCGGCGATAGCGGGCTCTTTGCCGAAGGACCGTTCAGCGTCGAAGTGCAGGGGCTGGGCCGCTCGGTGGCGGTGCGGCCAGACCAGACGCTGCTCGAAGCCCTGCTCGGGGCTGGCGTCGAGATGATCTACGATTGCCAGCGCGGCGAATGCGGGCTCTGCGCCGTCGATATCGTTCAGCATGACGGCCCTATCGACCATCGCGATGTGTTCTTCAGTGCCGAGGAAAAGCACGAGGGCAACCGCATGTGCGCCTGCGTCTCGCGCTTTGCCAGCGGCAAGGCCGTTATCGATGTGGGGTATCGCGGCTAGTCGTCTGCAGGTGGGTTGACCTGCTTTGCCCGACGCCTTTGCGCCAGCGCGTGCCGGGCGCCGTCCAGTGCAAGGACGGCTCGGCCGCGCAGCGACCCTGGCGCTACCAGCGTGGACAAGGTCACCGCGGCGGTGCCGAAGCGCTGTTTGAAGGCCTCGGCGCCGCAGAGGAAATCGACCGTGTGGAGCCCATGGTCGAAGGCCCACATGATGTAGTCGGACATCAGCAGCGTCCCCGGCGAGCCGCGCTCGAAGGCCGGGTCGTAGCTGGTGACGAAGGCCATCAGGCTGCCATGCTGCTCGAAATTGATCGAGATGGAAACGATCAGGCCGTCGACCTCCACAACGAAAAGGCGCAACAGGCCGGCGCGCGCCAGTGCCTCCACCAGCGCCGATAGAGCGACCTCGCCTTCCTCGAAGAGATTGGAGGTGCGGCCGCGCGCGTCCAGCCATTGGCGTTTCAGCGCCGATAGCCGCTCCAGCACCGGGCGCAGCGGTTCGTCAGGTCCCAGCAGGCGAAATTGCGGAGCGCCGAACTCGGCCAGGGTGGCCTGCTTGCGGCGGTAATTCTGCCGGGCCTTCTTGGACTGGCTGTCGAACCAGGCCTTGCCTGACGACCAGGTGCCCGTCACCCGGTGGCTGATCTCGCTGCGGTGGTTTGGCAGCAAGGCCGGCCGCACGCTGCTGCCCGGCAGATCATGCGCCCGGGCATCGGGACGCAGGCGATTGAGCAGGGCAATGTCGTAGCCGCCGAGGGCGGTCAGCGACGTCCACAGCCGCTGCAGCGTTTCTGCGGGGCAGTCGTGGGCCGCGATGATGTCCTCGTAGTCGCTGTAGCTATTGGCGGCCCATTCGAGAAAACGCAGGCCACGCCGCTTGTGCACGCAAAGCGGCATCACGGCGTCGAGGCGATCGCCGTTCCAGACCAGGCCGATGCGCAGGTGCCTGATATCCCGATCGGGCACGGTCTGCCACCAGGCCGAAATCCAGGCGTGACTCTGGAAGATGAGGCTATCGGTTCGGGCCCAGAGCGCGTCCCAGGCTGGACCAATCTCGGCGAGGCGTGCCTCGTCGGTGATCACCTCAAGCCGGTCGGCGCGCATGGTCGCCACCGGTGCATGCATATTCATGGCTGGCTGCCCTCGACAGGTTTGCTGATCGGGCGACGACGCAACGCCCGGGCGACGATGAGGCCCATCTTCTTGAGCGGCAGGATGTAGAGCCCGAACAGCGACTGATACTCGTGAGCGTCGCGATCCATCAGGCCGAACTTGAAGTCTTCATCCGGCTGCGGGACGACGAGGGTGCCGAACATCCGGTCCCAGAACGAGAACAGCAGGCCGAAATTCTTGTCGTAGTGGCGCGGGTCGACGCTGTGGTGCAGCTGGTGCCAGTGGGGGCAGAGCACGACGTTGTTGAGCGGGCCGAACGAGATCTTGAAATGGGTGTGGCGGACGAAGTCCATCATCAGGATATTGCGGATGACGTAGACATTGATGCCGAAGATGGTCACTTCGACCGGATCGAGCGCGATCAGCGTCCAGATGCCGAAGGCGATGCCGGGGATAACGCCGTCCCACATCCGGTTCAGCAGATCGTCCAGCGGATGCACCCGGTCCTTGGTGATGCCGACCATCACCTCGGCCGAGTGGTGCACCTTGTGCAGTTCCCACAGCAGCGGGAACCGATGCTGGGCGGCGTGATAGAGATAGTAGGACAGGTCATAGGCCAGCAGCATGGTGATGGTGAAAGCGATCACCACGACCGGGCCGGCGGGACCGGCGATCAGGGGTTCGTGGATATTGAGCAGCGCGCCCAGGCCCTGATTGGTGGCAAAGGCCACCGCCGAAACGAAGATTACGCCGGATGGGATGAGCAGGAACGGCATCAGCAGCCGCTTGGTGATCCAGAACAAGGCATCGGCGCGGGCCGATGGGTGCAGGATCACTTCCTTGGGCAGCGCAAATTCGAAGAAATCGGCGAAGGACTTCTTTTCCACCGTCCGCCAGTAAGCGATCAACGCACTGACGAAGGCTGTCAGGAACAGCAGGCCTGCTGTTGCCATGTTCTCAACCGTCAGCTTGTCCATAACTTTGGCGAGGAATTCGGCGATCATTGCATCTGCTCCCTGGTGGCGTGGGGAAGGGCTGGCGAGCGGTATGGGACAGGCCCTCCGCAGCGCCGCTAAAATGCCAGATCGGTGGGGCCAAAACCCCTTAATTGCTAAAGCTTAGTTAATGCTGGAGGACGCTTAGGACGGACACCACGCCAGCCGCATCGACCCTGCCGTGCCAGGCGATGCGCGGTGCCGGCGCCTTGACGCCGAAGCGTGGCGAAACCCAGCCGCCCAGGCCCGGACGATCGCCGCCGACCTCGATCGTCACATTGTCGTCGGGGAGGGTGACGCGGAGCAGCGGCGCGCCGTCGCGGCTCACCGTCACCACGTTGCCGGTGTGCTCGGCAACCAGGCCGACGGCCAGTTGAAACACGATTTCGGCATCCTGGGCTGTGCCGATCAGGCGATCATGGACGGTGATGGTATCGCCGTCCGGCCGCAACTGCCGCTGGTGGCGCGCACCGAAGCGACGCTCATAGCCGTCATGCTCGGCGGCGAGGCTCCAGGCGGGTGCCGGGTTTTGCGCGATGAGACGTGCACTGGCCTTGTGCGACCAGTTGAAGGCGCCCGACATGGTGCTCTGGCTTTGCCCGCCGAGGTTGAGGGTATTGTGCGCCGGAGTGGAGCGGAACCACGCCCGCCAGGCGCCGCCCGAGCCATAGAGGTAGGTGCCGGGATCGACCAGCACCGGTTGCGCATCGAGGTCGAGGGCGATGGCGAGCGCATCGGCATGGCCGTGCGCGGCGATGGACAGGTAGCCCAGGGGGCCATGGTCGAAGCGCAGGGCGACCTGATGGTCGGCCATGGTGCCGCGCCAGACGGACAGGCCGCCGGCGGCGAAGGAATGAAGACCGGATGGTTGCGGCAGCATGTCGGATGGGGTGCCGAAGACCAAAGCCCGGAAATCGTCGGGGGCCGCGACGGGACTGGGTGCGCCCAGGAAAGCCGCGATAGCTGCGGCCACCGAGGACGCATAGTCGGCTTCATGGGAAATAGTGACGACCCGGCCCTCATCATTGTCACCGAACTCGGCGCTCGCCCCGAGCCAGGCGATGAAATCGGCAAAGGCGGTCAGCCGGTGCTCTGCGCGCAGGGGCAGGCGTGTCGCCGCATCGCGCGCGGCCAGGGCCGACAGCAAGACCAGTTCGGCGGTGAAGGCCGCATAGGTGGGTGTCTGTTCGGCGCCGCTGCCATCGGGCAGGATCTGTTTGTCCAGCTCGGCGAGCAATTGCTGCCATGGCCGGTCGGCGGAGTGACCCAGGGAAAGGGCGAGCAGATACTCGCCCGCCAGCTCGGCGACGAGGTGATTGTTGGCAGAGGAAAAGTGCGAGGGAAAGCGCGGCAGCCAGAAAGCGCTGGCCGAGAGGATTTCGCCGGCTTTGCGCCGGAAAGTGGCGGACAGTCGGTCGCCTAACATGTCGAGGGTCAGGATGAGGCTGATCGCGCGCAAAGCCACCTCGATGCCCGACGCCCAGCCAACTCCGCCATAGGGCGGATTGGCCTCGTGCCAACTGGCCAGGGCCGCTTCGATGGCGCCCAGGCTGGCCTTGTCGTTTTCCAGCAGATGGTGCGCGGCCAGTACGGGCAGGACCTGCAGTCGGTTGATTTCCCAGACATATTTGACATCGCCTCGGCTACCATCATGGCGGAAGTCGATGTCGAAGGCATAGTTGCCGTGGTCCGGCCACAGCGTCTCGGTGACGGGGTCTAGGCGCCACAGCTCGGGCGGAAACAGCGCGTTCGGGTCACGGTCAGGCCATTGGCGCCCCAGTGCTGCGTAGCGGCCAGCCAGCAGATCCGCCGTCGCCTTGGCGATGGCGTGTCGCTGGGCGGGCGAGGCGGCCAGCACCCGGCCAGCCAGGCTGGGAAATACCGAATGCAGCGTTGGATTGCCAACGTTGGACCAGCCCTGATGGCGCCGCTTGGAGGCGAGCTTCCGCGCTTTTTCGACCAGCCGGTGTACGACCTCGGCCGGTTCCATGTTGCGCAAGCGGTTGACGTACCAGGATAGCTTCATCGAAAGCCCAGCTCTTTCAGCCCTCATACACCAGAAGGCCACTATGCTGCGCCTGCCGCGCCGCGTTTTCGGCGCGATGGGTTAACATCGCCCCGGTTTATCGGAGTGCCGACATGAAGCGTCTTGCCCTGGTCGCTACCGCCTGCCTCACCCTGATCAGCACTGCCGTTGCGGCGCCTATGGAGTTGAAGCGCGGCGTGGGTGTGCATGATTGGCTGAACTGGGCGCCCCTCGATGAAGACGGGACCTATCGTTGGCCGCCTTACCGCGACGAAAGCGAATGGCTGTCGGGCGCACGGCCGATCAGCGATTGGCCGGAGGGCGACCAGTTCACGCGCATTCGCGCCATGGGCTTCGACTTCATCCGCCTCAGCGTGGACCCCGGGCCCCTGCTGGCGAGCGAGGGCGCGGAGCGACAGGAGGCACTTGATATTCTCGAGGCCGCCGTGCGCAAGGCGACGGCGGCGGGGCTCAAGGTGGTGTTCAACCTGCACGGCGTCAGCCAGGTGCGGCAATATGGCATGGACATGATCTATGAAGGGGCCGACAGCGCTGGCGTTGCGTCATATCGCGCGATGGTTGCCGATGTGGCGCAGATGCTGGTGGCTGTCGGTATCGAGGACGTGGCGATCGAACCCTATAACGAGCCCGCCTATTACCCGTGCGACGCCAGCGGGACCGAGGATTGGCAACGGATCATGGCCGACACGGTCGCCGACATAAGGGCGGTCAGCGCGGAACTGACGGTGGTCGCCACCGGAGCCTGTGGTGGCAGCATTACCGGGCTGACGGATCTCGACCCAACCTTCGATGATCCGAACCTGCTCTACAGCTTCCACATGTATGAGCCGCACAGTTTTACCCATCAGCGGTCCGAAGATCCGGACGGCTTCGCCTCGGGCCTGCCGTGGCCCGCGTCGGAGGGGAGCCCCGACCTGACGATCGCGGCCCTGCGCGCCCACATGGACGCTGATGGGATCGACATGGGCGTCCAGGCGCGCACCATTGTCGATCTTCAGGGCGTGGTGGCGGCGTATTTCGCCGAGGGTTGGGGGCAGCCCCAGCTCGAAGCTCGCATCGGCGAGGCGATCGACTGGGCGAAGGGTCATGACATCGCGCCGGATCGGCTCTTCATGGGCGAATTTGGTGCCATATTGATGACGCCGGATGGCCGCATGGGCGCGTTCAACCAGGATCGGCTACGTTACCTTGCCGCCGTTCGACAGGAGGCCGAGAAGTACGGCTTCCCCTGGTCGATCTGGGAATATTCAAATCCCTTCGGCATGTCCGTGATTGTGCCCGAAGGCCCAGCCGTTCCTGACGCCGAATTGCTCGACGTGCTCGGGTTGGCGCCCGCTCAATAGTGGAGGACGTCCAGTCGCTGGTCGATGAAGGCGCGTTTGCCGCTGCGGCCACCGGCGATCCGGTTGACGGGCTGCACCTGAAAACGCAGCCGGTTGTGGCATCGGCGATCGAGTTCCGCGGCCAGGCGCTCGGCGTCTTCCGGGCGACCGTCCGGGCCAAGCACATAGCGGATGACAACCTCGCCCGGCTTGTCCTGATAGAACTGGAATTCGGTAATCCCCTCGAGGGCGTGTCCATCGGCTGGGGTCAGGTCGGTGGTGACGACCCTGGTCCCGTCATGGGCAATGAGGAAGTTCGGCTTGCGGCGCGGCGTCAGGTCGGAGACGCGCAAACGCTGCCCGTTCGCCTCCGTTGGCAACTGTACGAGGCGGGCGAAGTCGCCGGTTTCGTAGCGGATGAACGGCATGCCCGTGGACAGGAATCCGGTGCCGACGAGACGACCTTCACGGCCGATTTCGGTGACGGGGTTGCCTTTGGCGTCCACCAGTTCGGCCAGCCCATAGAGCGGGTTGAACTCGTAGGTTCCCGGTGTTTCCGCGACTTCAGCGGCGAACAGCACCTTTTCGCTCAGGCCGTAGAAACAGGCGAAGGGCGGATTGCCAAGCGTGCGGGCGATCATCTGGCGCTGATGGTCGTAGATGGGTTCGGAGATGGGCATGATGCCCTTGATCGGGAGCTTGGGGGCCCGACCAAGCACCTGCATCTGACGGCAGAACAGCTCGATGGCCGAGGCGTAGCCATAGATGAACTGCACGCCGCGCGCATCGATCAGGTCGAGATAGAGCGCGGCGTCCTCGGTCGTCATGGGGAAGACCGAGAGCTGCAATTCGCGCATCGCCGGGTCCCAGTCGTGGACATTGAGGCCGGCGGGATCGAGGCCGAAGCCGCGCAGACAAACGCGCGCGTCGCTCTCGGAGAAGCCGACGCGTGACCACACGTCATAGACAAAGGCCATCTCGCGGGCACTGCGGTCCTTGTCGAGATAAAAGCCGAATGGTGCCTCGGCGTTGGAGCCGCTGGTCTCGGTCCAGTCCAGCCTGTGCCTGGGTTCGGCCAGAGCCGCCTCACCGGCGGTACGCAAGGCAGCCTTGTCGAGAATGGGCAGGCGGCGCAGGTCGCTCGACGCAATGGCGCTGGGATCAAACCCGGCGCCGAAGGATGCTTCGATCAATGCGCGGTAGAAGGGGCTACCGGCATGCGCCTTGGCCAGCAGGGCGCGGAGGGATGCCAGGTGCCGCTCAGCCGCATAGGCGTGGTCATGGGTCGCGTGAGCTATGTCCCGCCGCCAGCTTTGATAGGTGCGGCCGAATTTCAGCTTGGCCGGCACGAGGCCCATGAGCGGACGCAGGCTCCGGCGAACAATGGCCGGACTCCTGACATAGGCACCGCGGGCTCGATCCAGCCAGCTCATCTCCCCCCTCCGACCATCACAAGCTCATCCACTCGCCAGCGAGCCGGAATTCAGATGGCCGCATCGTGCGCTTGAACTGCGTGTAGCCGTCGCCGGGCTTGAGGCCACCGACGTCAAACTGCGTGACGCCGCGTTGCTGGAGCGCCTTGATCACCTCCCACATCAGGACATTGCCGGCATTGAGCCGTCGGCCTGCGGGTCCAAACCAGCCCACATGATACTCGGCGCAGTCGCCGAAGCGCACGACGGACATGCCGGCCACGGCCCGGCCATCATGGATCATCTGAAACACCAGGACGTTCTCGGGAGCCGATGCCCGCAGGGCGCGCAGCAGTACCGGATCGGCCGCGGAAAACCTCTTGTCGCGCATGTTTTCGACGTGACGGTCGAGCAGCCACTCATAGGTTGCGGCATCGGAGGCGGCACGCACCGATGGCGTGGTCTTTTCCGCCTGGCGCACGCGGTTGCGAAAGGTCGAGGCGAAGCCTGCCCAGATCTGATCCTGCCCTCGGTCGAGATCGATGCGGCCCGACATCCAGCCCCGGTCATGGCGGAGCCGAAAGCCGGCATCGGTCAGCAGGGTCGTGCTTTCCGGCCCATGCGGCAGGGCCGGTGCGATCAACAGGGGGCCGCGCCAATGCCGGCGGATGGTGGCATAGATGGCCGTGAGGTCTCGTGCCGAGGCCGTCTCCAGCAGAAGCGGACCACGATTGATGCGCGCAAGCACGCGGATACCGAAAAGGCGCCGAACCAGCACGGTGGCAATGGCCAGGGTGCGTCCGCCGCGCTGAAACGCCACGCGCTCCACATCCCAGCCCTTGGCCCGCTTGCCTTCGCCATAGCCGTAGCTCTGGGGCAGGTGTGGCACTGCCGCCCGCGCGAGCAAGCCATCCCAACTGGCACGATCGAGAACGGGCAGGACAGCGATGGTGTCGGCCGCGGTCGCGGCGCGCAACGGCGCCCCATCTACCTGCGGCTCGGTAACACCCACAGTCATCGGCCCAGCAATCTCCTAAATACGGCGTCAGTATGCAAAATATGGCGTCAGTATAAATAAGCAGACAATGAGCAGGTACGCCCGATTGACCGTAGGCTTAACGGGCCGAGGCCACCCAAACGTCGCGAATAGCCTGGGCAAAGGGCGCCAGATCGAGCCTGGCGCGGTGGACGGAAATCGCATTGCTGCCGAGGTGGGCCCGCAAGTCGGGCGATTGGACCAGACGGGTCAAGGCATGCGTCAAGGCATCGACATCGCCCGGTGGCACCAGCAATCCGGTTTCGCCATCGACGATAATGTCCTCGACAGCGCCGACCGGCGTCGTGACCACGGCCAGCCCGGCCGCCATGCCCTCGATAACCGATACCGGCAGGTTCTCGGCAAAGGACGGCAGCACGAGGATATCGGCCGACGAAATCAGCTGCGCCACCTCATCGGGCCCAACCCAGCCGGGCAGGGTGACGCGGTCGGTCAGACCCAGCTCCACCGCCTTGGCGCGCGCCGCCTCGACGGCACCATCGCCGGCAATGGTGGCGCGCCAGCCCGGCAGGTCGCGCATGCGGTGCAGCGCTTCGCCCAGTTGCGGCACGCCCTTGCGATCGCCGATGCGACCGAGGAAGAGGATGTGGACGCTTTCGCCGCCGCCGCGATGCGGCAGCGTGGGGGCCGCCGTGGCATTGGGGATGATGGTGATCTTGTCGGCGGCACCGGGTGCCCGGCGGGCGTTGAAATCGCGCCAGACCTTGCCCAGCACGATGACCTGGCTGGCATGTTCGAACATCTGGCGGATGCAGAGGCCCAATAGACCCGCATCCTCCTGCCAGAAAGCCTGGTATTCGGCGCCGTGCAGATGCAGCACGTAAGGGATGACCAGAGCGCGGGCGCAGCCGGCGATGACGAGCTTGCGATAGGTGCTGCCGAAGCTCGACAGGTTGATGTGCACGACATCGACCTTGCCGCGCAGGCGCGCGGCAATCATGCGAAGGCAGAAACCCAGGGCATAGAACGGGGACAGCAGCACGGAGCCCGAGCCGCGGCTGGGCAGGAAACGAGCCTCGATGTCGGTGCGCCCTTCGCGTTCCAGCTGGTGCTTGAGGGTGGCCATGACGCGGTCGACGCCGCCTTGCCCGGCGGTTGCCGAGGGCGTGGCGACCATGACCTGTAAGACGGGTGAGCGCTGCAACATGATGCTCATGCCTAGCCCAAGCCATCGACGCGCGAAAGCGAGCGATAAAGACAGGGTTTACGCCAGCACTTTTTATTCAAATTGCCTGCATTCATGTTGTGGCGGGTTTATGCTGGGCGCGGAAGCGGCCGGACGATAAGCCAGTGCCATCGGTCAATGCGGAACGTGCCTTGCTGCTACGCTCAACCCTCATCTATGCGCCGGCGATCCTGCTGACGCGCCTCTCGGCGCTGCTGCTGCTGGCCATTGCCACGCGGCTGGTCGACCAGACGGAATATGGCCTGCTCACGCTGGTGGTGACCATTGGCGAGATGACCGACGTGGCCGTGACCAACTGGCTGCGCATTGCGCTGCTGCGCCTGGGCGGCAAGGGAGAGGTCAGTCGCGGCGGCCTGTTGCTGGCTGGCCGGGTCATGGTGATATCGACCATCGTGGCGCTGGCGGTATCTGCCGGTGCGTCCATGGTGGTGGCGCCCGAACGCTGGACCGACTTCGCATTGGCGGTCGGCGGCTATCTGGTGGCGGGGACGGTCGGCCGGTTTGCCCTGACCGTCTTGCAGATGCAGCAGCGCCACTCGACCTATAGCCTGCTCGAATTCCTGCGCGCAGGCCTGCAACTGGTGCTGCCGGTGCTTGCCATCATGATCGTGCCGGGGTCGTTCCTGTCGATCTCGCTGGGGTCGAGCCTTGGTGTATTGATCGCAGGACTGATCGCGGGAGCTTTGGCATTGCGCAAGGTCGTTGCCGGCCCGGCGCCCTTCACCCAACGGGACTTCTTTGCTTTCGGCGTTCCGCTGGTGGTGATGGCGCTGGTCGGCTTCGGGCTCAACAATGCCGAGCGGCTATTCCTCAACGGCTATTACAATGCCGGCGCCGTGGCGATCTTCGCGGCAGCCTATGCGCTGGCGCGGCAGCCGATCGACATGGTGGCCAACGCCATCAACATGGGCGCCTTTCCCGAGATCGTCGGCAAGTTTGACGCCGAGGGGCCGGAAGCGGCGACGCAGCTTGTTTCACGACTTATGGCGCTGATGTTGCGGCTGTGCCTGCCGGTGGCGGCGCTGCTGGTTGCACTGGGCCCCTACATAACCGCGGTGGTGCTGCCCCCCGACTATCATGGCCATGTCGACCAGCTGTTTGGCATCATCGCCTTCTCGGTGCTGTGCTCCAACCTCACGAGCTTTGTCTATGGTGCGGTCGTGCATGCGCACAAGAAGCCATGGCTGCTGGTGCTGGCCAATGGCGCAGGATCGATCGGCACGATCGGATTGTCGCTGCTGTTGATCCCGACAATGGCGGAAACAGGTGCCGCGCTGGCCTTGGCCGGTGGCACGCTGGCGAGCCTGGCAGCCTGCGTGATCATCAGCGAACGGCTGACGCCTGTGCCAGTGCCCTGGCGCGACATCGCGGTTTCGCTTGCCATTGCCGGTGTGACCGGCCTGGTAGCGGTCGTGGCGAGTGCTGGATTGGGAGAGGCGCCGGCTGTGGTGGCGCTGATCGCCGGTGGCGCGGCCGGTGGCGCCGCATTTCTTGCACTCAATGCCCTGACCCATCCTGACGAGACCAGGGCATTGACGATGCGATTGCGGAACCGGCTGCGCAGCGCCTAGGCACCAGCCTCAGTGGGAGCTGCTGCGGGTCCGGTATGCCTGCCAGAGCAGCGCCGCATAAGCGGTATTGGTCTCGTAATATCGACGCCACAGGCGCCGTGGTTCCTGGGCCACGCGGAACAGCCATTCGAGGCCGAGCCGCTGCACCAGGGCGGGCGCGCGCGCGACCTTGCCGGCGAAGACGTCGAAGCTGCCACCGACACCCATGACAAAGCTGGGCAGAAGTTCATTACGATAGCGCTTGAGAAAACGCTCCTTGCGGGGCGTGGGCAGCGCTACGAACAGGCAATCGGCGTCCGATGCGTTGATGGCGGCGATAACGCCAGCCTCCTGCTCGGCGGCGAAATAGCCGTGCTGCATGCCGGCGACGGTCAGGGTCGGATAGCGCCGGGCCAGTTCGGCGGCCATGGCATCGAGCACATGCTGTTCGGCGCCCAGCAGGAACGGGCGATAGCCCTTGCTGGCGCAGAGCGCGAACATCTCGGTCATCACGTCCACGCCTGCCACGCGTTCGTCGATTTCGACGCCGAGCAGACGGGCACCCCAGAGTACGCCAATGCCATCGACATTGATGACATCGGCGCTGCCGACGTCTTCACGCAATTCGGCATTGTTCTTCATGGTGACCAGCTTGGCCACGTTGACGACAGTGTGCAGCAGCGGCTGGCGGGTCCGCATGGACTCTTCCGCCAGCCCGATTGTTTCGGCCATGCTGAGAGCGTGCATGGGGGCGCCGAGGAACTCTCTCCGGCGCTGCACCAACAAGGCGTGGTCAGCCCAACTGGCGCTTGCCATGATCAGGCCGCCCTGTCGGTGCTGCGCCGACGCGGACGCGTCAGGCTGTTGCGACCCTCGATGCGGGCATCGGTCCGGCGCGCCTTGCGCCAGGTCCAGAGACCCCGCGTATCGACCAGCTTCTTGTCCTTGAGCGCCTCGGGGTCGATCAGGTTGAAGTGGCGGTGATCCACCAGCAGCACGACGATATCGGCCTTGTCGATGGCGGTCAGTGGGTCGGTGAACTCCACGCCAAGACCCTGCAGGGCCTTGGGCAGGCCCTTGGCATGCGGTTCGGCCGCCAAGATGCGGACATCGCGCAATTCGGACAGCAGCCGCACCACGTCGACGGCCGGGCTCTCGCGCATGTCGTCGATATTGGCTTTGAAGCTGAGGCCCAGGCAGGCGATGGTCTGGTGCTTGTTCGGATCGAGCAGCATTTCCACGTCGCGGACCACGCTATAGGGGCGGTCCGAGTTGATCTGACGGGCAGCCTTCATGATGTGCGTGCTGTCGGGCGCCGCTTCGATGATGAAGTAGGGATCGACGGCAATGCAATGTCCGCCGACACCCGGTCCGGGGCTCAGAATGTTGACCCGGGGATGCTTGTTGGCGAGTTCGATGACTTCCCAGGCATTGAGCCCGAGCTGCTGGCACACGGCCGCCAGTTCGTTGGCGAAGCCGATATTGACGTCGCGGAAGGCGTTCTCGGTCAGCTTGACCAGTTCGGCGCTCTCGGCGCTGGTGATATAGAGGTCGCCGGCCACGAAGGTGGTGTAGAGAGCCACGGCGCGCTGGGCCGAGGCCTTGGACAGGCCGCCGATAGAGCGGTCGTTGTCGACAAGTTCGGTCAGCACCTTGCCGGGCAGCACGCGCTCGGGCGAATAGGCCACCAGCACGTCGGCATCCTCGCCATGCAGGTGCGGGAAGCGCAGCTCGGGGCGCAGCTCGGCGAGCAGCAAGGTCATGGTGCGGGTGGTGCCGACCGGCGACGTCGATTCCAGCACCACCAGGTCGCCGCGCTTGAGCACGGGAGCAAGGCTGCGCGCCGCGGCCATGACGTAGCTCAGGTCCGGGGTATGATCATGCTCGCCCATGAATGGGGTCGGCACGGCGATGATATGGGCATCGGCCGGCTGCGGGGTCGTGTAGGCGGTGAGCTTGCCGGTCTCGACCATCTTCTGGATGAGGCCGTCGAGCTCGGGCTCCACGATATGGATCTCGCCGCGATTGACCTTGGCGACGACTTCCTCATTGACGTCGACGCCGAGCACGTCGAGGCCGCTCCTGGCAAAGATGGCGCAGGTGGGCAGGCCGATATAGCCCATGCCGATCACGGAAACGGTACGAATCTCAGACATCGCGCAGAAGCTCCTTCAGAATACGGGCACTGGCCCGGCCGTCGCCATAGGGGTTGTGCCGCTCGGCCATGCCGCGATAGGCGGCCGGATCGTCGAGCAGGCGGGTTGCATTGGAAACAATCAGGTCGATATCGGTGCCGACCAGGCGGGCGGTGCCGCCGGCCACGCCCTCAGGACGTTCGGTATTTTCGCGGAGGACCAGCACGGGCTTGCCGAGCGAAGGCGCCTCCTCCTGCACGCCGCCACTGTCGGTCAGCACGAGATAGCTGTGCTTCTGCAGGTAGAGGAACGGCAGGTAGTCCTGTGGGTCGATCAGGAAGATATTGGGCACGCCAGCCAGCTGCGTCTCGACGACGCCGCGAACCTGGGGATTGGGGTGCACGGGATAGACGATCTGCACGTCGCCGCGCGTGGCCAGCACCTTGAGCGCGGTACAGATGCGCTCGATGCCGCCGCCATGGTTCTCGCGGCGATGCCCCGTCACCAGGATCAGCTTCTTGCCGGCATCGAGGAACGGGAAGCGCGACGCCAGATCGGCGCTCAGCGACAGGTCGGTGTCCACCCGGTCCGAGAAATGGAGCAGGGTATCGATGACCGTGTTGCCGGTGACGAAGATGCGGCTGGGGTCCTTGCCTTCGGCCAGCAGATTGTCGCGCGCCTCCGAGGTGGGCGCGAAATGCCAGGTGGCAATGTCGCCGGCGATGCGGCGGTTCAGTTCCTCGGGGAACGGGGAATCGATATTGTGGCTGCGCAAACCGGCCTCGACATGGGCGACGGGGATGCGCTTGTAGAACGCTGCAAGAGCCGCGGTCATGGCCGTGGTGGTATCGCCCTGCACCATGACGATATCGGGCTTGGACTGCTCGAGCACTTTTTCCATCCCCGTGAGGACCTTGGCGGTCACGTCGAACAGGGTCTGGCCTGGCTGCATCGCGTTGAGATCGTAATCCACCGGCATGCCCGTCAGGCTGATGACGGAATCGACCATTTCGCGGTGCTGCGCGGTGACGCATATTTCCGTCACGAAGTGGGGATTTTCGAGAGCGGCACGGGCGACGGGGAAGCACTTGAGAGCCTCCGGCCGAGTGCCGAATACGATCAGGAGCTTCTTCTTGTTCCGATAGGGTTGCGCGATGAAGTTCATGGGGTAGTCCTTGCCGCAAAGCCGCGGTGATTAACGCCAGCACCGCACCCCTTCTATAGCGCGCCCATGAGCCAGTTGAACGCGAACTATTAACACATAGTTAACTTCTGCGGCTGTTCACCTTGTTCGTTCTGGATGTCTTGAAACGCTGCGAAATACTGTGCATTCGATCGGCATGGTCCGAAATACTGCTAACAATTTGCATAAAATTGTAATCATCTGCGATCCTGCCGCGACGCGGATGTGGCAGGTCGAGCTGTTGCAGCGGCTTCAGGGGGCCGGATATCGGGTCGGCATTCGGCACGGGTCAGCAGGGGAAGCCGCTCACCATCGGCTCGACCGGGTGCTGACCATCGAAGCAAAGCGGTTTGGTGCTGGTCTGGCCCAACTGGTCTCGCCACCGCCCCTCGACCCAATCGACGAACCGCAGCTGTTGATCGATCTGGCGGGCTCGGCGCAGACCGAACAGGTGCCCGTGCTGCGCCTCGCCTTCAATGGACGTGTGCGCTTTGCCGACGGGCTGAGCCAGATGCTGGCAACAAACACGCTGCCGGTCGTCACAACCATGCTTGCGGAACAGACAGTGGGCATTGCCCGGCCGATGCTGTCGGATCGGCTGTGGCTGACACGGGCCAGCAACGACATTCTGGCGGGGGCAATTTCGCTGGTCGAGCAGAGTGTCGCCCGCTTCTTTGCTGGTGCATTGGCGGCGGTTGAGGTCCCGGCAGCAGAGCCAGCGGTTCCGGGCTTCTTCCGGCATTATCTGCCGCAGCTGGCGGCTGGCTTGGCGCTGCGCTTTCGGCAAAAGCTGACCCGCACGCGGCCTTTCTATTGGCAAACGGCCTTTCGTATCAGCGAAGGCGCTGGCGTCGCCGAGAGGGCAGCGCTCGAGGGCGCCCCGTTCACGACGCTGGAGGATGACGGCCAGCGCTTCTATGCCGATCCGTTCGTGGTCGAACATGACGGCGCGACCTTCCTCTTCGTCGAGGAATATCCTTATGCCACCGGCAAGGGCGTGATTTCGGTGGCCAGGCTCGGACCCGATGGGCGCTTCGGCGTACCCAAGGTGGTGGTCGAGGAGCCCTATCACCTGTCCTATCCGCAGGTATTCAGCCATGGCGGGGACATGTTCATGCTGCCCGAAAGCGGCGGTGCACGACGGCTGGTGCTCTATCAGGCCGTGTCGTTTCCCGATCTTTGGGTGGTCGACACCGTCTTGCTTGATGACACCGACATCAACGACGCCACGCTGCTCGAGCGCGACGGGCGGTTCTGGCTGTTCGGCACCGAACGACGCGGCGCCGGCAGCGCTTCCGATACGCTGGTGGTCTTCTCGGCCCCGGCCCTGCGCGGCCCCTGGGTGCCCCACAGGCTCAACCCCATTGCCATCGATCGCTCGGCTGCCCGGCCTGGCGGTGCGTTTGTCGAGCGCGATGGACGAACCTTCCTGCCGATGCAGGATGGACGGGACAGCTATGGCGGCGGGCTGGGCCTGGCCGAGCTGCTGCGCCTCGATGATGATGCCGTCATTTTCGCTGCGCCGGTGCCGATCCGCCCGGGCGGGGCGTGGCCGGGCCGGAAAATCCACACGCTCAACAGGGCCGCGGGCGTCGAAGTGGTGGATAGCGCCAGCTAGTTCGCTTGCTGACTCTGCCTTGGCAGGCCGAAAGCCAGCAGCAGGACAAAGACGATCGTCATGATGGGCTGCTTGCCCGACAAGGTATTGTTAGACAAGGCGGCCAGCAGGAACGTCGCGGTGCCGATCCAGGCGGCCAATGGAGCGCCGCGCAGCAGCCGCAGCATGATCCAGCCGAAGATCCAGGTGAAGACCAGCGCCAGCGGGATGCCGAAGGTCAGCCCGATCACCACCTGGGCGCTTTCGATAAAGGGCAGGTTCAGCTTTTCGTTGACCAGGGCGAGAAGCTCGGCCGGGGGCATGCCAAAGATCAGTTCCTGCCAGCCCACCATGGAAAAGACCTGGTAGACCGTCAGGCGCGCATAGAAATTCTCGTCGAACAGCGTCTCGCTGAAGCGTCCCAGCAGACCACCACCGGCGAGCAGGCCCACCATGATGGTGCCGCCTGCCAGGGTCATCAGCAGAACGACCGCCTTGGCCCGCCGTGCCTGGCGCTGCGACAGCCTCGGCCAGGGCAGGAAGAGCAGCAGCACCAGGATTTCGCCAACGGTCAGCAGCAGGGCAAAGCGGGCGCCGGAAGCGGCGCAACCGATAAACAGGAGGAAGATTGCCGCCACGCGCACCCAGATGCGCCAGCGGGTCAGCGCCACGAAGCCGACGGCGGTGGCGCAAAGGGCGCCAAGGGCCAGGGGATGCTCGGACAGGCCAAGCGGCCGGAAACTGAGCTCGACCAGATCATAGGGCAGAAGGCGCTTCTCGGTCAGTGCCTCACCGGTGCCGATCACGGCGCTGAGTATGAGGATCACCAGCACATATTCAGCCAGGACACGCCGGGCGTCAGGGCCCAGCGCGAGCACGACCAGGCCCGCAGCTCCGGCACAGATATAGGTGTCGATGAGGAACACCGATGCCCCCGGGCGACCGGAGATGAACAGCACGCCGACCATAGCGACCATCGCCAGGCAGAACCAGAGCAGCGCCTTGAACCTGCCGATCTCCTCGCCCTGCAGCCGGAATGGCTGGCTGAACAGGGTGAGCGCCAGCATGAGGAAAATGAGATAGGTGCCGAAGTGGAGCTTTTCGTAGAAAGCGCCACCTTCGGCGGTGTAGTTCACCACGCTGTCCATCAGCATGGGCGAGATGATGATGCGCACCGCCAGCGCGATGGCCATGCCGAGTACCAGCAGCAGCGTCAGCGCATTTTGCCGGCGGCTCCCGGCAGGCACGGACGGATCGGGGCCCAGGGCCGAATAGCTCACGTTTTCACCTGAAACTGCGGTGCCACGGGCAGTTTAACCACAAAAGGTCATTCCGGAAGCGACCCGACCGGCATGCTGTATAAGGTCTTAACACTAGGCCACTTTGGAAAATGAGGCGTTAACGCCATGGTTGACATCGCTTCTCCGTCCCCGAACCGCTCTGGATCGCATGCCTACGCGCGGCTGGGTGGCGAGCCTGCCTGGAGCCCGTCGACGCCGGCCAACAGCACGCAGCCGTCGGGCGCGCCGGCCACCGTCACCCTCGACAAGATCGGCGATTTCCTCGAGCTCGATTTCGGGCGCCTGTTTGTCTGGCTGCGCAGTGGCCTGCTGCTCTCGACCGTGCTGGCGGGCACGGGTGCGGTGGCCGGTGGCGCCTATGCCGTGCTCAGCAAGCCGCGCTACACTGTCACCACCGATATCATGATCGACCCGGCAAACCTGCAGGTGGTCGAGGGCGATCTGTTTTCCCAGCCAGGGCAGGTCGATAGCCAGTTGCTGATCGCCGGCAGCAAGCTGCGGGTGCTGACCTCCCGCAACGTGCTGGCTCGGGTGGTGGAAGACCTCAACCTCGTCGACGATCCGGAATTCGTCGACAATGCCGCGCCGTTGTTCGCCTTGCCGAACCTGTTTGGCGGCAGCGCCGCCAGCGAGAGCGAAGACGATCCCGCCGTGACCGCCTTGCGGGCGCTCAGCGAGCGGGTATCGACCAAGGCGGATGAGAAGTCGTTCGTCGCCAGCCTCCAGGTTTCGGCGGAGGATACCGACAAGGCCATCACCATTTCCGATGGCATCGTGCAGGCGTTCCGCGATGAGCTGGCCGAGGCGGAAGCTGATGGTGCATCGCGCGCTGCGGCTTCGCTCGACAGCCGCCTCGATGAACTCAAGGCCGGCGTCCAGGCTGCCGAGGAGCGGGTGGAGCAGTTCCGCCGCGACAACAATCTGGCCGCGTCCAGCGATGGACAGCTGGTCAGCACGCAGACCATGAATGCGCTCAATACGCAGGTGGTCGAGGCGCAGGCCAAGCTCATCGCCGCGCAGACCAACTATGACACGCTCGTTGCCGCCGGGCCCGATGCCAATCCATCGGTCGGCAACACGACGAGCCTCCAGGCCTTGCGCGATCGGGCCGGTGCGCTGCAGCAGCAGCTGCTGGCGCAGTCGATGACGCTGGGGCCGCGCCACCCGACCATTGTCGGCCTCACGGCGGAACTGGGTGCGGTGCAGACGCAGATCCGCTCCGAGGTGGACCGTGCCGTGGCTGCGGCCAAGACTGCCCTCAACGAAGCGCAGGCCAACCTTGACGCCTTGACGGCCGAGACCGCCAGCCTCACCAGCGCCGTCTTCACCGACAATGACCTGCAGGTGCAGTTGCGGGAACTCGAGCGCGATGCAGCGTCCAAGACCGCGATCTATGAGAGCTTCCTGTCGCGGGCCCGCCAGATCACCGAGCGCGAGCAGATCGACACCACCAATGTGCGGGTGATTTCCACCGCCGTGCCGCCGGCCGGCCGTTCCTGGCCACCGCGGACCGTGGTGGTGATCGGCATGGGCGCGTTTGCCGGGCTGGCACTGGGCATGATGGTCGCCGTCGCTCTCGGCATCTGGCGCGATATGCGTCGGCCGCCCGCACCACGGGCTGCGCGATAGCAGCAGTGGGTAAACGCGTCGTCTTCCACACGGCCAGCCTGCGGGGCGGCGGCGCCGAACGCGTCTTCACGCTCATGGCCAACGCCCTGGCGGCGCGCGGCCACGCGGTGACGCTGTTCACCTGGAATGCCGAAGGCCCCAACGCGCAGCTGTTGTCGCCAGCTGTCGAGCTGGTGACGCTCGGCATGCCCATCTACGGCGAGGGCTATGGCAAGCCTGGCACCCTGGCCGGCATTGCCCGCAGCGCGCGGTTCTTTGCCGAGCGGAAGCCGGACGCGGTGTTTTCGGCGCCCGAATTTGCCAACCTCGCCATCGCCATCGCGCTGTCGCTGTCAGGCAGCAAGGCCAGGTTCTTTCCGAGCTTTCATGCGGCCGCCGGGCTGCCATCCAGCGATGTCGGGGCCAAGCTCGCCATCGTCCTGTCGCGGCTGGTCCGATCCCGCGCCAGCCGGGCGATTGCCGTGTCGCAGGGCGTCGGCCGCGACCTCGAGGCGCGGGGGTTCCCGCCATCACAGGTCGCGGTCATCAATAACCCTCTGCCGACGCAACTGGCGCCGTCTGACGCCAGCTACGCCTGGCAGGCGGAGATTGCCGCCATGGGCGAGGGGCCGGTCATCGCCACGGCCGGACGATTGGTTCGGGTCAAGGATCACCACACGCTCATCGCGGCTTTCGCCAAGCTGCGCAGCGAGCGGCCGGCGCGTCTGGTGATTTTCGGGGAGGGCCCGCTGGAGGCGGAGCTGCGCGCGCAGGCCGCTGCCCTGGGGGTGAGCCAGAGCGTGCTGCTGCCGGGCTATGTCAACGATCCACAGGCCTGCCACCGGGCGGCGGACCTGTTCGTGCTGTCCTCGACCAGCGAAGGCTTCGGCAATGTGTTGATCGAAGCCATGGCGGAAGGCGTTCCGGTGGTCTCCACCGACGCGCCGCATGGACCGCGCGAAATCCTCGATGACGGGCGGTACGGATTGCTGGCGCCGGTCGGTGACGTCGCGGCGCTGGCCGCGGCTATGGCGCAGACGCTGGATAATCCGCCGGCGCCGGAACTGCTGCGCAAGCGGGCGGGTGATTTCGGCATCGAGCTGATCGCCGACCGCTACGAAGCGCTGCTGGATTAGTCCTCGCCGCGCGGGAACAGCTGCACGACATTGTCCGAGAACGACGCGGATTCGGTCAGCGGTGCCGATGCCGCCAGGCCCGGGCCGTCCCAGTTGACCACCGAGCGCTGTTCGCCGAACAGCAGGCCATCGGTCGCTGCGAGCAAGCGGGCCGGTGCAACCGGCTTCTGCAGGACGAGGTCGGCGCCTGCTGCCAGTATGGGGCGGTGGAAGGCCGGATTGGCGCGGGTCAGCGCCACGATGTGCACGAAGGGATTGGCCAGCCTCGGATAGCGGCGCAGCTGCTGGGCGAGATCCCGGCCGCCTTCGGCGTCGGCATCGAGCACCACCACATCCACTGGGGAGATCACGAGGAAGGTCTTCAGCGCCTCGATCTCACTGAAGCACGGCACGCGATGTCCCCGCTCGGCCTGGAGGACGTCGGCGAGGATTGCGCTGAAGGCCTTGTTTGCTGCCAGGATGGCAACGGAATGGACGCGAGACGTCATGAAAAAACCGGACCTCTCGTCCTCACTAAGATGAATGAAGTCTTAACATCCCAGCGCCGATTGTGGCCGGCAAACTGCCAGCATGATTAATCGCCGCCCCGACCCGGCCACCGCCTTGCGCCAAGCTTAAAGCTGGTCGTTGTAGGGGTGCTTGGTTTCGCCAACGGTGCGCGCGAGCTCGGCAAAGGGCGGCACGCCGCGCTCGCCCGCCATGTTGTTGGCCAGCCGCAACAGCCGGATGGGGAACAGCACCGCATCGCGGTTGGCGGGGGACAGGTCTTCGGTCAGGCGATCATCGCCGAGCGCCGTCTGTTCGCAGATGGCCAGGGACCGATCGATCTCATCGGTCGCCAATACGCCCTTGGCGACCAGGGCCTGGCTGACGGCGGCGATCGCCATGAGCAGGCCCTCGAGTTGCAGGTTGGCGGTGTTCATGGCGTCTCTCCTTTTGCGTCCGTCCGCTTCGGAAACGTGCCAGGGCCGAACGCGTTGCGGTCAGCCCATGTCGCGGACGGCCTGCAGGAATTCGGCATGGCCGAGTGCCTGGCGCGAGGCGGCGCGATATTCCCGAACCAGGCTGTCATAAGTCTCGCGAGCGAACTGGCGCAGCTTGGGATCGGCGTCCATTTCCTTGCGGGCGAGGTTCTGGTCGAGCAGGCCCAGGCCCGCCAGCACGGGATAATGCAGCTGCGTCTGGATGTGAGGCAGACCGAACAGGTTTTCGGGGAAATGCTCGTGCCGCGGCATGTGGTGTTTCCAGTGTTCCAGCCGCTGTTTGGTTTCCGGATGGATGCGGTTGGCGCGCACCTCGCGCCAGAACGGCGTGTCGTCGCGCTCGACCAGATAGTGCGTATTGACGAAAGTGCGGAAGTCATCGACCTGCCGGCCGATGCGGGCATTGTAGTCGGCGCGGTCGGCCGGGGTCATGTCGGCGGCATGTTTGAGGTGCCGGTCGGCAAACAGCATCATCTGCACGATCGTGCCGTGGATGGAGGTGGATTCGAGCGGTTCGAGGAAACTCGAACTCAGCCCCACCGCCAGCACATTGCCGACCCAGGCATTTTCCAGGCGCCCGATCTGGAAACGGATGTCGCTGCGGACCTCGATCTCGCGCCCCAGCACGCGCTCGACTTCGGCCTTGGCCTGTTCGGGCGTGCAGAACTCGTCGGAATAGACATAGCCGCAGCCGTAGCGGTATTGCGTGGGGATCTGCCACATCCAGCCGCTGTCCTGCGCCCAGGCGCGGGTGTAGTTGGCGATTTCCTCGCCCGGCTTGATATCGAGCCAGAAGGGCAGGGCGCGGTTGACCGGCAGTTCATGCGCGTAGGAAATCCAGGGCGCCTGCATTTCCTTGACGATGAGTTGCTTTCTGAATCCGGTCGCGTCGATGAAGAAATCGGCTTCGAGTTTGGTGCCATTGTCGAGTTCGAGGGCGGCTATGTCGCCGCTCTCGGCGTTGCGATGCACACCCGAAACCACGGCGTCGATGATGTCGACACCTTTCGATTTGCTGGCGAAGAAGCGGCCGACCTTGGCCTGATCGAAATGATAGGCATGGTGGAAGGGCCCCAGCGGGATCAGCGACCCGTCGGGTTTGCGGGCATAGGGCGCCTTCTTCTGCTCGAGCAACGGGCCGAACAGGTGCATGTCGGTAATCGGCTTGCCGGCGGCGACAGCATAGACATTGAGATAGTCGGACGGCGCGCCCGGGGGTGGCTTGATGACCTGATGCGGGTCGTCGATCGGGCCGTAGTAGGTGAAGCCCTTGCGGCGCCAGTCCTCGTGACGGATGCCCAGCTTGAAGGTTGCCTCGGTCTTGCGGAAGAATTCGAACTCGTCGATGCCGAAATGCTTGAGCAGCACGCGGAAGGCGGCGGTGGTGGCTTCGCCAACGCCAACCGTGGGAATGGATGAGGGTTCGATCACCGAGATGCGCGCGTTGATGCCTTTGCGGCGCGCCGAATCCTGAATGATGAAAGCCGCGATCCAGCCGGCGGTGCCCCCGCCGACGACCACGAAATGGGATTGCCGGGTCATACGTATTCTCCTCCGTCGTGGAGGCTATGGGGCGGCGGTTTGGCGGGCAAGATGCTGCGCAGAAATCTTAGGAAACCAAAAGTTATCTTCGATTTTCCGCTGATGGTGGCCGGACTAGCCGCCGGCCCCCTGATATTTGCCCGTGGCGTAGCGCCAGTAAGCGATGGCGAGCAGCACCCAGGCGGGGCCGGCCAGCAGCGCAACCGGTCCGGCCCAGTCGCCGAGCAGCGGAATGGGCTTGTCCAGCAGCGCGCCTACCGGAACCGAACTGGTCAGCGCCAGCGGCACGACCGTAACAAGCAGGGCCTGGATGCCTGATGGAAAGATGTTGAGCGGATAGCGTGTCAGTTCCCAGAAGCCGAAGAAGATCGAGAACAGGTGGTTGGACCGCACCCAAATCAGCGCCGTGGCGCCGATCATGGTAATGATGGCGGCGGTGAGCAGGGTGGAGCTTGCCAGCGTGCCCAGGAAGAACACCACCGTCGGAACCGACCACGTCACGTCGACCGATGCCAGCGCCCAGCTCAATAGCGGGATGGCCAGAATGATGTGGCCCGCATAGCCGACATTGAGGCCGGAAAAGACGATGTAGGCCCAGGGGCTGAACGGCTTGACCAGGAGTGTGTCGAACGTCCCCAGCCGCACCAGTTCCTCCAGCTGGCGCAACTGCACGAAGCTCAGTGCTGCACCCAGCGAATAGGTGAGCAACTGGAAGCTGAACAGCAGGGCCAGCTCAGGCCAGTTCCAGCCGCCAAGCGTCTCGAAGCGGGCGAGCAGGATGGCCAGCGTGGCAAACACCGCGGCATAGGACATGATCTGGGCCAGCCGATCGAGCCAGAAGGCGCCGCGATACTCCATCTGTGAGCGGATATGCATCTGCACCAGCAGGGGCAGTATGCTGATGTGGCGCAGCATGGTTCAGCCTCCCTGCACGGTGATGCGCGTGGCGGCGCAGCGCCATAGCCAGACGACGCCGGCAAAGAGCAACGCGCTCCAGCCCAGGCCAAGCCCGAGATAGAGCCAGGTGTCGGTTACCGACAGGCGGCCGAGGTAAACGGCACTCGGATAGTAGCCGACAAAGGCAAAGGGTAGGTGCTTGGCGATGCTGGCCAGCGGCTCGGGATAGAACCAAAGCGGCACCAACAGACCGGCAAACAGGTGCATCAGCGCGCCCAGCATCCAATCGAGCGAGAAGCTGGTCATCAGCCAGAAGGCGATGAGCCCGGCAAAGGCCGACATAAGGAACAACAAGATGAAGGCGTTGAACCAGTAGACGACGAACAGGATGCCATGGAACAGGCTGTCGGGCGGCAGCATGCCATAGAACAGCGCTGTGAAGGCGATGGTCGGGATGACCTGGCTGATGAGGCGATAGAGGAAGCTGCCGCTCTCATTGGCAAACAGATAGAGCGGGTAGCTCAGGGGCTTGAGCAGCCAGACGGCGACGTCGCCGCTCTTCAGCGAGCGGCCGATCTCGTTGAGCACGCCTTCATGACGGCTGGCGCCCATGACGATGCCGCCGAGGAGGGCATAGGTGACCATCTGCTGCAGCGTCACGCCATCGGCCATATCAGCGCCGAGACCGGCATAGATTGCCAGCCACACGGCAACGCGGGCAAAGACCTGGACGACCTTGCCGAACAGATTGGCCCATACCTCGTTGCGATAGGCCAGGCTTGAGAGGAAGGCGCTGCGGGCAAAGGCCAGGTAGGCGTTCATCCAGCCACCGTCGCCGCATTGCGGCGCTGGTAGAAGGTGCGGATGACTTCCTCGATATCAGGTTCGTGCAGCGCCACATCCTTGAGGCCACGGTCATTGCCGACCTCGCCGAGTACCTGCACCAGCGACACGTCCTCGCGCTCGAGCAGGTAGTGCTTGCGTGGGCCTTCGTCGCTGGTGAGTGTCGCACTGGTCAGCGCAAGGGGACCGGGATCCTCCGCGAATTCCAGAGTCAGGCGGCGGGACGAGCCGAGCGCAGTGCGCAGGTTGCCGAGCTCGCCATCGAAAATCAGCTTGCTGTGATCCACCATGATCAGGCGCGGACAGATGGTTTCGATATCCTGCAGGTCGTGGGTGGTGAGGATGATGGTGACGCCGCGTTCGCGGTTCACTTCGGTGAGGAATTTCCGCACCGCGTCCTTGGCCACCACGTCGAGCCCTATGGTGGGTTCGTCGAGAAACAGGATTTTCGGATCGTGCAGCAGCGACATGACGATCTCGGCGCGCATGCGCTGACCGAGGCTGAGCTGGCGCACGGCCCGGTCGAGGAACGGCGTCAGGTCCAGCAGCTCGCTGAAGCGCTTGAGGTTGTCGGCGTAGCGGGCCGGGGGGATGTCGTAGATGCGCTGATGCAGGGTGAAGCTGTCGATAACAGGCAGGTCCCACCAGAGCTGGCTGCGCTGGCCGAACACGACGCCGATCTGGCGGGCATTGGCCATGCGCTGCTCATGCGGCGTGCGACCGAGCACCGACAGGCTACCGGCTGATGGCACCAGGATGCCGGTCATCATCTTGATCATGGTGGACTTGCCGGCGCCGTTGGGCCCGAGATAGCCCACCGCTTCGCCGGCCGCGACGTCGAAGCTGACATCGGTGACGGCCGCGACCTCGGTATATTCCGATGTCACCAGCGTCTTGAGCGCGCCCAGGAAACCAGGAAATCGCTTGTGCTGCCGGAAGCGCTTGGACACGCCCCGGGCTTCGATCAACGCTGTCATGTGCTGGCTCCCCGCGCGGGAACACTAGCTCGATTCGTCAGTTATGACAGTGGGATGAGAAGACCACCGCTCATGCCTCACCAACGGCATCGAGACCGGCTATCGCCGCAACAAGCTGGGCGACGGATTCGCGCAGCTCCGCCTTATTTGTGCCCGCGGCCGCGCTGACGGTCAGGCCGTTTCGCGCCACCAGGGCCATTGTCGCCGCCAGTCGAACCGTGCCGGGGCGATTGGGCCAGAAAGCCTCCAGCCAGCGCACAAGCCTATGGCCGGTATCGTGCTGGATGCGGCGCAGAACCTGCATCGCCTGACTGTCTGGGGGAAGCGGCTCCAACCCTGCCTGGACAATGAGGCAACCGGGTGGGCCCTCCACGCCTGCTGCTCGCTCAAGGCTGGCTGTGAGCCACTGTTGGAGGCCGAGGCTCAGGTCGGGCTGCAGTTCGAGCGCATCCAGTTCGGGAATGACGAAGGCGGTCTCATAAGCGGCGAGTGCCAGGCTGAACAAATTCTCCTTGCTGCTGAAAGCAGCGTAGAGGGTCGGTTTGGTGGCGCCGAGCAGCGCCGGCAGATCATTGACCGCAACTCCAGCATAGCCGCGCGACCAGAAGGCGCGCATGGCCTTCTGCAAGGCCTCCACCTCATCGAAACTGCGGGGTCGACCGCGCTGCACCATTTAAATACCGATCTGTAAAATAATTGTTGACGCCGAATTAGCATCTGCTCTAGGTCCAGGCAATACGCAATCGACGGGAGCGCAAATATGAGCAGAAATGGCAGGACGGCGCTGGTGACGGGCGCGACTTCGGATATCGGCAGGCAGGTCGCGCGAATACTGGCGGAGAGAGGGTTCGACCTGGTTCTGACAGGGCGTCGCCTGCGGGAGCTCGAAGAGCTGCAAGGCCAGCTTGGCGGCATCGGACCCGAAGGCCGCGTCGGCATCCACGTCGCCGACTTGGCGGATCATGCCTCCATCCGCCAGTTGGCGAGTGCCGTGCGCGCGAGTGGTGCGCCGCTGGACCTGATCGTCCACAATGCCGGGTTGCTGCTGGACGGCATAGCCACGTCTGAGCAGGGGAGCGACCAGCATTTCGAAGTTAATACCGTGGCCCCCTACGGGATCACGACGCTGCTCGAAGACAGGCTAGCCGAGGGTGCGCGAGTGGTGCTGGTGGGGTCGAGCGCCATGCGCATGGTGCGCAGTCTGTCGCTGGAGGATCTGACGCATCCGGCGCGGTACCGTCGTTTCCGCCCCTATGCCAACAGCAAGCTCGCGGGCGCCGCAGCGATGTTGTCACTCGCCCCGATGCTTGCGGCTCGGCAGGGCGTTGTGCGAGTGGTCGATCCGGGTCCAGCCAAGACGGCAATGGCGGGCAGTTCAGGAATTCCCGGCTGGTTCCGGATGTTCCGGCCGCTGTTCAAGACGCCCGAGGCAGCAGCGGAACGCGTGGTGGCCGCCGCGCTCGATCCGGTCCATGGCGCAGCCAACGGGGTCTATCTCGAACGCAACCGCGTGGCTGGCCATCCGGGACCATTGGGCGACCTGGCATTGCGGGATGCAATCGTTCGAACTATCCGCCAGCACTTTGCCGGTTCTGAGGACAGCCTTGCCGCCTGAGGTCAGGCGGCGTCGTTGATCAGGTCCTCGGCGAGACCATATTCGTGCAGCTTGCGGTAGAGCGTCGAGCGACCGATCTTGAGCGCGCGGGCCACGCGCGACATGCGGCCGCCATGATGCTCGATGGCAAAGACGATGGCTGCCCGTTCGATCTCGGCCAGGGCGGCGATTTCGCCGGTGGGGTCGAGGAAGCGGTCGGGCGCGCTGGGTTGTTCGATGATGGCGCGCTGGCGGGCCGGCGCGGTGTCGATATGAACCGGGGCAGCTGGTACGGGCGCCTGTTCGATGGCTCGGATAGCGCTGTCGCGGCCGGCTGACTGAGCCACGATCTGGGGGAAATCGACCGATTCGAGGAAGGCACCGTCCGTGAGGACGATGGCGCGATAGACGGCGTTTTCGAGCTGGCGGATATTGCCGGGCCAGTCATAGGCCTGCAGCAGATCCAGCGCCGTGGGCGATATGCCCAGCACGCGCTTGCCGGCCTCGGCGGAGAAGCGGGCGATGAACATGGCGACGAGTGCCGGCAGGTCCTCCATACGCTCCCGCAAAGGCGGCACGTAGATGGGGAAGACGTTGAGGCGATAGTAGAGGTCTTCGCGGAACTCGCCCGACTTGGCTAGGTTCAGCAGGCGCCGGTTGGTGGCCGAGATGATGCGGACATTGACGCGCTCGGGCTTGGATGCGCCGACCGGCTCGATCTCGCCCTCCTGCAGCGCCCGCAGCAGCTTGACCTGGATCTCCAGCGGCAGTTCGCCGATCTCGTCGAGGAACAGGGTGCCGTTATGGGCCTCGGCGAACTTGCCGGCTTGGTCGGCGATGGCGCCGGTAAAGGCCCCCTTCTTGTGGCCGAACAGCACGGACTCGACCAGGTTGGGCGGAATGGCGCCGCAGTTGACGGTGACGAAGGGCTTGCCGGCGCGGTCGCCGGAGCCCTGGATGATACGGGCGATGAGCTCCTTGCCGACGCCGGTTTCGCCCTCGATCAGCACGGGAATGGTGGACTTGCCGGCCTTGGCGCAGAGCGTCAGCACCCGGGCCATGGCCGGTGCCCTGGCGATCATGTCGGCGCTGGTGAACGTGCCGGCCTTGCGGGCGCGCTCGGAGCGGATCGCGGCCTCAAGGGCATCGAGCTTCATGGCATTGCGCAGCGAAATGACGAGGCGCTCGGGTGCCACGGGCTTGACGAAATAGTCGGCCGCGCCGTTGCGCATGGCTGAAATGACGGTTTCGAGCGAGGCATTGGCGGTCTGGATGATGACGGGGGTGGTCAGACCCTCGCGGCGCATCGCGTCCATGACGCCCATGCCGTCGAGATCGGGCATCACCAGATCGAGGATCATGGCGCCGATATTGCGGTCGTCGCGCAGGATGGCGAGCGCTTGCTCACCGCCGGTGGCCGTCAGTGGCTTGAAGCCGGCACGGTTGGCGACCTCGGCGGTGAGGCGCAACTGAACCGGATCATCATCCACTACCAGGACACGCGTCATGCCAACTCCAGTCTTCTTGGTGCGGCATCGAATCGTGTGCCGTTTTGGGAGGAGGATGCGCGGGGTGTCTTAAGAGGCGATTAATCATCGCGAATTTGCGGCTATAGTGGGCAAGGCAACCCGGAGGGAGGTTTCCGGGTTGGAGCGTCAGGGAGGAACGTGCCGTGGACAATCCGAACTATAAGGGACTGGAATTCATCGAGGGCTTTTCGCTGCTGGCCGGTGCGCTGTGGATCATCGGCGCGCTGCTGTTCGGCGGCCTGGCGCTGATCGGCGCCGGTCGGGTCAATGCGACGCCGGCCGCCAGCGCCGCGCCCGCCGCCGAGACCACTACCACGCAATAGGCGCGCCGGGGCGATCGATTTGAGCGGGGGCCGCACTTCACAGCGCGGCCCCCGCTGGCTAAGGTCCGCCGCGATTGACCAAGCCGGAGTTTACGCCATGACCGCCGCTGCCCAGAAAGGCCACAACGAACTCGGGGCGCTCCCGGTATGGGACCTCTCGGACCTCTATCCTGGCAAGGACAGCCCGGAATTCAAGGCGGCGATGGACGAGGCCCGGTCGCTGGCGACCAGGTTCGAGGCTGACTACAAGGGCAAGCTGGTCGAGCTGACCAGGGCGGGAAAACTGATTTCCGCCATCAAGGACAGCGAGGCGCTGGGCGATCTCAGTGGCCGCATCGGCTCCTATTCGTTCCTGCAATATGCGCAGAAGGCGACCGATCCCGATCGTGCCAAGTTCATGGGCGACACCAATGAGGCGCTGACCAACCTCGCGACCAAGACGCTGTTTTTCGAGCTGGAGCTGAACCGGATCGACGATGCCGATCTCGAGGCCGCGTTCGATAGGGATGCGGAACTGGCGCGTTATCGCACCTGGTTTGCCGAACTGCGCAAGGCCAAGCGCTACCAGCTCGACGACAAGCTCGAAGAGCTGTTCCACGACAAGTCGGTGACCGCCTATTCCGCCTGGAACCGACTGTTCGACGAGACGCTGTCGAGCCTCGAATTCGAGGTGGATGGTGAAACGCTCAACATGGAATCGACGCTGCATCTGCTCTCCGAACGGGATGAGAAGAAGCGTGAAAGCGCGTTCAAGGCGCTGGGCAAGACGCTGGCCGCCAATGGGCGGCTGTTCACCCACATCACCAATGTGCTGGCCAAGGACAAGGAAATCTCCGACCGCTGGCGCGGCTATGAGGACATTGCCGATTCGAGGCATCTGGCCAATTCGGTGGAGCGCGAAGTGGTCGACGCATTGCAGGCCGCGGTGCAGGAAGCCTATCCGCGGCTCAGCCACCGCTACTACAAGATGAAGGCCAAGTGGTTCGGCAAGGACCAGCTCAATTCCTGGGACCGCAACGCGCCGCTGCCCACCAGCGATGAGCGGACCTGGGACTGGGAGGCGGCGGTTTCGACGGTCATGGAGGCCTATGGCAAGTTCTCGCCCCAGCTGGCCGAGATAGCCGCGCCCTTCTTCAATTCAGGCTGGATCGACGCCCCGACCGGCGACGGCAAGCTGTCGGGCGCCTTTGCCCATCCCACCGTGCCGAGCGCGCATCCCTATCTGATGCTCAATTATCTCGGCCGGTCGCGCGATATCATGACGCTGGCGCATGAGTTGGGCCACGGCGTGCACCAGCGGCTGGCGGCGGCGCAGGGGCCGATCCTCAGCAATACGCCGCTGACGCTGGCGGAGACGGCATCGGTGTTCGGCGAAATGCTGACCTTCCGGCACCTGCTCAACAATACTACCGATCCCAAGCAACGCTTCGCTTTGCTCTCGAGCAAGGTGGAGGACATGCTCAACACAGTGGTGCGGCAGATTGCGTTTTACACCTTCGAGCGCCGCGTCCACACCGCGCGTCGGGAGGGAGAGCTCAAGACCGAGGAAATCAACCAGATCTGGCTCGACGTGCAGAAGGAGTCGCTTGGCGACGCCATCGTGCAGAACGAGGGCTATGACATCTTCTGGGCCTATATTCCCCACTTCATCCACTCGCCCTTCTATGTCTATGCCTATGCCTTCGGCGACTGCCTTGTGAACTCGCTCTACGCACAGTATGAGAAAGCCAATGAGGGCTTTGCGGAGCGGTATTTCGAGCTGCTCAAGGCCGGGGGAAGCAAGCATCATTCCGAACTGCTGGCGCCGTTCGGGCTCGACGCCAAGGATCCCCAATTCTGGTCGCTGGGCCTCAGCATGATCGAGGGCCTGATCGACGAGCTGGAAGCCACCTCGCCGTGAGGCAGACTTTCGGCGCATAGACTTTGAGAGCACTGGACTAACGAGGACGAAATGGCCACTAAGCACCGCCCCGAACACCACGCCGAGTTGCAGCTGGAATCGCCAATGGACTACGCCCAGCATGAAGCCACCTATAATGGCTTCCTCACCGCCGTTAAGTGGTCGATCGTCGTTCTGGCCGTCTCGGCGATCATCCTCTACTTCCTCATCAAACCCTGACGCCAACGCGTATACAGGCACTTGAATTGAGCCTGTCCGTCGGGCAGGCGGGCAGGAGACTTTCATGAAAATTGCGATCGTCCGCGAGCGTTTCGAGGGAGAGAACCGCGTTGCGGCGACCCCCGAGACGGTGGGCAAGCTGATTGCGCTGGGTGCCAGCGTTTCGGTGGAAAAAGGCGCGGGTATGGGCTCGCGTATCCTCGACAAGGAATATCAGGCGGCCGGCGCGACCATCGCCGCCAGCGCCGATGCGGCGCTCAAGGGCGCCGAAGTCGTGTTGACCGTGCGTCGCCCAAGTGCGGCTTCCCTGGCCGGCGTCGCCAAGGGCGCGCTGGTGATCGGCGCGCTCGATCCCTATGGCAATGACAAGGATGTGGCGGCCCTTGCCAAAGCCGGCGTCACCGCCGTTTCCATGGAATTCATGCCGCGCATCACCCGTGCGCAAGTGATGGACATTCTCTCCAGCCAGGCCAACCTTGCCGGCTATCAGGGTGTCATCGAAGCCGCAGCCGAGTTCGAGCGGGCTTTCCCGATGATGATGACCGCTGCCGGCACCGTGCGTCCGGCCAAGGCTTTCGTCATGGGCGCGGGCGTTGCTGGCCTCCAGGCCATCGCCACCGCCAAGCGGCTGGGTGCTGTGGTTTCGGCGACCGACGTGCGGCCAGCTGCCAAGGAACAGGTCGAGTCGCTCGGCGGCAAGTTCGTTGCCGTCGAGGACGAGGAATTCAAGCAGGCGGAAACCGCTGGCGGCTATGCCAAGCAGATGTCGGCTGAGTACCAGGCCAAGCAGGCCGAGTTGACCGCGACGCATATCGCCAAGCAGGACATCGTCATCACCACCGCGCTGATCCCGGGGCGTCCGGCGCCGCGGCTGATCACCAAGGCGATGGTGGAATCGATGGCCCCCGGCTCCGTCATCGTCGACCTCGCGGCCGAGCGCGGCGGCAATGTCGAGCTCACCGTTCCTGGCAAGGTCATCGAGCATAACGGCGTCAAGATCATCGGCTATACCAACGTGCAGGGTCGCATCCCGACCACGGCCAGCCAGCTCTATGCGCGCAACCTGCTCGCCTTCCTCACCACGCTGATCGATGCCAAGGCCAAGGTGCTTGCCGTCAACTGGGACGACGAACTGGTCAAGGCGACGGTGCTGACGCGCGACGGCAAGGTGGTGCATCCCAACTTTGCGGCGTCGGCCGCCCCTGCCAAGGAAGCCAAGCCCGTTGCCGTGGCAAAGGCTGCGCCCAAGGCACCAGCCAAGACAGTCGAAGCCAAGGCTGCGCCGGTAAAGACCGGGGCAGTATCGGCCGCGCCGGCCAAGAAGGCTCCCGCCAAAAAGACCGAAGTGCCGGCCATGGCCGATGCGCCGAAGAAGGCAGCGCCGGGCGTGGAGCAGTCCATTCCGGTTGCCGCCGAGGCACCGGCCACGCCGGCCAGGCGCGCGGCCACCAAGAAGGCCGCCGCGGTGATCGATGCGGCCGCTGCTGTGAAGCCCGCGGCCAAGAAGCCGGCTGCCAAGGCAGAGGCTGCGCCCAAGCCGACCGCCGCCAAGAAGCCGGCCGCCAAAAAGCCTGCTGCACCCAAGGGAGCCAAGTAAATGGAAGCCACGGCAGAACAGACCGCGGACGTGATCGCGGCCGCCGCACATGCGGCTATCGGGGGCGCCATCGACCCCTTCACCTTCCGCCTCGCCATTTTCGTCCTGGCGATCTTTGTGGGTTATTTCGTCGTCTGGTCGGTGACCCCGGCGCTGCATACGCCACTGATGAGCGTGACCAACGCCATCTCCTCGGTGATCGTGGTCGGTGCGCTGCTCGCCGTGGGTGTGCAGCTGGCGGCTGATGCCAACTGGGTCAGCAAGGTGTTCGGCTTCATCGCCCTGGTCTTTGCCAGCGTCAACATATTCGGCGGGTTCCTCGTCACCCAGCGCATGCTGGCAATGTACAAGAAGAAGGGCTAACGCCGATGATCTCTGCAGATATCGCAGCGCTGCTCTACCTCGTCTCCGGTGTGCTGTTCATCCTGGCCCTGCGCGGCCTGTCGAGCCCCAAGTCGTCCCGCCAGGGTAACACCTTCGGCATGGTCGGCATGGGCATCGCCATCGTCACGACACTGGCCGTGGCGGCCCCATCCGACTGGATATCCTGGGTGCTGATCATCGGCGGCATCGGCATTGGTGGCGGCATCGGCGCCTATATGGCCCGTACCGTCAAGATGACCGACATGCCGCAACTGGTCGCCGCCTTCCACTCGCTGGTTGGTCTTGCTGCCGTGTTCGTGGCCGCTGCGGCGCTCTATGCGCCAGAGGCTTTCGGCATCGGCATTCCGGGCGCCATCCACGCGCAGGCGCTGGTCGAAATGTCGATCGGCGTCGCCATCGGTGCCTTCACCTTCACCGGCTCGGTCATCGCCTTTGCCAAGCTCAACGGCAATATGAGCGGCAAGCCGATCATCCTGCCGGCGCGCCACGCCATCCATATCGTGATGGGCGTTGCTATCGTGCTGCTGGTCTGGGCGTTCTCCATCTCGGCCGACCCCTGGCTGTTCTGGGCCATCACTATCCTGGCTCTGGTGCTGGGCGGGCTGATGATCATCCCGATCGGCGGCGCCGACATGCCTGTGGTCGTCTCGATGCTCAATTCCTATTCGGGCTGGGCGGCGGCCGGTATCGGCTTCACGCTGGGCAATACGGCGCTGATCATCACTGGTGCACTGGTTGGCTCGTCGGGCGCGATCCTGAGCTACATCATGTGCAAGGCGATGAACCGCAGCTTCATCTCGGTGATCCTGGGCGGCTTTGGCGGCGACAGCGGCTCGGCCGCCGGTGCGGCCGAGGACGATCGCCCGGTCAAGCAGGGTGCGGCAGAAGACGCGGCCTTCCTGATGAAGAATGCCGGCAAGGTCATCATCGTGCCCGGCTACGGCATGGCGGTCGCCCAGGCGCAGCACGCTCTGCGCGAAATGGCCGACCTGCTCAAGAAGGAAGGCGTCACCGTCAAATATGCCATCCATCCGGTGGCTGGCCGCATGCCCGGGCATATGAACGTGCTGCTGGCCGAAGCCAATGTGCCCTATGACGAGGTGTTCGAGCTCGAAGACATCAACTCCGAATTCGCGCAGTCCGATGTGGCCTTCGTCATTGGCGCCAACGACGTGACCAACCCGTCGGCCAAGACCGACAAGACCTCGCCGATCTATGGCATGCCGGTCCTCAACGTCGAAGACGCCGGCACGGTGCTGTTCATCAAGCGCGGCATGGCCGCCGGCTATGCGGGCGTGCAGAACGAGCTGTTCTTCCGCGACAATACGATGATGCTGTTCGGCGATGCCAAGAAGGTCACCGAGGATATCGTCAAGAGCCTCGGTCACTAGAATTGAAGAGGCCCGCTTCGGCGGGCCTTTTGCTTTCGGGCGCTACTTCAGCGGCAAGAACAGCTCGACCACCACTTCGTGGGCTTCCACTTCCGGGATTAGCGCCAGCCGGCGCGTGCAATAGACCGGAAAGTCACGCGCTTCCTCGCCACTGGCCGGCAGCCAGTCGCGATAAAGGTAGAGTGCCGCGGGCTCCAGATTGTTGGTGTTGCCGGGATAGCGCAGCACGGCGCAGCGCCCGCCCGGGATCGTACCCGGCTTGACCTGAAACTGGTTGTCCTCGATCGCCTGGTCGGTCGCAACGCAGAGGTCCATGGCGTAGTCGGCCGGGTTGGCGGGCATCCGCTCGGACCGGAAGACCATGTAGGATGTGCTGGCGGCGGGCGACAGGCCGGCCGCCTTGCGCCAGGCGATGAAGCGTTCCCTTGTGTCCGGGATCATCGCCCGGTCGCCGCGATGCTCGATCATGGCAACAGGCGTTGCGGGCACGTCGCGGATCGTCACGTCGTTATTGTCGAAAATGATCTGCATCAGCTTGCTCCTGGCTTTGTCGAGGGGCCCAAAGGCCATGAGCCACGGCTCCCAGTTAGGAGACTTTCGGAACGATGACGGCGATTGCCCCAGCCGTTGCCGGAAGGCGCGGGCGAAGGCATCGGGCGCTTCATATCCGGCATCCATCGCTATGGCGGTGACGCTTTGGGCGTCACTGTTGGCCAGCCGCTGTGAAGCGCGCTTCATGCGGGCAAGCTGGACATAGCGATGCACGGACAGTTCGAACGTCGCCGCGAACTGCCGGTGAAAATGAAACTTGGAGAAGGCTGCGACGCGGCTGAGCGTTTCCAGGTCCAGCTGATCGTCGAGATGCTGGTCGATATGGTCCAGCACCCGCCGCATCCGGGCATGGTAGTTTTTAAGCGCGGTCGTCATCGTGTTCCTCAATGGCCCAACCATCTAGTCGACCATGGCCACAACGCGCTCGACCGATCTTGCGGTTCGAGAGGGAACGAGGGCTCAATAATGCGGGGGCGGGGGCTCGGTGCTGGGATCGGCGATGTGGACGCCAGAGCGTACCTGTTGCTCCATCTGGTCTAGCTTGCGAGTCAACAGGTCGATCTGCCGCCACTGCGCGGTGATCGTGGCGTTCAGTTCCTCGATGGTCTGGTCCTGGAACGCGATGCGGGTTTCGAGCGCTTCTAGGCGTTCGGCAAAATCAGTCATGGCAGGCTCCGTTTGGGCGGTTCTAAACCAAGCGGGCGATTTCGCCCAGCTGTCCGCGTTGACGTAAACGGAACCCTTTGGCACCCGCCGCTGTTGCTTTGAGAGGTAACAGCAAAGCGGGAGCCGACAATGGCGGCCAGCGCGACAGGTTCGAAATCAGTCTTTGCCGCATTCGATGCGGATAAACACAGTTCGCTGGGTCTTGTGCTCAGCGCCGCCCTGCCGCTGGCGGTGTTCGTTATCGCCAACGGGCTTGCCGAGCTCAATGGTATGCTGCCGCTGTTCTTCTCGCCAATGGGCCTGCCGGGCTGGGCGGGTGCGGCGCTGCATCTGGGGGCGCTGCCGCTGTTCGGCGTGGCGCGCTGGATGGTTGCCGGGCGGGGCGAGGCCGGCCGGAATGCCGGCTGGTGGATCGTGGGCCTGATGGCTGGAATGATCGCGTTCCCGTTCTTGGTGGCCCCGCTTGATTCCCTGATGCTGAGCCTGGTGGCCTTTGCCCTGCTGATGATCGGGCTGGGTGCCATGGCACGCGCCGCGACGGTCGATAGCAGGGCGGCGATGGTGATGATGCCGGGCCTGGCCTGGATGGGTTTCAGCGCCTTTGTCGGCCTGAGCTTTGTCGCGGCGTGGTCGCCGCCGTTTGCGGTAACCAACAGCCAGGGCGGAGCCTAGTTACTTCCGGGTGCGTTCTTGCGGCGGGCGGCTTTCCGCGCCATGTGACGCAGGACAATTTTTGCCCGGAAACGCAAAGCATGGCCAAGCTGCTCAAGATCGACGTGTTCACCGATGTGGTCTGCCCCTGGTGCCTGGTCGGTTCGGCGCGGCTCGACAAGGCCATCGCCGAGCTGCCCGATGACGTCGAGGTGGTGGTGGAGAACCACCCGTTCTATCTCGATCCCAATACACCGGCCGAGGGCGTCGTGGTTGCCGATATGCTGCGCGAGAAATATGGCCGCGACCCCAAGGAGATGTGGGCGCGCGTCGAGGACGAGGCGCGCAAAGCCGGTGTCGAGCTAAACCTCAGCCAGCAGCCGCGCATGTTCCCGACCAAGAAAGCGCACACGATTACGCGGCTGGCCAAACCCCTCGGCATTCAGCACGAATTGGCCAATGCCATCGCCAATGCCTATTTCCTCGAGCATCGCCAGATCAACGACGACAATGTGCTGGCCGATATCGCGGCGGAATATGGCTTCGATCGCGGCGACGCCATCGATGCGATGAACGACGAGAACGAACTTGGTATCACCGAACAGCTGGCGGTCGACGCTGCCGCGCAGGGCATTCGCGGTGTGCCGTTCTTCGTGTTCGGCGAGAAGTATGCCCTGTCGGGTGCGCAGCCGGACGAAGTGTTCGAGCGGGCGCTGCAGCAGACCATCAGCGAGCTCTGAGTCGCCTCGACCCACCGGCCGTCGCCCTCGGGCTCGACCCGAGGGCGCTTCACTAACTGAGCGTTTCGCAAGTGTAAGGCCCTCGGGTCAAGCCCGAGGGTGACGATCGAGGACGGGACGAAGCCGGGGGAGTTCGTGTAGGTTCTCCTCGTATCTCGTGAGGTCTTCCCGTGAAGCTGCTGCGCCGTATTGCTATTGCCCTACTCATCCTCGTCGTCGTGCTCTACGCCGCCGCGGTGGGCTACATGTATGTCAACCAGCGCGCACTGCAGTATGACGCAAAGGGCGAGGTGACGCCGCTTGCCGATACAACGCTCACCGGCGCCGAGGATATCGCGGTTCCCTCGGGCGATGGCGTGGTCCATGGCTGGTACCAGGCGCCACGGGCGGGCATGCCCATCATCGTCTACTACAAGGGCAATTCGGGTAGCTTCACCAAGGAGCATGAGCGTTACGAGCAGTTCGTCGCCGACGGCTACGGCTTCGTCGCCTTCGACTATCGCGGTTTTCCGGCCTCGCCGGGCAGCATCAGCCAGGCGGGTATTCTCGAGGACGCCACCACCATGTTCGACTGGGCGGCGGCCAGGGGCTTTCCCCTCGTCATCTGGGGCCGTTCTCTTGGTTCGGGGCCGTCGACCTATGTCGCCAGCATACGCGACGCCGAGGCTCTGCTGCTCGAAACGCCGTTCCTGTCGGCGGTGACGGTCGCCTGGGAGCGTTATCCGTTCCTGCCGGTGGGGCTCGTCATGCAGGACCAGTACCCGGTCAATGAATGGATATCAGGCGTCACCGAGCCGGTGCTGGTGGCGCATGGCACCGCCGACGTCACCATCGGGGTCAGCAATGGCGAGCGGCTCTATGCGCTGGCGCAAAACAAGGACGAACTCTGGATCGAACCCGGAGCGGGGCATAGCGATCTCTGGGATCGCGGCATCTGGACCCATGCCGTGCCATTCTTCGAACGGGCCATGACGCAGTAGGGCTTGACCCTGCCAAGCGGGAAGGCGCAAGAGCGGGGACCACTTCGGTTCCCTGCCATGACTTCTCCCCATCCGACGCCGATGAGCGCCCGCCGCACCGCCCTGATCGGCGGGCTGATGGTGGCCACTGGTCCGCTTAGCCTCACGCTCTACCAGCCCGCCTTGCCGACCCTGGCGAAGGAGCTGGGTGCCTCCACCACCGGCATCCAGCTGACGCTCACCGTCTATTTCGCCGCCTTTGCGCTGGCGCAGCTGATCTGCGGGCCATTGTCCGACCGCTACGGGCGCCGCAATGTCGGCCTGGCCTTCTTTGCCATCTATGTCCTGGGCAGCCTGATCGCGGTGGCTGCGCCATCGCTGGAGGTGCTGTTCATTGGTCGGTTCGTCCAGGGCTTCGGCGTGTCTGCCGGCGTGGCGCTGTCGCGCGCCATGGTGCGCGACCAGTTCGTGGGCAGCGAGGCGATCCGCATCCTCACGCTGATCAACCTCATTCTCACGGTGACGCCCGCGGTGGCGCCGACGTTGGGGAGCATCATCCTGCAACTGGGGACGTGGCACCATATGTTCGTGGTGATGGCCGGCTTCGGGCTCGCCATCCTGGCGCTGATGGCCACCAATGTCCGCGAGACCCTCCCCGAGAAGGCCCGCATACCGTTCCGGCCCGCCACGATCCTGCGCAATTACGGACGCCTGCTGGCTTCGCCCGACTTCGTGTTTCCATCGTTGCTGCTGGGGCTGACCTTTACCGGTTTCCATGGCTTTACCGCCCAGTTGCCCTTCCTGCTGATCGACGGGATGGGACTGACACCGTTCCAGTTCGCCATGGCGATGCTGGTGCAGACGGGGTCCTTCATCACGGGCAACCTGGTTGTCACCTATCTCTCCCGCCGCATCAGCGGCCGCCAACTGCTGGTCATCGCCCTGTGCCTCCTCGGCCTGAGCGGGCTGGCATTCGGCATCCTGCCACGCCTGTTCCCCGGTTCGGTGGCCGCAATCATGGTGCCTGTCGGCATCTGGATGCTGGGTCTCGCCTTCCTCAGCCCCGCGGCAACAGCGGCTGCCATGGCCGGCTTTGGCGCGATAGCCGGCGCGGCTGGAGCGCTGACTGGCTTCTTCCAGGTGGGGGGCGGATTTGCCGGCTCGCTTGCTGCCGGCACGCTGTTCGGCGACGCGCGGACGGCGCTGGTCATCCAACTGCCGGTGGTTGCCGCGCTGGTGATTGTCGTGGCGCTGCTCGACCTTACCCGCAGTCGTCCTGGGGTCGGGCTTGCGCATTGAACCATGCCCGAACTCGGTGTCATCCCGGCCTTGAGCCGCGATGCGTCTTGAGATCTCAGGATGAGCCCCGGCTCAGGGCCGGGGTGACCCCGCGTTTGCGGTGAGAGCGATGACACTTCGAGCAAAACAAAAACGCCGCCCCGAAGGACGGCGTTTTCAAAACTGATGCAAACCGGCGCTTAGGTGCGCGGAGTTGCTGCCGCCGGACGGCCGGGCTGGCCGGGACGCGCGGTCGGTGCCGGAGCGGGCAGACCGCCTTCACGCTGGGCGCGCTTACGGGCCAGCTTGCGGGCGCGACGAACGGCCTCGGCCTTCTGGCGAGCCTTCTTCTCGGAGGGCTTCTCGTAGTAGTTGCGCAGCTTCATCTCGCGGAAGACGCCTTCGCGCTGCAGCTTTTTCTTGAGCGCGCGCAGCGCCTGGTCAACGTTGTTATCGCGAACGACTACTTGCAAAGGTCAACCGCCCTTTCGAAGCTTGGACATGTGGGTTTGGATAAGAGCGCCGGAGCCAAAAAACACCGTCGCCGACCAGCAGAGCCAGTCACCGTGGGCCGCTCTATAGCCCAGCTATGGGGGCTTGTCCACTGTGCCGATGAGAAAAACCGCGGATTTGGCCTGCGCGGACTTGCTCCCCGGCGCCTTGAGCGGAACAGTCGAGCCTGATGATTTTGCCTTGAGGAGGCAGCAATGGCAAGCGCGCTGGTACTTCTGCCGGGATTGATCTGCGACGAGCGGCTGTGGCGGGACGTGATTGCGGGTCTTGATGCCCATGCGACGGTCGCGGACCTGACGCAGGACGACTCGATAGCCGCCATGGCCCGGCGCGTCCTGGCCGCCGCGCCGGCTCGATTCGCTCTGGCGGGTCTTTCCATGGGCGGCTACGTCGCCTTCGAGATCATGCGGCAGGCGCCCGAGAGGGTGACGCATCTGGCGCTGCTCGATACGTCGGCGCGACCCGACGACGAGGCGCGCAGGGAAACGCGCCGCAAGGGTATCGAGATGATCGGGCAGGGGAAGTTCATTGGCGTGTCGCGTGGGCTGCTGGGGCAGCTGGTGGCGCGGCATCACCTTGGCACGCCCCTCGCCGAAGATGTGCAGGCCATGTCCGAACGGGTCGGGCAGGAAGCCTATATCCGCCAGCAGCTAGCGATCATGAACCGCGTGGATTCGCGGCCGGTCCTGGCGCAGATCAAGGTGCCCACACTGGTTGGCGTGGGTGAGCTCGACAAGATGACGCCGCCCGAGCTGGCCGAGGAGATGGCTGCCGGTATCAAGGGAGCGGAGCTTGTGCGGTTTCCCGAGAGCGCTCACCTGCCAACGATGGAAAATCCCGGCGCGGTGGTCGAGGCGATGAAGAGGTGGCTGGCGCGATAGGGCGCGCGCCCGGCGTTTCAGTCGACACCCTCCCCTTTGCGGGGAGGGATCAAGGGTGGGGGATGTTTAGCCCGCATATGGGGGCTCTCAACACCCCCTCCCAACCTCCCCCGTCGAGGGGGAGGTGCCGGGCGGTGGTTGCGGCAGCTTAGCGCACGATCCGGTTCACATGCCCCATCTTCCGGCCGGGGCGTACTTCGGTCTTGCCATAGAGGTGCGGCTGGGTGTTGCCGTCGAGCGCCGCGGGAATGGCCAGCACTTCGTCACCGACCAGATTTTCCATCACCACGTCGGCCATCCGGGCCGGATCGCCCAGCGGCCAGCCGCCGACGGCGCGAATGTGCTGCTCGAACTGGTCGGTGAGGCACACCGCCTCGGTCCAATGGCCTGAATTGTGTACGCGCGGGGCGATTTCGTTGACGACAAGGGTCGGGCGTTCGCCCGGAATGACGAAGAACTCGACGCCGAGCACGCCGACATAGTCCAGCGCCACGACGATGACCTTGGCCAGCATGGCGGCGTGCTTCTCGATGCCTGCGGGCACGTCGGCCGGCACGGTCGAGGTATAAAGGATGTGGTGGCGATGCACATTTTCGGCGGCGTCGAAGGCGCGCACTTCACCCGCCGTGTTGCGGGCGACGACGACCGAGATTTCCTTGTCGAAGGGCACGAAGGCCTCAAGCACCAGCGGCTTGGGCATCAGCTCGGCAAAGGCGGTGGCCGCCTCGCTGCGTTGGCGGATGACGCGCTGGCCCTTGCCGTCATAGCCCAGGCGCGTGGTCTTGAGCACGGCGGGCAGGCCGAGGGCGTCGATGGCCGCTTCGAGATCGACCAGCGTCGCGACGGCGCGATGCGGCGCCACCGGAATGTTCTTGCTGGCAAGGAAGCTCTTTTCGGCCAACCGGTCCTGCGACACTGCCAGCGCGTTGGCGCCGGGCCGCAGCGGCTTGCGCGCCGAGAGGAATTCGGCGGTCGCAGCAGGGACGTTCTCGAACTCGTAGGTGACAACGTCGACCGCCTCGGCGAAGGCGGCGAGGGCCGCTTCATCGTCATAGGCGGCGATGGTCTTGTGCGGGGTGACCTCGAAAGCCGGGCTCAGCGGATCGGGGCAATAAATGTGCGAGCGGAAGCCAAGCTTGCTGGCAGCCAACGCCAGCATGCGGCCCAGTTGCCCGCCGCCCAGAATACCGATCATGCTGCCCGGGGGCAGCGCGGAGAGGTCGTTAGTGGTCACGCGTTACTCGGTGTCTGCGGGAAAGAGCGGGACGGCGGCGGACTGGCGGGCGCGGAAGGCGTCGAGCCGGTCGGCCAGGTCGTCGTCGGACAGCGCCAGCACCGCGGCAGCTATCAGCGCGGCGTTGATGGCGCCGGGTTCGCCGATGGCCAGCGTGCCTACCGGAATGCCGCCGGGCATCTGGACGATGGAGAGGAGGCTATCCTGCCCGTTGAGGGCCTTGGATTTGACCGGCACGCCAAACACCGGCAGCGGCGTCATCGAAGCGATCATGCCCGGCAGGTGGGCGGCGCCGCCCGCACCCGCGATGATGACCTTGAAGCCTTCGGCCCGCGCATTGGTGGCAAAATCAACCAGCCGTTCGGGCGTGCGGTGGGCGGAGACGATGCGCGCCTCGTATTCAACCTCGAGCGCTTCGAGCGTTTCGGCGGCGAGGCGCATGGTGGGCCAGTCGGACTGGCTGCCCATGACGATGGCGACGAGTGGTTTTGTCAGCATAGAGCCCCGGTTCCCTCAAGCTCCACAAAGCGCGCACTTAGCCCAGATTTGGCCATAAAACAAGGCGGCAGGGCGCTCAGGCGATGATGTCGGGGAGCAGAATATTCTCGAGCTGCACGATGCGATCCTTGAGCGCCAGCTTCCGCTTCTTGAGGCGCTGAATCAGCATTCGATCGGCGACATGCGACTCGGTCAGCGTATCGATCGCCGCGTTGAGATCACTGTGTTCCTGGCGCTTGGTGGCCAGTTCCAGACCCAGGCTGGCTTCCTGTTCCTTGGTGAGCGAAAGCATCGATATCCGCGTGCCCCTAACGCTTGCGCCGTTACCTCTGGTTAACTGATCACGACGTGTTTTGCACCAGATTTCCAGAGGTCACCCAAAGGCAGTCGACAAGTCGTGAATTATTTGTGACGATCGATTCGTCCACAGAGAGGCTTTCAAGGAGTTGTCATGACGACTGAAGGGCATATCGCGGCGCTCGAGAGGCGCCACCAGGAGTTGGACCGCCAGATCCAAGCCGAGATGCAGAGTACTCGGCACGACGATCTGATGGTCAGCGCGCTCAAGCGCAAAAAACTCGAAGTGAAGGACGAACTCTACAAATACACCACGACGACCCAATAAAGCGGCGCAGATTTATCCCCTCGGGGAATGAAGGGTCACAGCAGATGCTGCGGCCCTTTTTTGTTGCCGCTGCGGGCGGTCGAACCTAGAAGTGGCCCGACGACAGGAGAATGCCTTTGATCACCTTGACCCACTTTGCGCCGCGGCGCCCGATCGGCAAGGTTCTGCAATAGTCTGAGCACGATCGGCCGCTCGGCCCTTTCGCGCAGCGGCTCGCGCCTGCTGCGAACGTATCCTTTTGCCGAGTAAACACATGCTTTTCACAGCTACTAGCCGTGACTTTGCCGCCCTTGTCGACGGTAAGGCGCCACCTCTGCTTCATCTGGATCCCGATGTGGAACTGGCGCCGCCGCCAGTTCTGCGCATGCTGGCCGAGCTTGCCGACAGTATCCGGCCGCATTTCGATCCTGCCGCCTGGATGCTGGTTGAAGCCGGCGAGATTGTCGGTCTGGCTTCGCTCACCCGCCTGCCGAGGGATGGCCAGATCCATATCGGCTATGGTGTCGCCCCGACCCGCCAGGGGCGGGGCATAGCCACCCGCGCCGTGGCCGAACTGCTCGCCTGGGCGCGCACCGACGATCGCGTTTTCTGCGTGACGGCCGAAACCGCCCACGACAACGGTCCGTCGCAGCGCGTGCTGCTGCGCAACGGCTTTGTTCGCAGCGGTGAGCGCCACGACCGCGAAGACGGTCGGGTCATCTGCTGGCGGATAGACCTGCGCTGAGCCAATGGGGCGGAGCCTGGCTCCGCCCCTAGCCGGCGAAGAAAACGCCCTGCACACCCTTCCAGATCAGATAGAGCGACAACAGGAAAACCAGCCAGTAGGCGATGCGGTAGAACCACTTCATCGAGATGCGGCGCACCAGGTAAATGCCGACCAGAACGCCGGCAATGCCGACCGGGATGAGTGCCGCCGAGAGCTGCAGGTTGTGCACGCTGAGCTGGCCCAGGAAGAAATACGGGATCAGCTTGGCCGTGTTGACGATGGCGAAGAATACCGAGGTGGTGCCGGCATAGATCGCCGGCGTCAGGCGCTGGGGCAGCACGTAGATCTGGAACGGCGGGCCGCCGGTGTGACTGATGAAACTGGTGAAGCCGGCAAAGCCGCCCCAGAAGGTGCCCCATGGCCTTGAGGGCGGCAGGCCTTCGAGTTTCTTGCGCAGTGGCAGGATGGCGTCGAGGATGAAGAGCAGCGTCACGACGCCCACAAAGAGCAGCACGGCATCGTCGGATACGAGGGCCCAGAGCGCCCAGCCGATGATGGTGCCCACCGCCGCGCCGGGCAGCATGATGCGCAGGATGCGCCAGTCGATTTCCTTGCGGTAGGTCCAGACTGCGAAGGCATCCATGGCGAGCAGCACGGGCAGCATCATGCCCGCGGCGTCGCGTGCCGGCATGACCAGGCTCAGCAGGGGCACGCCCACCATGCCCAGACTGCCGAGCAGTCCAGCCTTGGATAGGCCGACGATAAGCACCGCGATCACGGCGACCGTGACGAAATAGGGATCGAAGATGGGCATGGGTGGTCCGGCGGCGGGAGGGTTGAGCAGACCTCATCCTGAGCCCGTCGAAGGACGAGGTCGTGGCGAGGTCGGTTTGCCCGACCCCGTGGTTCGACAAGCTCACCATGAGGTCTCATGGTGTCGTACTACTCGGTACGCTTCGGTGCGGGCTTGTCAACTGGAATGGTAGTTGGCTTGTCCTTGCGCATGGCGTCGTCGAGCAGGCCCATCGAATGGCGTACCATGCCGACATAGGCGTCTTCGTCATGGCGCACCGCGAAGCTGTCATGCAGCAGCTCGTTGTCGTGGCGCTCGAAGGCCTGGGCCATGTGCATGGCGTCGATCGGCGGGATGCCAAGCTGGGTGAGTACCTTGGTGCCCAGGCTGATCGCCGACAGGAAGGTCTCGCGCTCGAAGATCTCGACGCCGAGCGCCATCAGTTCATGGGCATGGCCGCGATCGATGGCGCGGGCGGCAATTGGCACTGCGGGGAAGTGCCGGCGCAGCGTGCGGGCGATGCTGAGGATGCGCTCGCGTCCGCCCACGGCGATGACGACCAGATCGGCCTGTTCCACGCCTGCCGCATGCAGCAGGGCCAGCCGCGACGCGTCGCCGTAGAAGACCTTGACGCCGAACTTGCGCACCAGCTCGATCTGCGCCGCATCGTCGTCGATCAGCGTTGTCTCGAAACCCTGGGCGCGCAGCATGCGGGTAATGATCTGGCCGAAGCGTCCATAGCCGAGCACAACGATATTGCGGTGTTCATCGATGGGGTCGTCGGGTCGCTCCTTGCGGCGGCGTTCGTCCAGCCGGGGCGCCACGAGGCGGTCGAAGGCCAGCAGCAGGAGCGGTGTCGTGGCCATGGACAGCGCCACCGCGACGGCCAGGATGGCATGGTCGGCCTCGCCCATGGCGCCAACGCGTTCGGCGAACTGGAAGATGACGAAGGCAAATTCACCTGCCTGGCTGAGCAGGATGGCCACCAGCAGCCGGTCGGCCAGATGCATGCGGAACATGCTGGTCAGGACGAAGAGAACCGTGACCTTGATGCCGACGAAGCCAATGACGAGGGCTGCCAGCCGCACGGGTTGCGACCAGAGCACGTCGAAGGCGATCGACATGCCGACGGAAATGAAGAACAGACCCAGCAGCAGGCCCTTGAAGGGTTCGAGATTGCTTTCCAGCTCGTGCCGATATTCGCTGTCGGCCAGCAGCACCCCGCCGATGAATGCGCCCATTGCCGGTGAGAAGCCGTTGGCCTGCGCCAGCAGGGCAGCACCGAAGACGATGGCGAGGCCAAGCGCGGTGAAGGCCTCGCGGACGCCGGCGCGGGCCACCAGACCCAGCAGCGGCCGCACCAGGTAGCGTCCCAAGACCAGGGCGACGATGAAGACGCCGATGATGACGAGCGGCGTGATCCAGTCGAGCGGGTCGGCTATGGCCTCGACGGCCTCGGTGACTTCGACGTCAATCGCCCCGGTCGACATGGCCAGCAGGGGTATGGCGGCAAGGATGGGGATGACCGAAACGTCCTGCACCAGCAGCACGGCCAGGCTGGCGCGGCCGGCATCGGTGCGGGTGATGTCGCGCTGCTGCGCCGACTGGATGGCGATAGCGGTGGACGACATCGACAGCGCCAGCGCGATAATAACAGCTATGTTGACGGCGAAACCGGCGAGGATCAGCGTCAGGGCGATGACAACCGAGGTCGCCACCATCTGGGTCACGCCCAGGCCGAGCACCTTGTGGCGCATGCGCCAGAGCTCCCTGGGCTGCAATTCGAGCCCGATCAGGAACAGCATCATAACGATGCCGAAATCGGCGATCTGGTGGATGATGTCGCTGTCGGAGACGAGACCCAGGCCGAAGGGGCCGATCAGCACGCCCGCTGCGAGATAGCCCAGGACTGTCCCCAGGCCCGCCGCCTTGGCGAGCGGCACCATCGCAACGCTGGTTGCGAGAATGACGAAAATGGCCAGCAGGATGTTATTTTCCATTCCGCTGGCCAGACTATCCTTAGTTGTCGGTATCGCTCTTGAGCGACTTTAGCTTGGCAAACACGGAGTCGGCATCGAAATCGTCCTGAGCCTGCTCGGGGCGATGGTCGTTGGCGGCAAATTCGCCATCAGGACCTTCCGAGTGCCCACGGGTGCCGGAGCGGGCCAGGGCTTCCTCGGCCGTCATCAGCATGGTGCCTTCGGCCACTTCGTCCACGCCCGGGCCGCCCTTGGATGCGCGCTTGACCTCGAGGTCAAGGTCGATCTGGCTGCACAGGCCCAGCGTCACCGGATCCATGGCGGCCAGGTTGGCCGAATTCCAGTGGGTGGATTCACGCACCGAATCGATGGTCGACTTGGTGGTGCCGACCAGACGCATGATCTGGGCGTCCTTGAGCTCGGGATGGTTGCGCACCAGCCACTTGATGGCATTGGGGCGCTCGTTGCGGCGCGAAATCGGGGTATAGCGCGGACCCTTGCGTTTGGCGGCCGCGACGCGAACCTTGGGCTCGCTCAGCTTCATGCGATAATTGGGATCGCCCTCGGCCTTTTCGATCTCTTCGCGGGTCAGCTGACCGTTCTGGATCGGGTTGACGCCCATGATGCCGCCAGCAACGTCGCCGTCGGCAATGCCCTGAACTTCGAGGGGATGCAGCGTGCAGAAGGCAGCGATCTGCTCGAATGACAGCGCGGTATTGTCGACAAGCCAGACAGCAGTCGCCTTGGGCATCAACAGTGGCGTGGTCATGATAAATCTCTCCTGCAGGCGCGGCCGGTTTTCCTCCGGGCCGCTCCGCCTCTTTGCTTCATGCTGAGGGGGAACAGCGCCTAATATATGGGTTTAGACGCTGATCCGCAATGGTGATGTGGACCTATTCCCCGGCGCCAAAGCTGGTGACGAGCACGAACTTGCCGACATGGCCGCGAGCCTCCATGGCGGTATGGGCGTCGGCGGCCTGCGCCAGGGGGAAACGCGTCACTGCCGGTTTGACGAAGTCTGGTCGTGCCAGGGCGGGCAGCAGGTGGGTGCGGATGCGGTCGGCGATGGCGGCTTTGGTGGCGGCTGTCTGGGGTCGCAGGGTCGATCCTGACAGTGTCAGCTGCTTGGCCATGATGGTGCGCAGCGACAGGTTGGCGCTGGCGCCATCGAGGGTCGATACCTGGACGATATGGCCTCCCCTGGCCGAGGCGGCGAGGTTCTTTTCGGCCATCGATCCGCCGATGATGTCGACGATCCGGTCGCCCCCCTTGCCATCGGTCAGCTCAAGCGCCCGGGCCGCGACGTCCTCGCTCGTATGGTCGATGGTGGCCACCGCCCCGAGGCGGCGCGCATAGTCCGCCTTGGCGGACGAAGACACGACGCCGATGGCATGGGCACCCAGGATCGTGGCGATCTGGATGGCGGCGCCACCAATGCCACCGGCGGCGCCATGCACCAGGACTGACATGCTGGGCTCGAGGCCGGCGCGCATCACCAGCGTCTGGGTAATGGTGAACCAGGTTGCGGGCAGGGCCGCGGCCTCCACCAGAGTCCAGCCCTGGGGGACTGGCAATACCTGGCTCGATGGCACCGCCGCATATTCGGCATAGCCACCGCCATTGGTGAGGGCCATGACCCGGTCGCCGACCTGCCAGCGGGTGACACCGCTGCCCCATGCAACGATTTCGCCCGCGACCTCGAGACCGGGCAGGGGCGAGGCACCGGGGGGTGGATCATAGTGGCCGCGGCGCTGGGCCAGGTCAGGGCCGTTGACGCCGGCGGCGGCGACGCGGATCAGGACCTCGCCGGCGCGGCAGTCGGGAACGGGATAGCTCCGCGCCGTGAGAACGTCGGGGCCACCGGGACGGGTGATGGCGATTGCCTGCATGGTGATCGGTATCATCCAGCCATGCTGGTCGAAGCGGATTTGCTCCGCAAGCCTTTGGCGCTAAGCTCGCCGCTCAACGCTGGCACAGGAGGCTGATAATGTTCGACGAAGAGATCAAGAAGCCCAAGGCCCATGAGGTCGGCATGCCCATCGACACGCTGTCGGTGGATGAGCTGAGCGAGCGCATCACGCTGCTTGAGGCCGAAATTGTCAGGCTCAAGGCCGGCATCGAAGCGCGCGGCGCCACGCGCAAGGCTGCGGACGCCGCGTTCAAGTTCTGACGTGCAGCCTTTGGTCAGACCGAACCGTCGCCAGCGACCGCCGAGGCGCCGCGGACATCGCGCGGCGGATCGGGCTGCGGGTTGAAGCCCTTGGTTTCGCCGGGATGAGCAAAGCCCTTGGACTGATTGGCCGGCACCAGTTCGGCGGCGTGGCCGTCAGTGGTGGACAGCACCATGAGCGCGACCAGCAGGCCGGCGGCGGCTCCAGCAGAAATTGTGGTCATAATTGCCTCTCCAGATTGGCGAGATGCCAATAGAGGCAGCAAACACCAGTCCGCCTGCATGGTGGTGGAACGGCGCGTTCATCAATCATTCACCATATCGGGGTCCCGTTAGGCTTAATTGATGGTTGACATTGCGGCCATTGGGCGAGGCGCTAACGTCGGATAGCGAACTTGTCCAAGGGGAGAGCGGCGATGCTGACGGATCGTGATGTCGTGCTTGAGGGCGTAAAGCCGCTCGATCTCGAACAGTTGCAATTGCTGGCGAGCGGCTATTCGACCACCGCCTCGGCCCAGCAACTGGCGCGCATCGAGGCCAAGGGCTGGCTCCAGACTGTCGGTGGTACGCACCTGATCACCCTGACCGGGCGGACGGTGCTGGACGGGTCGCCAGTACAGCGGGGTTGAGTCGCTGCCAACGCAGTCAACAGAGCGGCAACGGGCAGGGTTAAGAAATCGACTCTCATTAACCTGCAATTAACATCTGCAGGGTAACTTTGCATTATTCAGATTGTTCTGGATTTTGCAGAGTGGTTTCTCCCTCTGTTTGACGCCTCCCTGTTAACTTCGAGAGCGGTTCTTACCGCTCTTTTTCTTTTCCAGGGGTCGTTTGGCCTTGGTACGGCCCTGATTTTAAAGCTCCTTTCAGCTTGATCGGCCACAGGGGATGACGCCTTGGCCGATTACGCCTAGCATGGCGTTCAGGAGGACCATGACTTGACCGACGTGGACGAGACAGGACCGGCAATCGCCATCGGGCCGCGCATCGTGGCTTCCGGCGGATTCGGCCTGCTCTATCGCGAAGGCATGGGACTGATCGAGGAAGTCGCCTCCTATCTTGATGGCGAAGGCCGCAACGAAAGCCGTATCCTGGGCCGCGAGGCGTCGTTCCTCTATGCGACCGAATCCATGCGCCTCACCACGCGGCTCATGCAGCTGGCCTCCTGGCTGTTGCTGCAGCGCGCGGTCAATGAAGGCGAGATATCGAAGGAAAATGCCCGCTCCGAAAAGGAGAAGGTCAAGTTCTCGGCCACGCCATCGGAACGCGGTGGCCCGGGATATGATCAGCTTCCTGAAACGCTGCGGCTCTATATCGACAAGGGCGATCGCCTGTTCGACCGGGTGATGCAGTTCGATACGCTGGAACGCGGCAAGATGCCCGAACTCGATCCCGGCACGGCCAATGGCATTGCCGACCAGTTGGCCCGACTCAAGGCGGCGTTCGGACGCTAGGCCTTCAGCTGCTCCAGGCCCGGGGCCGTGAACGAGACCGCAACTTCGGTGATGTCATAGGTGGTTACGCCGGCGACCATGAACGGGTCGGTGGCGACCAGAGCCTCGATCTCCGCTCGGTCACCCTTGGCGAGGATAAAGCCGCCGGTGCGCGGCACTTTGCGACCCGAGGCGAGGAAAACCCCGCTGGCATAGCCGGCCTTGATCCACTCGATATGGGCGGGCACGTGCTCATCGACGGCTTCGAGCGGGGCGGTATAGGTCAATGTCAGGATGAACATGCCTGCCTCCTGCGGCGGGTACGAAAAAGCCCGGCACAACGGCCGGGCTTTTGAATTCACAGCGGACTGGCTTAGATGCCGAGGCCCTTGAAGCGTTCCTTGAAGCGCGAGACGCGGCCACCGCGGTCGAGCAGCTGGCCCGTGCCACCGGTCCAGGCCGGGTGGGTCTTGGGATCGATGTCGAGCTGCAGCGTATCGCCGGCCTTGCCGTAGGTCGAACGGGTCTCGTACTTGGTGCCGTCGGTCATGACCACAGTGATGGTGTGGTAGTCCGGATGGATATCAGCCTTCATCGGTATCGCCTCAAATCAAACGGGCGCCGTGGCGCCCGGAGAGCAGTTAAATTCGGTGTTGGCGGCTTCATACAGAAAGCCCGGCTTCTTCGCAAGGGCGCGGGCGCGGCAATTTCGCACCGGCGGGCCTGTTGCCGCCCTCGCGGTCACGGCCTATATCGGAGCCTCAAGCGCGGCCGGTCCTCCGGCCCCCAAGCAGCGTGGCATGACCGAGCGATGACAGACCAGGCCGTCCCGGTTCAGGCCGACCCCGAAAAGATGGCGACGACCCCTGTGGTCAATCCCCGCAAGCTGCAGCCGCTGCGCAAGCTGCTGCCTTTCATGCTGCGTTATCCCTGGCAGCTGGGACTGACGGTTGCATTCCTGCTGATCTCCACCGTGGCCTCCCTGGCTATTCCGGCGGCCTTGGGTGGCGCCATCGACCAGGGCTTCGTCGCGCAGAATCTCGAGAATGTCGGCCGCTATGGCTGGCTGATCATTGGCATTGCGGCGGTCATGGCGGTGGCGAGCGGCGCCCGCTTCTACTTTATCTCCGTCATCGGCGAGCGCGTATTGGCCGATCTGCGCCAGGCGGTATTCGCCCATCTGCTGCAGCTGGATGCCCGCTATTTCGATACCCATCGGGTGGGCGAGCTCACCAGCCGTCTCAATGGCGACGTGGCCATGATCCGTGGTGCGGTGGGGTCGAGCTTCTCGCTGGCGCTGCGCTCGACGGTGACCATCATCGGCGCGCTGATCATGATGCTGCTTACCAGCCCCATCCTGACGCTGGCCGTGGTGGTCGCGGCTCCCGCGATTTTGTTCCCGGTCATTACCTTTGCCCGCCGGCTGCGCGGCATGTCGCGCAAGACGCAGGACGCACTGGCAGATCTGAGCGCCATGGCCACCGAGATGCTCGGCGCCACGCGCACGGTCAAGTCGTTCACCCAGGAGCCGGTGCAGGCTGCCCATTATGACGAGCGCAGCGAAGCCAGCTACCGCGCCGAAGTGCGGCGGCTGCTGGCGCGCTCGGTGCTGGTCGGCATGGTGATATTCCTGGGCACGGCGGCCTTGGTGTTCCTGGTGTGGTGGGGCGCTCGCTCGGTCTTTGAGGGCACGGTGACCGCCGGCCAGCTGGCACAGTTCCTGGTCTATGCCCTGATGGCATCGGGGGCGCTGACCAATGTCAGCGAAGTGCTGGGTACGCTGCAGTCGGTGGCCGGGGCGACCGAGCGGCTGACCGAGATTCTGGACACGCAGCCGACCATCCGCGAGATCGCCAAGCCGGTGGCCTTGCCGTCCCCGGCGCTGGGCACGGTGGCGTTCGACGGCGTGTCGTTTTCCTATGATGGCGCCGAGCCGGTGCTGTCGGGTCTCAATTTCTCCGTTGGCCGCGGCGAGACGGTGGCGCTGGTGGGTGCTTCGGGCTCCGGCAAGTCGACGACGCTGTCACTGCTGCAGCGCTTCTATGATGTCAGCGGCGGCGTGATCCGCGTCGATGGCATCGACATCCGCGATGTGCGCTTGCGCGAATTGCGGCAGCGCTTCGCCTATGTGGAGCAGGAGCCGACGATCTTTGCCGGCACGATCGCCGACAATATCCGCTTCGGCAAACCCGATGCCAGCCAGGCCGAGGTCGAAGCTGCCGCGCGCGCTGCCCTGGTGCACGATTTCGTCCAGGACCTGCCGCTTGGCTATGACACGATGGTGGGCGAGCGCGGCGTGACCCTGTCGGGCGGGCAGAAGCAGCGGCTGGCCATTGCCCGTGCCATCCTCAAGAACGCCCCTATCCTGCTGCTCGACGAAGCCACCAGCGCGCTGGACGCCCAGAGCGAACGGCTGGTGCAGGTGGCGCTGGAGCACCTGATGGCCGGTCGCACGACGCTGGTCATCGCCCATCGCCTGGCCACCATTCGCGACGCCGACAATATCCTCGTGCTCGATGGTGGCCACGTCATCGACCAGGGCACGCATGACCAGCTGGTCGCCAAGGGCGGCCGCTATGCCGAGCTGGCCAAGCTGCAGTTCCGGCTGGATGATATGGGGTAAGTGCCACGCCCTCGTGGTTCGAGGCGCTGAAGAAGCGCACCTCACCATGAGGGCTACTTCAAGCTCGGTGTATCAACAGCCCTCATGGTGAGGTGCGAGCTCTTGCGAGCCTCGAACCACGAGGGCGGG
>CBFGMY010000003.1:0-49521 GCA_965650055.1 uncultured Devosia sp.
GGCGCGACGCAATGTGCAGAATGTGATGGTCGAGTCGGGCCAGCGCCTGACCACGGCCCTGCTCGAGGCCGACCTGGTGGATCGCTTCGTCCTGGTCACCGGCCAATATGCTCTCGGCGCCGATGCCGTCCCGGCGAGCCCGGATGGCGCGATCGCTGACGTCCTCGGTGCCGCCGGATTGGTGGAGATCGAGCGGCAGGCGCTGGGTGAGGACAATTTGACGCTTTATCAGCGTCCCCGCCGGGCAGATTGAACTCCGCACCCTGTTGAAGTTCCCGCCGTGGAAGATTATGGGGTTGCGTGGTCCTTCGGGGCACCGCGGCCCTTGGCCACGCAGCAAAGATGAAAGCACCCATGGCCGACGCCCCCAAACGCAATCCGCAAGCCGACCGTCCTGCCAACCAGCGCGGCGCGGCACGTCTGGCCGCCGTGCAGGCGCTCTATCAGATGGATGTGGGCCGGGCCACGCTTGAGGACACGCTGGCGCAGTTCGGTGCGTTTCACCTGGGCCGCGAAATCGAGGGTGACCAGTATCTGCCGGCCGATGCCGATTTCTTCCGCCAGATCCTCACCGGCGTTGCCAAACACCAGCTCGCCATCGATCCCGCAGTGGATCGTGCTCTGGCCGACGGCTGGCCGGTGGAGCGGGTTGATGCAACCTTGCGCGCCATTCTGCGCGCCGCTGCATTCGAGCTGCTGCGCCGCAAGGACATTCCGCCGCGCGTCGTCATTACCGAATATGTCGACGTCGCCCGGGCCTTCTACGAAGACGACGCCACCGGCCTCGTCAACGCCGCCCTTGATGCGATGGCGCGGGAAGCGGGGCTCGACCTGGCAGAAGGCGACGGCAAGGACGCCTAGTCGGCGCCTGCAATGGCTGCGCTGCCAATATGCAGCGCTTCCCGGGGACCCAAGCTCGGATCGTACTTCTCCTTGGCGCGAACCGTCTGAAACACCGCATCGACGTCCGACGCTTCGAACGCCTCCAGTGCAAGCTGTGTTGGTGCGATGTAGTTTCCGTCGATCTCACCGTCGTAGAGGCCCAATTCCTTGAGCGCCGTTTGCATGGCCTCGACCACGGCGGCGGACTGCAGATGCTGGCCTTGCCAGAAGTCGTCATGCACTTGGCTGCGCATCGAACTCTTGGTCGCCCAATGGGCCAGCAACAGCCAATAGCCGGCCCGTTCGGCATCCTGTCGGGCCTCGTATTGCCCCTGTAACTGGAGGTCGATGTCGGTGGACCCCGTGCCGTGGGTGTAGAACAGCCCGGTCATGGCCATCGAATTGGGGTCGCCATGGACCGCGGCGTAGCGGGCATAGTCGGCAATAGCGAGAGGCAGGTCGTTGGCGGAGGCGTAACCGCTCCAATACATGCCCGTGAGAAAGCCTGCGCAGACGTAGTTGCCATGGGCCATGCTTTCGGCCGCCGCTGTGTCATAGAAGGCGCCGTTGCCGTCGAGATCGGCCTGCCCGAACGTGCGGAGCGCCTCGCAGCGGATCGATTGCCCGAACTCACCGGCTCGGGCGCGTTCCATGTAGCTTAGGGCGTCGCTCGCGCTAACGCCGGCGCTTTCGTCGAACATGGTGCCAAGAGCGTATTGGGCCACGCCAAGCCCGCCATCGGCCAGCTCGCGATAGGTCTCGGTCGCAAACAGGTTGTCGTCCTGCGTGCCGCCACGCTCGGCAAACTGGTCCCTGGCTACGGCGTGGTAGAAGCGGACGTCGGGATCATCGGGAAACTGCAGAATGGCGGTATCACAGGCGGCCAGCGCATTGGCGAGCCCCATGCGCGGCACCCAATCGAAATGGTCCCGGTCACCGAAGGCGCCGATGCAGGCCTGGCGCAAGGCTTGATCCTGGAGCTTGGTCTTGGCCAGGACCGGGCCGCTCCACAGTCCCGCGACTGCGATCAGTGCCGCGACGCGCAGCACCCTACGAGCCGTCGTTTCGTACAACATGCAACACCTGCCACGAACGATTACCGCCGACCGGCGGTAACATAGTGGGCGCGTGGCAGGCTGTCGATCTCGCGCGGCTTAGAACGACTGCAGGATCTGGTCGATGAACGTGCGGTCTTCGCCGAACGACGGGGTGCGACGGCTCTCGATCGCGATCGTCTTGCCGTCCTGCAGGCCATAGACGGCCTTGTCGATGACCTTCTCGTTCTTGTCGAAATAGACCACCAGTACGGTGCGCGAGTCGATCATCGTCATGCCGAACGCGGTCTGGCGCACCTTGGTCTCGACATAATAAAATGCAGATTGGTCGCCGAAGGTGTTGGTCGACTGGGGTGAGCCCAGCACGAGCGTCACCAGCTGCTGGCTCTGGCCCGGTCGGATCTGCGCCATGGCGCTATCGGAGATTTCGTATCCCTGGGTCCGCTTGGTGATCAGCGAATTGCTGCTGGTGCATGCGGCGAGCGTCACTGCGAGCAGGGCGGCTGCGGCGAGCGGCGCAAATGAACCGGAGGCGATACGCAGGGGCATGAATTTGACTTTCTCGATGGCTCTCGACTATAGGCACGACAACAAGGCGGCGGCCCTTGTAGCCGCCGGAATGTGTAACTGCCAAGCCGTCGGTCTGGCAAGCTGGCAATGGTCCGGCGCCCCTGTTAGGCCGATCAAGATGCAAAGCGCAATCCCATGATCCTGTCCCTGTTCCGCAAGAACACAGCTACCGCACCGGTTTACGCCGTCTATAGCGCCATTGTGGCGCAATCCCGGCAACCCCGGTTCTACGCCGATTGGCTGGTGCCCGACACGGTCACGGGTCGCTTCGACATGATCAGCCTCCACCTGGCGCTGCTGTTCCGCCGCCTGCGCGCCGAGACCGGTGAGCAGAAGGCGTTCAGCCAGGCCGTGTTCGATCTTTTCTTCAAGGACATGGACCGCTCGCTGCGCGAAATGGGCGTTGGTGATCTGGGCGTACCCAAGCGCATCCAGAAGATGGGTAACATCTTCTTTGGTCTGCTGGCTGCCATGAACGAGGCGATGGACCGCGGCGATGCCGCAGCCTTGCAGGCTGTCCTGTCGCGCAATGTGTTCGATGGTGCGACCGGCCCGCATGTCGAGGCACTGGCCGCCTATCTGCTCGTCGAGGACCGGGCGCTGGCAACCCAGCCCGTCGGCACCATCACCGGTGGCTCACTCAATTTCGAGGCCGCAGCGTGAGCGCCCAAGCCCCGCTTTTCGATGCAATCGTCCGCATCGACCGCCTGCCGGCCTCCGGCCGTGACCTGACCGTGTCGCTCGACGAACCCACCCGCGCCGCCCTTGCCGAGTCACTCAACGTGAGTGCCATCGACAAGTTCGAGGCCACCCTGACGGTGGCTCCTCTGCGCGGCGGCATCAGGGCACTCGGTCGCCTGATTGCCGACATTGTGCAGCCATCGGTGGTTACCTTCGAGCCCGTCGAACAGCATATCGACGAACCGGTAGATCGCGTTTTCCTGCCCGAGGCACAAGCCCACAAGCCTACGCCGGGCTCAGAGGTGTTCATCGACCTCGAAGACGACGACTTTCCCGATCATATCGATGGCCCTGAAGTGGACCTCAGCGCCTTGCTGATCGAGACGCTGGCATTGGCCATCGACCCCTATCCGCGGGCGCCGGGCGAAAGTCTCGATTCGCTGGGGATCGACGTCGGAGGTGGGCCGATGAGCCCGTTCGCCGCTCTCGAAAAACTCAAGAAGTCCACCGATATCGATCGGTAGCGCGTGGCGCCGGGGCTTGCACCGACTCCCCGATGGGATATGTTTGGCTGCCTCCCCCGTGGGGCACAGAACGGGCTGAAATGACCGATACAATAACAATATCAGTGGATGCCATGGGCGGGGATAACGCTCCGCGCGCGGTGATCCACGGAGCCTATCTGGCCCTGCGCGAGCGCAAGAATACGCGTTTCATCTTTCACGGACGGCAGGAGCAGATCGCTCCACTGCTCGACGAATTTCCCGACCTCAAGCCTGCCTGCACCGTTCGTCACTGCGAACAGGTGATCGCCATGGACGAGAAGCCCAGCCAGGCCCTGCGCAAGGGTAAGGGCACATCCTCGATGTGGATGGCGATCCAGTCGGTCAAGGACGGCGAGGCCGATGTCGCCATCTCGGGCGGCAACACTGGCGCACTGATGGCCATGGCCACCTTTTGCCTGCGACCGATGAAGGGCATTTCCCGCCCGGGCATCGCGGCTATCTGGCCCACCCTGCGCAGCGACATCATCGTGCTCGATATGGGCGCCACCATCGGCGCCGATGCCAAGCAGCTGGTCGACTATGCGATTCTCGGTTCCGCCCTGGCGCGGTGCCTGTTCGACGACGACGCGCCGACGGTCGGCCTGCTCAATGTCGGCACCGAGGAAGTCAAAGGCCTCGACTACATCAAGGAAGCGGGCAAGATCCTCGCCGAGGCCAGCGGGTCGGGCTTTACCTATCACGGCTTTGTCGAGGGTGACGATATCGGCAAGGGCACTGTTGACGTGGTTGTCACCGAAGGCTTTGTCGGCAATATCGCCCTCAAGACCGCCGAGGGCACCGCGCGGCAGGTGGGTTCGTATCTCCGCAGCGCCCTCAAATCCAACCTCATGAGTCGCATCGGCGCTCTGTTCGCCACCTCGGCGCTCAACGCGCTGCGTCGCAAGATGGACCCGCGCACCGTCAATGGCGGTGTGTTCATGGGGCTCAATGGCATCGTCATCAAGTCGCATGGCGGCACCGACGAAATTGGCTACAAGAGTGCGCTGAGCCTCTCCTACGAAATGGCCCGCAGCCGCCTGATCGACAAGATCGGCGACACCATGCAGCGCTTCCCCATCAAGGTGGCCTCCGAGGCCCCGGAAGCAGAACCTGAGGCGAAACCGGCGTGACCAAGACGCGTACCATCATCCGCGGTGTCGGCGGCTACCTTCCCGAAAAGGTGCTGACCAACGCCGAACTGGCAACCATGGTCGATACGTCCGACGAGTGGATCCAGCAGCGCGTCGGTATCAAGGAGCGCCATATCGCGGCCGAGGGGCAGTTCACCTCCGATCTGGCCGTGGAGGCCGCCCGCAAAGCCATGGCTGCGGCCGGCGTAACGCCCGAGGACATCGATCTCATCGTCGTTGCCACCACGACGCCCGACTACACCTTCCCTGCGGCCGCCACGCTGGTCCAGATGAAGCTGGGCATGCATCACGGCATGGCATTCGACATCCAGGCAGTGTGCTCGGGCTTCGTCTATGCCGTCGCCACCGCTGACAGCTACATCAAGAACGGTCTGGCTACCCGGGCCCTGGTCATCGGCGCCGAAACCTTCTCGCGCCTGCTCGACTGGACCGATCGCACCACCTGCGTACTGTTCGGCGACGGGGCAGGGGCTGTCGTGCTCGAGAAGATCGAACTGGACGACGACGCACCCGAACGCGGCGTGTTCGCCTCGGCCCTGCGGTCCGATGGCCACCACTGGGACAAGCTCTATGTCGACGGCGGTCCGTCCACGACGGGCACCACCGGCCATGTGCACATGCAGGGGCCGGAAGTTTTCCGCCACGCCGTCGGCAAGATTACCGACGTGGTCTACGCCACGCTCGAAAAGACGGGCTACACGGTAGCCGACCTCGACTGGTTCGTGCCGCACCAGGCCAACCGACGCATCATCGAGGGCGCGGGCAACAAGCTTGGCCTGCCGCCCGAGAAGGTCATCATCACCGTCGACCGCCACGCCAACACCTCGGCGGCCTCGGTGCCGCTGGCCCTGAGTGCCGCCGTGGCCGATGGCCGCATCAAGCAGGGTGACCTCGTGATGCTCGAGGCGATGGGTGGCGGCTTTACCTGGGGCGCCTCTCTCATTCGCTGGTAGCAGCCGCCGTTGAGCGATTGACCTTAGGCGTTTCAAGGCGTTAGTGTCCTTTTGGGTGGAGGAACCCAGCGTAGAAACCGGTCGCATGAGGGGATTGTGACGGTCCGGTATCGCTGAGCGAGGGGAAGGATTCCCGCGTATGGCTCGACCTCGACGTGGGGGTTGTGCCGGCAGCAATTTTGATCGGGGACGTCAGCCAACGCGTCCCGGCGTGGGGATTTGCACCTTTCGGCAACACGGGGGTACGAATGACGCAGAAGACGATTACGCGCGCCGATCTGGCCGAAGCAGTCTATGGCACCGTCGGATTGTCACGGACCGAGTCGGCCGAACTGGTGGAACGGGTGCTCGAGCTCATCGGCGACGCCCTCATCACCGGGGCAAACGTCAAGCTATCGTCCTTTGGCTCCTTTCAGGTCCGCTCCAAGAACGAGCGCATCGGCCGCAATCCCAAGACCGGCGAAGAGGTCCCGATCCTTCCCCGGCAGGTTCTTGTGTTCAAGCCATCCAACGTGTTGAAGTCCAAGATCAACAAATCTATGGTTCGTGCTGGGAAATAAGTACTCTAGCGAGTCTCAGCCTCCGTGGATAAGTCGCCAGACGCCTTCCGGACGATATCCGAAGCCGCCGATGAACTGGACCTGCCTCAGCACGTCCTGCGCTTCTGGGAGACTCGTTTCTCGACGATCAAGCCGCTGAAACGCGGCGGGGGCAGACGCTATTATCGCCCCGAAGACGTGCTGCTGCTGCGCGGCATCCGCCACCTGCTCTACGATCAGGGCTTCACCATCAAGGGCGTGCAGCGCATCCTCAAAGATCAGGGCAGCCGCTATGTGATTGCGGTCGGCGAAGGCAAGCCTCTCGAAGAGATCCTGCCGATGATCGAGCAGGCCGAGGCCGCCGGTGACGAGGCGGAAATCGAAGAAGCCGTGATGCTCGCCAGTCCGGGCCTCGATCGCGAGTCGCGCGACAAGCTCTCCGACGTGCTGCGCGAGCTGCTCGAATGCAAACGCATCCTGGAGCGCGCCCGGGAAGCCTAGGGCTTCCGGTCACCTGCAAAACCATAGCTCGACCTAGCGGCCCCTCCTGCCGTTCATCGACTCCAGCATAGTCTGGGTCGCGGGGAGGGGGATAAGCTGCCCCCGACAAGGGTCGGGAGCAGCTTTGGATCAGGCTGAGCTCAGCGCTTGCCGGCGGGCCGACTCTGCCCAGAAGATGACGGTCGATGCCGCCAGGATCAGCGCGGCGCCCGGCCAGAACCAGCCGGACGGCACCTGCGACAGCAGGATCCAGCCCAAGAGCCCGCTGAGCGGCACCTTGAGGTCGCCGAAGGGCTGCAGGTAGGTGGCGTCGGCCGTCTTGTAGGCTATCGCGAGCAGATACTGCGCTGCGGCCGTCAGGGCACCCAGCAGGACCAGCAGCGTGAGGGCGGTGCCTCCAGGGAGGGCGAAGACGTTGTCGGCCAGGCCAACGGGCAGCAGGCCCGGCGTCAGCCCACCGAGCGCCCAGACGGCGAGCAGGATCAGCAGATGGTTGGGGGTGACGAGGACCAGCAGGGAGACCGTCAGCGTTTCGGGGCTCTCACCCTGCTTGCTGAGATACTTGGTCAGCACGTCCGTCGTGGCCCAGAGCGCCGCGGCGACGATCGGGATGAGCGTCGACCAGGTGAGGCCATCGGTGCCGACGCCCGACACGATGATGGCGCCGACAAAGCCAACCAGCGAGGCGCCGATGCGAACCGCAGAGGCGCGTTCGCCCAGGAACAGCGTCGAGCCCAGGATGATGAACAGCGGGCCGGTGGCCAGGAGGGTCACCATCTGCCAGATCGGCACGCCCGTGGCGAAGCCATAGACGAAGACGTGGACGCCCAGCGCCGAGACGAAGGCACGGATTTCGTGGGCGATGGGGTGGCCGGTGCGCAGATTGCCCAGGCCAATGCGCAGCACCAGCGGCAAAGCCAGCACCGAGGCGATGACATATTGCCAGAAGGCCATGCCGGTCGAGCTCATGCCATAGCCGCCATATTCGACCGGCGTCGGCAGCGCCGATTGCAGCAGATTGCTCGCGGCAAAGGCAAGGCTTGCCGCGATCATGAAGAAGGCGCCTGTGGCGGCGCCATTGCGTGGAACAGAGGAAACCTGGCTCATTGAACGTCCTTTCCGTAACCAGTTTCCTCAGGGTTACGGGAAGTCTCGCCGATGCCGCGTCCGGCCCGAAATGGGGTGCGGACGCCGGCAAGCCAGCGTTGGTCCCGTTCTCTTTCATCCGGACTATACCGTCGGCTCCGGAATTACACCGGATCTGCTGACCCCAAGGACCTGACGGTCCGAAGGCGCTCGCGGGCTTGGCGTTGCCGCCTTTACCGCCGGTGGGGAATTGCACCCCGCCCTGAGAACTACGCGGAACTATAGCTCCGCGACTGACAACATAGGGTAGGGGGCATGCCCGGGCAAGTAGACACAAAGGTGTAACTGTGCGTCCTCAGCGAACGATGGAGAAAATCTGTTCGAGCGAGAGCCCCGCCTGGCCGCGGTTGTCGGGTAAGCGGTGACGCCTATCGCGTCAAACACGGTATGAAGCGGCTTTCGCCCCGGCGGCTTGCGCCGCCTGTTTGGTATTTTGAAGAGGCGAAAGCCGCTTCACACGATCCGGTTTTTCCTGCGCACGCATCGAGCGGCCACCCTTTCGGGGATTGGGAACAGCAAACGAGGCGCGTACCCTGCGCTCTCTCCTCGTCGCCACGCCGGCCGGTGGTCAGCATCCACGCAGGTGCCAGGCGACCCCGGCTGCCAGTCTCCCCGCCCGATGCTTCGTCGGCACCGCGTGAGTGGCGGGGATGGGAGGAGTATGCACGGGCCATTGCAGGCGGGGATAAGTTTTGGATGGCGACCGCTTTCGACCCCATCTCACACAGGGGGACGATCTTTAACTGTTCCCAAGAGCGGACATGCTCCCCGGGCCCATTAGCCTCAGCGCCTGATAAGCAAGAGTATCAACGTCCTCGCTGACCTCCTCCAGGGACGATAAGTTCGCAATTGGAAACCATGCGGCCTCCGTCGCGTCGTCTCCAGCGATGGGGATTCCCGAAACCCATACGCACAGCACTGCGATCATCACAAATTGCCGCCGCAGCAGCCCATCCTGGGCGTAGTCGAACGCGTCCAATGCGTTGAACACGCACCGAGCTTCTGCTCGCACCTGGGTTTCTTCGAATAGCTCCCGCACAGCGGCCTGCGCCATTGTCTCCCCGGGATCAATCCAACCGCCGGGAAAGCCCCATTTCCCAGCGTCAGGTGGATTGATCCGCCGAACCAAAAGCACGTTGGCATCGTGGACGACCACGCCGAGAACCGAAGCGACAGGATGTGCGGAGGATTGGACAGACATTGGCGGGTTCTCCCTCGATTATGTTGACCTGGGCGCAGTGCTATCGAGATTTCGGGCGAGTAAGGCTGCGCTTAGGGCAACGGCCGCTGAGGCCAGCATTACGAGGAACAGGCCAGGCCGGGCATTCTCTTCGGTCAAGACCGCGCCCGCGAAGGCAGCCATGACGGAGGCCCCAGCGACCGTAATCGCACTGGCCAGACCGGCGGCACTTCCCGTGTGTGTCGAGCGAACTGAAATCGCTCCAGCGCTAGCGCTCGGTTGTGTGAGGCCGTTTGACAGACCAACAAACAGGCAAGGCCCAAACAATGCCAGCACATGACCGACGCCCGCACCATACAGGACGAGGCCGAACAGAAGGCCGATGCAGGCCACGGTTCGTCCGGCAACCAATATTGTGACCAACGGTAACTTGCCAGCGAGCCGCCCCGCTAGAAAGCTGCCGGCCATGAAGCCACCGGTAATCGAGCCCATGTAAAGACCGAGAACCGCCGGCGACAGATCAAAGGCCAAAGCCGCCAGCGGAGCCCCGGCCAGGAAAGCGTAGAAGGCACCAACCGAGAAGGCCGCGCAGATGCAGTACGCCCAGAAGCGCTTCGAGCCGAGGAGTTCGGGATAGGCCCGATACTGTTCGGCCATGGTGTTCGATGGCGTGAGGTTCGTTTCCCCCAGATCGGTCCAGCACAAGGCCAGAACCGCAGCCCCAAAGAACGCCAGCACATAGAAGCTGGCTCTCCAACCGAGCGCCTGATCCAGCAGTCCACCAATTGTCGGCCCGAGCATGGGCGCGATAGCCCACGCCATGGCCAGATAGCCAAACTGACCTGCTGCCTGCTCCCTGCTGGTGGTGTCGCGGATCGTGGCAAGCGATACCGCATATGTCGGGGCAATTACGGCTTGGACCATCCGGCAGGCGAGGAAGGTCCACGCATCGGGAGCCATGGCGCAACCGATCGTCGCCACGATGAAGATCGCCAGTGCCGAAAGAACCACCGGGCGGCGACCGAACCGGTCGGAAAGGGGACCAAGAACAAGTTGGAGGCATGCAGACACGCCAGCATAGGCTGCCAGGGAAAGGCCCATAATCCCGTAGGCGACATCGAACTCAGTTGCCATGCCCGGCAGTGAGGGCAGAAAGAAATTGATTGGTAGAATGGCAAGTGCCGACAACAGGATCAGCGTCGAAAGACGAGGTTTGGATGATGCAGTTCGCACAATGATGACCGCTAGGCTTGAAGAGTGGACGGGCAATAAAAAAGCCCCGCTTGGGGGCTGATTTCTCCGCGCATGGGTGCTTTCGCCTGGCAGCTATGCTGCCGTGCCCATGCGCCCACCTACTACAACGAAGCCTTTTTCAATCTTCATGCAGCAACTGGTAGGCCGTCACCTGTATCTGGTCAACACATGCTTTTGGCGAGAAGGGCCGACTGCGGCTCATTTGCGCCAGAACCAGACAGTCACCTCTCCAACCCATTCCGGCCCGTCCATTTCCTGACCGTCCGCAGATGCCGCGGTACCAAACAGGAGAAAGGGCCCCGCGGGGCCCTTTCGGAAGTGTTAGCCGTTGTCGAGCCAGGCAACCTGCTCTGGCGTCAGCTTGAAGTCGAAGGTCTTGAGGCTGTCGTCCAGCTCGGCCAGGGTGCGCGGGCCGATCAGGGGGATGGACGGGAAGTCCTGCGCCAGCACGAAGGCCAGTGCCACATGGATCGGGCTGTGGCCCAGCTTTTGCGCCAGCTCGATGGCGCGGTCACGACGGGCGAAGTTCTTGTCGTTGTACCAGCAGCGCACCAGTTCCTCATTGTCGGTCTTGTCGCGACCGGCACGGTCGGTGAAGAAGCCGCGGCCCTGGCTGGACCAGGAGAAGTTGGTGACCTGCTTCTCCTTGAGCCACTTCTTCCACGCGTCGGTGGAGGAGGTGACGCAGCCATCCCAGATCGGGACCAGCATTTCACTGAGCGCAAAGTTGTTGCTCAGTGCCATCGGCTTGGTCTTGCCCGTGCGTTCGGCATAGGCCACGGCCTCGTCGAAGCGCTCCTTGGTCCAGTTCGAGCCACCGAACGGCCCACGGATGCGGCCCTTCTTGACCTCGGCATCCATGGCATCGATGAACTCGCCCACCGGCACCTCGGCATTGTCGCGATGCATGAAATACACATCGACATAGTCGGTCTGCAGGCGATCAAGCGACTGGGTCAGCTGCTTGGCGATGACGTCGGGATAGACCAGCGGGCTATGGGCACCCTTGCCGATCAGCACGGCGCCTTCGCGGGTGCCGCGGCTCTTGTGCCATTCGCCGAACAGCTTTTCGGTATAGCCACCGGCATAGATGAAGGCGGTGTCGAAGATATTGCCACCGCGCTCCCAGAAGGCGTCGAGCAGGATGGCGCCGGACGAGAAGGTCTTGAAGTCTTCAAAGCCAAGCGCCACGGCCGACGCCTGCTTGGAGAGGCCCGGAATGGAGCGCTTGGGGATGACGCCCGTATTGGGGCCGAGCTTGCGGTTATCGAGCGTGTTGACGCGGTTGACCGATTTCTCGACCGAGAACTCGATGCCCGCATCCTTGCGCCAGGCATCCAGCACCCGAAGGTTGCCCAGGGTATCGGCCCAGCTCATGCCAGGGGCCGAGAATTCCTGGCGCTTTTCGAGGATGGCGAGTGACGCGGCGTCGGCCTCGAACGAATAGACATGGGCCGATTCGTTGACGCTGACCGTCTCGGTCTTGCCGCCCTTGATGATGTCGATCTTGCCCAGGCCCTGGTCGCGATTGCCGCCGGCAAACCAGAAGTCCGGCACTTCGATGCGGCCTTCCGAGCCATGGATGCGCAGCACGTTGTCCAGATTGGCCATCACGGCGCAGGACACCTGGGCGACGATACCGTTGCCGAAGGTCAGCACGGCGGCGGCGTAGTCGTCGGTGCCTTCGGCGTTGAGCTGCGCCGTGCCCGACACCTTGACCGGGTCGGCAAAGCCCTTACCGGCGACGGCACCGGCAATCAGGCGGGCCATCGACACCGGGTAGCACCCGACGTCCATGATGCCACCACCAGCCAGCTGCGAGGCGAACAGGCGGTGCTGCGGCTGGAACTTGCCCATGTTGAAGCCGAAGCTGGACTGGATCATCCTGATTTCGCCGATGGTCCCCGACTTGACCAGCTCGATGATCTTGGCCGTCTGCGGGTGCAGGCGATACATGAAGGCTTCGCCGGCAAAGGTGCCGGCCTTGCGATGGGCGTGGAACACGGCATCGGCTTCGTGGGCCGACAGTGCCAGCGGCTTCTCGACCAGCACGTGCTTGCCTGCCTCGGCGGCCTTGATGGCCCATTCGGCATGGCCGGTATGCGGCACTGCAATATAGACCGCATCGATATTGGGATCGGCCAGCAGCGCTTCGTAGCCCTTGACCACGCGGATGCCGGGGAAATCGGTGGCGAGGTTCGGCTTGCTCGGATCGCGCGTCGCAATCGCTTCCAGCACGCCATGCTTGGAGCCGGCAACTCCGTCGCGGAAGGCCTTGGCAATGCTGCCGGGCCCGATGATACCCCAGCGGATTTTCTCAGACATATTGATTGGTCCTTGCAAAAAGAGTGTCGTTCAAACCCGGTCGTTCCCGCGAAGGCGGGAATTTGGCTTGCCGGGTGACGGCCAATCCCGCCTGCGCGGGACTGGACCGTGTATGGTGGTAATCAGCGCAGGCGGCTGCCCTTGCTGTCGAAAAGGTAGGCCTTGGCAGCGCTGATCGAGACGGTGATCCGCTCATTGCCGTTCTCGTGGCGCGATTCCTCGCGCTCGATCACCAGCGACTCGCCGCCGGCATTGGCATAGACGTAGCTGGTTGACCCCAAATGCTCGGCCACGTCGACATCGAGGCTAACGTCGACATTGCCGGCGCCCGCCAGGCCGAAATGTTCGGCGCGGACACCCAGGGTGACCTGGTCACCGACGGCGCCGCCGACGACGGGCAGGGTGAGGCGCCCGCCCGCATGGTTCTTGAGCTCGACCGTGGCGCTGGCGCCGGTCTTCTCAACGATGGTCGCGGCGAGGAAGTTCATGCGTGGCGAGCCGATGAAGCCGGCCACGAACTGGTTGGCGGGCTCGTCGTAGAGATCGAGCGGGCTGCCGACCTGCTCGATGACGCCATCACGCAGCACCACGATGGTATCGGCCAGGGTCATGGCCTCGACCTGGTCATGGGTCACGTAGATGATGGTGGTCTGCAGCTCCTTGTGGAGGCGCGCGATCTCGATGCGCATATGCACACGCAGCTCGGCATCGAGGTTGGACAGCGGTTCGTCGAACAGGAACACCTGCGGGTTACGCACGATGGCGCGACCGATGGCAACGCGCTGGCGCTGGCCGCCCGACAGCTGTTTTGGCAGGCGGTCGAGCAGCGGCTCGAGCGCCAGGATGCGGGCCGCATCATTGACCTGCCTGGCGATCTGCTCCTTGCTCACGCCGGCAAATTTCAAGGCAAAGCCCATATTCTCGCGCACCGTCATATGCGGATAGAGCGCATAGGACTGGAACACCATGGCGATGCCTCGCTTGCTCGGATCGACATCGTTCATGCGCTGGCCGCCGATTTCGAGATCACCCTCGGTGATCGGCTCGAGACCGGCAATCATCCGCAGCAGGGTCGACTTGCCGCAGCCCGAGGGGCCCACGAAAACAACGAACTCTTTGCTGGCGATGTCGAGGTCGACGCCCTTGATGACTTCGACCGAACCGTAGGATTTGCGCACACTTCTAAGTTTTAAGCTGCTCATGCGAAATGCACCTTATTTGACCGCGCCCAGCATGCCTTCGACGAACCGTCGCTGCAGCAGGAAGAAGATGAGGAGGGTGGGCAGGGTGGCGATGATGGTTGCGACCATGATCGCGCCCTGCTGCGGATTGTAGCCCGATCGCATCGACGAGACGATCAAGGTGATGACCTTGTTGTCGTTCGATTGCAGAACGATGAGCGGCCACAGATAGTTGTTCCAGTTCGACATGAACACGATGATCGTTGCCGCCGCATAGGTCGGGCGCATCACCGGCACATAAACATGCAGGAAAATCTGCCATTCCCGGAGGCCGTCGATCCGCGCTGCGTCGCGCAGCTCGTGGGGGAAGGCCTTCGTCGCCTGGCGGAAATAGAAGATGATGAAGATCGAGGCGATGCTTGGCAGCAGTACGCCCACGAAGGTGTTGATAAGCCCGGCACGCGAAATCATGATGAAGAGCGGGATCATCAGCGCCGAGAACGGAATGGACAGCATAACCAGGAACAGCGCGAAGATCTTTTCGCTGAAGCGGTTGCGGAACACTTCGAAAGCGTAGCCGGCCAGCGAGCAGACCGTCAGGGTCAGCACTGTGCCGGCAAGGGCCAAGCCCGCCGTATTGAGCAGCACGCGCGGCACATCAAACAGCGAGAAGAAGTGGGCAATGTTGTCCTGGAAGGCAGAGCCGAAGCTGAGCTTGCCGATATTGACGTCCGCCGACGTGTTCGTCGCCCCGATGATCATCCAAAGGAACGGAAACACGGAGATAAAGGCGACCAGGCTCAGCCCGGCATAGGTCAGTGCGCGACCGATTGCGTTGGTGTTCATGACGCCCTCCGGTCGCGTGCGATGTAGAACTGCACCAGGCTCAGGATCGCCACGGCCACCACGATGACGTAGGAGACCGTCGCGGCATAACCGAAGTTCGGCATGAAGCGGAAAGTCAGGTTGTAGATATAGAGCGACAGGGTGAGCGTCGCATCGGCGGGGCCGCCCTCGGTGATGTTCATCACCTCGTCGAACAGCTGCAGCGTACCGATGGTTGAGGTCACCGAGGTGAACAGGATCACCGGCTTGAGCATGGGAATGGTGATCTGGGTGAAGCGAGCCCAGGCCGGCACGCCATCGATCCGCGCCACTTCATAGATCGACCGGTCGATGTTCTGCAGCGCCGCCAAGTAGAAGATCATGTTGTAGCCGGTCCAGCGCCAGGTGATGGCGGTGATGACCAGAACCTTCGCCCAGAACGGATCGCGGATCCAATAGATGGGCTCGTTGATCAGGTGAAGTGACATGAGGGCATTGTTGACCAGGCCCGCATCGGCAAACATCGACTTGAACAGCGCCGAATAGGCCACCAGCGACGCCACGCAGGGCAGGAAGATTGCCGTGCGGAACAGGCCGCGGAACCGCAGGCTCGGATCGTTGAGGGCGACGGCCATCAGCGCTGCGAGCGTCAGCATGATCGGCACCTGGATCACGAAGAACAGCACAGTATTGCCCAGCGCGCGCTGGAACACCGGGTCCTGCGTCAGCCGGATGATGTTCGACAGGCCGCCGAAACTGAAATTCATGCCACGACCAACCTGGAAGCTCATCCAGAGCGACCACAGGATCGGAAAGACCAGAAAAATGCCGACTAGCAACAATGTGGGCGCCAGGAACAGCCACCCATTGATAATTTCGCCGCGCGACAACCGCGATGCAGCCATACCCCGTCTCCCCACGAACACTGATAGTGGGCGGCCGCATCCGAAGATGCGACCGCCGTAGCGGAGCGGGTCGAGCCCGCTCCACCCGGGAGGTTACTGAATCTGCTGACGCAGCTGGGCGTCGATTGCAGCGATGACTTCGTCGACATTGGCGCCTTCGGCCAGAGCCGGAAGCTGGGCCTTCACGGCCTCGTCGGCTTCGTTGGTGAACAGGCCATAGTTCACGCCGGGGATCTTGCCGAGCCAGTCGGAGAAATCGGCCCAGATGGGCTGACCCGAGAAGAACTCGTCAGACGAGCTGTAGGCTTCGCCCGTGCGGGCAGGCATCCAGGAGCCGACAGCGCCCTGGCCGACCAGGATCTTCTGGTAGAAGTCGACATCGCCGGCCCAGACCTTGCTCAGGAAGTCGATGGCCGCGGCCTTCTCTTCTTCCGGCGAGCTGGCGATCACGTACCAGCTCGAACCACCCCAGTTGGAGTAGTTGGTCGCGCCTTCGACACCGGTGAGCGCCGGCAGCGGAACGATGCCCCACTTGCCCGACAGATCCGGATTGCCCTTGATACCGCCAACCATCCAGGCGGCGGAGTTGATCGAGGCGACTTCGCCGCCGATGAAGGCAGCAGTGTAGTCGTTCCAGCCCGAGGTCGGCTTGTAGACGCCCGACTGCAGGTAGTTCTGGAACGTCGTCATCGCGGCCTTGAACACCGGGTTGCCAACGAGGTTGGGTTCGCCTTCGGGCGTGAAGTACCAGCTGCCGGCGGACTGCATCATCATGCGGATGATGCCGGGGTCGGCGACGTCCTGGCTGGTCATCTTGTGGCCGGTTTTGGTCTCGACGTCCTTGCCGATCTCGATGTAGCGGTCCCAGGTGATGTTGGTCAGGTCTTCGCGGGTATAGCCGGCTTCGGTCAGGAGGTCGGTGCGGTAGTAGAGAACGGTAAGGCCCGAGTCGAAGGGCACCGAGAAGGTCTGGTCGCCGACGGTGGCCAGCTCGACCTTGTAGGGAGCGAACTGCGAGTAATCCAGGACCGAGTTCAGCGGCTCGAAGGCGCCGGGGAACGACTGCAGGTACTTCTGTGCGCCGTAATCCTCGATCAGCACGATATCGGGCAGGTCGTCGGTGATGCCGGCGGCGAGCTGCGTCTGCAGCTTCTGTTCCATCGCGCCCTTGTCGAAGTCGACAACGTTGATGGTCACATCCGGATTGATCTTCGAATAGGCCTCGGCCGCCGCGGCCATGGCAGCGCCGTTGAATTCCGGCGACCAGCACCAAACCGTAATTTCGAGTGCCGAAGCGGCGGTGACGCTGAACAGGCTGATGCCAGTCAGGGCCACGGCGAGCGTGTTGCGCCACCGCGAGGTAATGCGGATCATGTAAGTCCTCCCTTTTCATTTGCTCTTATGTCGAGCGCTTCCTAAGCTATGCCTCTGGTGCAATGCGTCCATGCCAAATGGCATGCGGAGTTGGCGGAAAGTAAGATGACGGAAAGGGTGTATTATGAGCCTCGCCCGGACGGAGTAGAGCGGCTCCCGACTGTGCTGTCGATGTTTCACGCAGCGCCGCCGGTTATGCGGACGGCCCATTGGCACGCGCAGGTCGAGGTCAACTATATCGTGCGCGGCTGGGCCCACTATAAGATGAGCGGCCACGACATACGCCTCAATGCCGGGGACCTGGCGCTGTTCTGGGGTGGGCTGCCGCATCAGCTGGATGATGCGGCCGACGATGTCGTCTATGCCGGCGGGCACCTGCCGCTGGTGCATTTCTTCCGGCTTCGACTGCCCCAGGATGTGCAGTCCAAGCTCATGCAGGGGGCGACGCTGATCACGCGCGCCACCGACGCGTCAGACACCCTCAATTTCGCGCGCTGGAACGACTATGCCCGCTCGGGCGACCCGATGAAGGCCGGAATGGCAGTGGACGAACTGCTGTTGCGCATCGAGCGCATCCGGTTTGACGACTATTCGCTGCTGCCCGGCCCGGCCGATGCGGCGAACGCCGTGGTCGGCCTTGACCACCAGTCGTCGCCTATCGTGGTCCGGATCTGCGATTTCATCGCTGACAATTTCCGCGAGGACATCGACTCGGTCGATATTGCCTGTGCTGCCGACATCCATCCGAAATACGCAATGAGCGTATTCAAGAAGAGCACGGGCATGACGCTGAATGACTACGTCAATCTGATGCGGTTGAGCTACGCTCAGGCCCTGCTGATGCAGGAAGACGCAAATGTGCTTCAGGTGGCGATGGATAGCGGATTTGGCTCGCTCAGTGCATTCAACAAATCCTTCCGCAAGATCGCGGGCATGTCGCCGACCGATTTCCGTCGTGATGTGCGGACGCGCCCCAGCGTGCCGGTAGTCGTGCGCTCGCCGTCGGCCCAGCGCATCAACTAGCGCATGTGGAAGCGACGCCTATCCGCCTTGCTGTTCGGCACCGCCGTGGTCGTCGGGCTGGTTCTGCTGCGGGCTGCCGACCCCTATGCGGTGCGGGTGGCTCGCGAAACCACGTTCGACACCTTTCAGCAGATCAGGCCGCGACCGGCGCCTGCCGACCTGCCGGTGCGGATCGTCGATATCGACGAGGCCTCGCTCGCGGCCGTCGGGCAATGGCCGTGGTCGCGGCAGGATATGGCCCGGATCGCCAGCCGCCTGGCCGAACTCGGCGCCGCGGCGGTGGTGTTCGATATTCTCTTCCCTGAGCCTGACCGGCTGTCGCCGTCCAATATCGTTGGCGGCGGCGAGGATTACGACGCGCTCTTTGCCCAGGCTCTGGCCGCGGGCCCCAATGTTCTGGTCATGAGCAGGGTAGGGACGGGCAGTGCCGCGCCCGGACCCAAGGCGGGCTTTGCCATGACAGGCACCGATCCGCTGGCCAGCCTGCCCAGGCTTGATGGCGTGGCTGCTCCAATGCCGATGCTGGCCGCTGCCGCGACAGGGCTTGGCGTGGCCAGTCTTGACCGCGAGGGGGCGGGAGTGGCGCGACGCCTGCCACTCCTGTGGTCCAACGGCACTGCGCCGCTCCCCACGCTGGCCGTCGAGGCATTGCGCGTCGCGCAGGGTGTTGCCACCCTGGTGGTTCTGGGGGACGCTTCGGGAGCGCCCACCGTTGCGGGCCTGCGCATCGGCCAGCTCGAAGTGCCCACGGGCCCAAGCGGCGACATGTGGCTCTACTATCGGGAACTTCCCGCCTCCACTTACGTGCCGGCGGCGCAGGTGCTCGGCGACGATTATGCCAAGCTGGCTCCGTTGCTGAACGGCCATATCGTGCTGGTGGGTGCCTCTGCGACCGGCCTGCTCGATATCAGGGCCAGTGCCCTGGGCGAACCGGTACCGGGTGTGTCCATCCACTTGCAGGCCATCGAGCAGATGCTGACCGGCAGTTTCCTGCAGCGCGCCGACTGGGTCGGGGGCATCGAACTGCTGGTCATTGCCGCGAGCGGGCTTGCCGTGGTGCTGGTGCTGCTGCTGACCGGTCCATTGGTGGGCTTGCTGTTTTCCATCATGATCGCCGCCGTGGCCGTCGCCGGGAGCTGGCTGGCATTCAGCCAGTTCGGCGTGTTGCTCGACCCCAGTTTCGCCCTGTTCGCCGCCCTGGTCGTGTATGCGGCCATGGCGTTTTTCCAGTTCGCGGTAACCGATGCCGACAAGCGGCGTATCCGCCGGGCATTCGCCCACTATGTCGAGCCCTCGCTGCTCACCCAGATCGAGGCTGATGCGGGCCTGCTGAAGCTGGGCGGCGACGTGCGCGAGATGACCGTGATGTTCTCCGACATACGCAACTTTACCGCTCTGAGCGAGCGCACGTCACCGGCCGAGCTGGTCGGCATGCTCAACCGCCTGTTTGCCGGGCTCGGCGCCGCCATTATCGCCCATCTGGGAACCATCGATAAGTTCATGGGCGACGCCATCATGGCTTTCTGGAACGCACCGGTGGCCGTGCCGCGTCATGCCCGTCACGCCTGCGAGGCAGCGCTCGACATGCGCAAGGCGCTGCGTGACCTCAATGCGGGGCAGGGCACCATCGAGCCGATTGCTATCGGCATCGGCATCTCCACCGGCCCGGCGCTGGTGGGCAATATGGGCTTTGAGGCGCGGTTCGATTACTCCTGCATCGGCGACACGGTCAACGTCGCCAGCCGCATCGAGGGGGCGTGCAAGACCGTCTGCTACGACATTCTGGTGACGGCAGAAACGCGTGCGGCGGCGCCGGAGCTGGCCTTTCTGGCTGCCGGATCGGTGGTGCTCAAGGGCATCAGCCAACCCGAACCGATTCATCTCCTGGTGGGGGACGCGACGATGGCGCAGTCGGAGGCCTTCGTGACGCTGGCGGCCGCCCACTAGATGCTGTTGGCGGGGTGGGAAGGTGCAGCTGGCGCGGGGCCGGCGCTCGACCGCTGTCGCGAACTCGCCATGGCCATCGACCCGCGGCTCGTCGATTTCTATGATGCCTGCCTCACCCGGACCGGCGACTTCGCGTCGCTGCAATCGGTCGCCTAATCCGAAGGGTGCACGCGGTTGCGGCCGTTGGCCTTGGCGGCATAGAGCGCGGTATCGGCGCGCTTCAACATCGTATCGATGGTGTCGCCCTCCCTGCAGTCCGCCGTTCCAGCCGAAATGGTGATCGTGAGGGTTGTTCCCGGCAGCGCCACACGCAGGCGCTCGACCTGCTGCCGGAATGAATCGGCGAGCGCGAACGCCGTCTGCTCGCCCGCACCCGGCAGCAGAAACAGGAATTCCTCGCCGCCGAACCGCGCGAATAGCGGGGAGTCCAGCTTGGTATTGGTGGCGAGGAATTCGTGGGCAAGGCGCGAAAGGGCCTTGAGCACGAGGTCGCCGGCATCGTGGCCATAGGTATCGTTGACCCGCTTGAAGTGGTCGATGTCGATCATCACCACGCTCAGCGGCATGCCGCCGGCCGTCGCCGCTTCCAGATAGAGCCCCGCCTCGTAGCTCGCATGGCGGCGGTTATACGACCCCGTCAGCTCATCGGTGATGGTCATCTGACGCAGCGAGACTTCGGCCTTCTTCTGGTCGGTGATGTCCTGCATCAACACCTGCACCACCGGGGTGCCGGGCCAGGGAAGCGAACTGGTGATCACCTTCATCAACCGGCTGGTGCTGTCGGGCCGCGTGATTGCACATTCGGTGTCGCTGGTGGCTTCCGGATCGGAAAATGTCAGCTGCAGCGCCTGAGAGATGGCGTCGGCATCGGCGGGCGATGTGTAGTCCAGCAGATGCTGCCCCCGGAGCAAAGCGGGGTTTGTCTGCAGAAAGCTGCAAGCTTGCCTGTTGGCAAAAACAATGCCCTGCTCGGTGTGGATCAACAACCCGATCGGCATCAGGTCCAGCATCTTGCCCAGATTCTGCTGCGTATCGACCAGGGTCTGCTGGGTAAGCGTCGCTGCTTCGGCGTCGTCCGTGTCGTCGGCAAACAGGTCCAGGTCGCTCATGGTTATGTCACACCGTTGTGCCCAGCGCCCCGAGCGGAGTTAGTTCCATCCCTGAGGTTAGTCGGCTTGGGTAAACGCAACGTTCCACAACGGCGCCCATGCCCGTCGGTTGCAACCGGGGTGGCCAAGCAGGGCCCTCACTGGGGCAGGCGACGCGCTCGCGCGAGAAAATAGCCCAGGGCAACAGCATAGATCACGGTCTGTGGCAGGATGCCGAACGTGGCATTGCTGGCGCCCAGGGCCAATTGGCCGGTGCTGAGCACCAGCGCGCCGAGGACGATGGGCCTATCCTGCCGTGCACGACGATCCGCCAGCAGCAACAAGGGCGCTGCCAAGAGCAGCAACCAGGCGAGCAGGCCCAGCCAGCCCGCCATGGCGGCAAAATTGGCCCAGTCAGCGTGGAGGTTTTCCAGTCTCGTGCCGAGAACAAGACTGGGAAACAACGCCTCGGCGGTGTCCATGATCTGCCCAAGGCCGACACCGACAAAGGGGGATGACTTGAGGATCTCCAGCGCCGAGGTGTAGAGGGCCGCCCGGATATCGTCCGGGCCACCGGTAAAGCGGAAGATGTCCAAACCGTTCTGAATGATACCGGCAACGCGCGCATTGCCGCTGCCCACCAGGTAGACCATGGTGCCGCCCGCCGCCGCGGCGCTGAACAGAACCGCTATGCGGAACAGGGTCTCACGCCAAAGCCAGATGGTCAGCATCAGGATGCCGACCGCTGACATGGCCAGCGCGCCGAGCATGGGCCCCCGGGAATCGGCGATCGCGGCGCAGCCGAGCCCGAAGATCGGTCCGAGGAGAAAGAGATACCGCCAGGGCCGTGTGCCCGCGATCACCCCCACCATGGCCAGGCAGCCCGACATGGCCGCAAGCGACGCATAGTGAATGGGGTTGTTGCCCAGGCCCGGCCGATAGCGTCCAAGCACGAAATGCTCATACCCGCCTCCCAGCAGGGCAATAAGCGCGCCTGCCAGGCATATCGACGCCAAGATCGTCGGGCTGGGAACCCAGTTGGCGGGGCGCGCCGGCAGGCCGAGTGCGATGGTGGCCAGCATAGGCAGGATCAGCACGGGCCCCAGCAGGTCTTGCGGGCTGCGGTAGACGAACGGCACGGCCGCACCCACCAGCAGCACTGCGGCAAGAATGGCCATAGCGGTCGGGTGCAGAAAAGTCGCCCGCTCGCGCCAGCCAAAGGCGAGGAAGGCCAGCATCGCGGCCAACAGGGCAACATAGGTGCCGATATAGGCCGGATAGCCTGGCGGCAGAATCGCCGCGGCAATCGCGATCACCAGGAGCGTGGAGGCAAGGCTGGGTGGCACTGATGGTTCCTGTTGCTGCCCGTCGATGTCGGTCCTTCGCATGGCGCTTGTCGTTGGCAAGCGATTGCTAGGCGCCGGGACGACCCACCGAAAGATAGCGCAGACCAGCGTCGCTGACTGCCGCGGGATCGTAGAGATTCCGGCCGTCGACGATCAGGTCGCCCTTCATGCGGGATTTTACCGCTCCCAGGTCCGCGCCGCGAAACGTCGACCACTCGGTGCAGATCACCAGGGCATCGGCGCCGCTGAGCGCTGCCTCAGCGCTGTTGACCAGCTTCAGGTCGTCGCGGGTACCCCAGATGCGTTCGGCCTCGTGTCGAGCCTGCGGGTCGAAGGCCTGGACCGTCGCCCCATTGGACCACAGCGATTGGACGACGACCTGGCTTGGTGCCTCGCGCATGTCGTCCGTGTTTGGCTTGAACGACAATCCCCAGACGGCAACGGTCTTGCCTTGGACACTGCCGCCCAGCCCCTCGACGAGCTTGTCGAAGAGCCAGTTCTTCTGCGCCGTGTTGACCGCTTCCACGGCGCTGAGCAGCACCGGATCGTGGCCGACACTCCGCGCGGTGTGGGCAAGGGCGCGAACGTCCTTGGGAAAGCAACTTCCACCATAGCCCGCCCCGGCATACAGGAAATCCAGGCCGATGCGTGGATCGGAGCCGACCCCGAGCCGAACCTGCTCGATGTCGGCGCCGACTTTTTCGGCCAGGCGAGCGATTTCGTTCATGAAGCTGATGCGGGTCGCCAGCATCGCGTTGGCCGCGTACTTGGTCAGCTCGGCCGACCGGATGTCCATGAACATCATCTTGTTGTGGTTGCGATTGTAGGGGGCATAGCACCGCTGCATCGCGTCTCGCACCGCGGGCGAGTCCGTCCCCACAATGATCCGGGCGGCACGCGTGAAATCCGCGATTGCCGAGCCTTCCTTCAGGAACTCGGGATTTGAGCATACCTCGAAGCCAACCTCGACCCCGCGGGCCTTCAACTGTTCGGAGATGACCTGGCGGACTTTTTCCGCGGTGCCGACAGGCACAGTGGACTTGTCGACGACGGTTTTTGGCGTCGACAAGTTGGCGCCGATCGTGCGCGCCACGGCAAGCACCGATCGAAGGTCGGCCGAACCGTCCTCGTCAGCCGGCGTGCCGACAGCGATAAATATGATGTCCGCGGATGCTACGGCGTCGGCTGCGTCAGCCGTGAAGAAGAGCCGATTGGCGGCAAGATTTCGGGTCACCAGTTCGGTCAGACCAGGCTCGTAGATCACCACATCGCCGCCGCGGAGGCGCTCGATCTTGGCCGTATCAACATCGACGCAGGTCACGATATGCCCGACATCCGCAAAGCAGGCGCCGGTGACCAGGCCCACGTAACCGGAGCCAAAAATAGTGATCTTCAACTCAACCTCTGTCGGTCTTTGGCCAGTAGCCTGCCTATGACATACCGGGTTCGGCTATGCAAACAACGGCAGGTCTACCGGCCGCGCTCTATCGCGCTTCCAGAGCCAGCCCAGATCGCCAGGGAGGACAGTGCCGCATAGGTCACGCCGACAAACCACCAGGCGCTGGCCGGATAATGCAGGGCCGCCGCTGCCAAGGGCACGGCGCCGAGCGCCGTTATCCCAGTATAGACGACGGAAACGCGCCTGTGCCCCCAGCGTCGGGCCAACTGCTGATAGGCATGCCTGCGATGGGCCCGCCACGGGCGTTCGCCGCGCGCCGTTCGCCGGACCAGGGCGACAGTGGCGTCCGTTGTGAAAACGGACATCAGAATCAGCCAGGACGGATACCCGATGAGCCCCCGCTGGACGGTGCCCAGACAGAAGGCGAAGATCAGCAGGGCCAGGGCATTGGAGCCGGCATCGCCCATGAAGATGCGCGCCGGCGACCAATTCATCACCAGAAAGCCGCCTGTGGCCGCCGCGGTTATCAGCGCCAGCACGCCGAATGGCGTCGCGAGGAAACCCGGATCGGCGGAGAGCGATATGGCCAGACCACCGAGGAGAATGACGATCGCCTGACTTGCGGCAATGCCGTCGATGCCATCCATGAAATTGAACAGATTGAGCCACCACAGGGCGCACAGCCAGATCAGCGCAGGCAGGAGCCATCCATTGATGGCCAGACCGAATGGCAGAACCAGATCGGGCAAGGGCAGGGCCCACCCCACCAGTGCTGCAATGACCATTCCCTGAACCGGGAAGCGCAGCGCCGGCGACAGCTCGAGCAGGTCGTCTGCAAGACCGACACCCGCAAGGATCGCGCAAAGTGCAGCGACGATCAGGAAGCTGGGCTCGAAAATGCCGGCCAAGGCCGCGGCTGTAAGTGTCGCGATCACCGCAATGGCTACGCCACCGCCCTGCGGCGTCGGAACGGAATGGGATGACCGCTCGTTTGGGCTCTGCACCAGGCCAACGCGCGAGGCGAGTTTGCGAATGGCCATGGTCCCCAGCCAGCCACCGGCAAAAGCTCCAACAGCCAGGAACAGGTAATTCATGCTGGTCATATGGGGTCCACGGTGTAGGACGTCAGCAAATATCCCGAAATCAGCGACTGTCAAAGCGGCGCTTGGCAGTTCGGGCAGTTTCTGCCCAACGGCGTTGAGCGTCAGGCTCGTGCGGGAAAGCCGGTTCGATCTGATTACCCCTTGCAAGCCAACGGTCAACCGTCTACCGGTCCACGACCGGCGGCGGCGACCCGTGCCGCGCCTTCATGCGATTATTGTATAGAGCGGGTTTAGATTTGCAATTTATAGAGATCTACCGGCGGCTTGTTGTTCGCGTCAGAAATACACCTCGCTTTTGGAAGCGCGGAATTCTGTTGTCGTTCGATGCAATCGCATTGTCGCTGGCATTGTGGGCTGCGTTTGCCTTGCGCTTTGGTGTCTGGGCTCCACCCAATACACTCGATCAATTCCTGACCGTGCTGACGGCGCCCCTGGTCGCCATCCCGATATTTGTTCGTCACGGCCTCTATCGGGCCGTGATCCGCTACCTGCCCGAGAGGGCCCTGTGGACCATTGTCCAGGCGATGACCATCGCGACACTCGCCTGGGTGCTGGTTGTCTTCCTGCTGGAAATGTCCGGCCGAACTGTCGTCCCACGATCGGTACCGTTGCTCTATTGGGCGCTCGGCACGATCTTGATCGGCGGCAGCCGTTTTGCCGCCAAAAAGCTGCTTTGGCCCCGGGAAGAAGCTTTGGGCATCCGCAAGCCCATCGTCATCTACGGCGCGGGAAGCGCTGGCGCCCAGCTCTCGGCTGCCATCGCGCGTGAAGGCCGCATGTTCGTGGTTGGGTTTCTCGACGACAGTGCGAGAGTCCAGGGCAGCGACGTCGCCGGAATACGGGTGTTTGCGCCAAGCCACCTGTCGACCTTGCACGAGCAATATGGCGTCCAGGAAGTTATCCTCTCCATTCCCTCGCTGACATCCGCGCGGCGGCAGGAAATCGTCGCCAAGATCAGCGGCTTGGGCGTCAAGATTCGAACGCTGCCGGCGATCACCGACCTGGTGAGTGGAAAGTACTCCATCAACCGGATACGGGAGATCGACATCGACGACCTCCTGGGCCGCTCGTCGGTCCCCCCCGACCCCGCCCTCATCGCAGACATGATCGAGGGTCGCTCGATCATGGTGACGGGCGCCGGCGGATCCATCGGTTCGGAACTGTGCCGCCTTGTGGCTAAATCGTCCCCCCAGCGGCTTGTGCTGTTCGAGGCCAACGAGTTCGCCCTCTACACCATCGAGCGTGAGCTCGCCGCCCTGACCGATGTCGTCGTGGTGCCGGTCCTGGGATCGATCACCGATAGTGCCTGCGTCGCCCGAACACTGGAGAACAACAACGTTCAGGTCGTGTTCCACGCCGCGGCGCACAAGCATGTTCCGCTGGTTGAGGCGAACGTTCTGGAAGGCGTGCGCAACAATGTTCTGGGCACCCTCACGGTGGCCAGCCTGGCGCTGGAACACGATGTCGAAACCTTTGTGCTGATCTCCTCGGACAAAGCCGTTCGCCCAACCAATGTCATGGGGGCGACGAAGCGCTGGGCCGAGTTCATCATCGGGCACATGGCCGCCGCAGCGGCCAAGAAACAGACAGGTCAACGCTTTACCGCCGTTCGGTTTGGCAATGTTCTCGGCTCGAACGGATCGGTCGTTCCGCTCTTCAAGGAGCAGATCGGGCGTGGTGGGCCGGTCACCCTGACCGATCCGGAGATGACGCGCTACTTTATGTCGATCCACGAGGCGGCCGAGCTGATCGTGCAGGCGGGCGCTCTTTCGGAGGGCGGCGACGTATTTTTGCTCGAAATGGGCAGTCCGGTCCTGATCAAGACCCTGGCCGAAAACATGATCCGTCTTGCCGGCTTCAGCGTCCGCGACGAAGCAAATCCTCGCGGTGACATCGAACTGGTCGTCACCGGCAAGCGGCCGGGCGAGAAAATGTACGAAGAGCTGTTTTACGACGAAACGGCCGCTACCAAGACCAAGCACCCCAAGATCATGCGAGCCCGGGGCGTGGCCAACAGCAGCCGTGTCGAGGGCGCCCTCACCGAGCTTCGGCAAGCGCTGGAGGTCGGGAGCGAACCCGACATCCGCAGGATTCTATTCGGCTTTATCCAGTGACGTTTCGCGCTCGAGCTTTTCGATAACGTCGACAACGCGAGAGATCTGGCCGTCGGTCAGGTTGGAGCCCGAGGGCAGGCAGATGCCGCGCTCGAACAGCCCGTCTGACACGGACTCGTTGGAATGGCGGTGGTATTCCGCGTCGGCAAAGACCGGCTGCAGATGCATGGGCTTCCACATCGGCCGCGCTTCGATGAACTCGTCCGACAGGGCATGTATGAGCCTGTCCACCGTGATTGGGGCATCTGGCTTGAGGACGCAGGCGGCGAGCCAGTGGGTGGAGAAGCTCCATTCGGGCTCTGGCATCCATTCCAGCCAATCGACGCCGGCCAGAGCCGTCCGATAGGTCTCGAACACGCGTCGTCGCGCTGCGACGCGTTCTTCAAGGACCTTCAACTGCCCGCGGCCGACGCCTGCAAGGATGTTGCTCATGCGGTAGTTGTAGCCGATCACACTATGTTGGTAGTGCGGTGCCGGGTCACGTGCCTGGGTTGCAAGAAACCGGGCACGGCTGGCCATCTCTGCCGAGTCCGTGACCAGCATTCCACCGCCCGACGTCGTGATGATCTTATTGCCGTTGAAGGAATAGATCCCGATCTTGCCAAAGGTGCCGGACGCGCGGCCGCGATATTTCGCTCCCAGCGACTCCGCGGCGTCTTCAATGACCGGCACCCCGTACTCGTCGCACAGGGCCACGAGCGGGTCCATGTCCGCACTCTGTCCATAAAGACTCACGATAATCACTGCCTTGGGCAGCTGACCGGCCGCCTTTGCCGCCTGCAGCGCGCGCCCAAGGGCCTGCGGGGACATGTTCCAGCTCTCCGGCTCGGAATCGATGAACACCGGGCGTGCGCCCTGGTACAGGGCCGGATTGATGCTGGCGATGAAGGTCAAGGTCGAGCAGAAGACCACGTCGCCGACGCCGACATCGAGCAGCCGCAGGGCCACGTGTATCGCGGCCGTTCCCGAGCTGAGCGCCACCGCATGCTTGACCCCGACCATTGCCGCGAGCTCAGTCTCGAACGCATCCACGTTCGGGCCCAGCGGGGCGATCCAATTGGTGCGAAAGGCCTCGGCGACGAATTCGAGCTCGGCCTCGCCCATGTGAGGCGTAGAGAGCAGCACCTGCTCATCGACCTGAGAGCGCTCGATCAGGTCGGTCACTCGCCCGTCTGCATTGACGACGGGGATGTGGTTGATCACCGCCTGCTGCATCAAGGCGAGAGCCTGACGACGCGTATATCCATCCTCCAGCACGACCGATTTGCGTTCGGGCAGAGCGCTGAGGTCATCGTTCAAAGTCTTGCCTTCGAGCAGAAGCCGTCGCAGATCCCCGTCGGTGACAGTACGTTCAAAACGACCGTCGCTGTCGACCAACAGCAGAATCCCGACAGCCGCCACGTCGAGCGCGGCGAGAGCATCACGAATGGTCGAGGTACGTGCCAGACTGATCGATTGAAGATTTCGTGACATAATATCAGGCCTTTTTCGCAGGTACGCCAACGTAGACTGCGGATTCGGTAACGTTCTCGATTAACACCGCTCCGGCGCCAATCGTGACGTCGGGGGCAATGGACATGCGTGGCAGAATATTGGCGCCAGCGCCAATCAAGGTGCGGTGCCCGATCGAAACGGCCCCGCCAAGGGTCACGCCCGGTGCAATGTGCACGAAATCGGACAAGATGCACTCGTGATCAACAACCGACGCGTGGTTGACTATGCAGCATTTCCCAGTCTGGGCCTGCGCCGAAATGATTGCGCCTGCTGCCACGAAAGTTCCACTACCAATCATCGCACTCGCCGAAACAATCGCTCGTGGGTCGATTATTGTACGGAGGGTGCAGCCAAGTGCGACAATTTCGGCGGCAACCCGCTCTCGGGTCTTGTTGTCGCCGATGCAAATATGAGCATTGCCGCTGGAAAACTGTGTCGCGTCATAGGCCTGCACGGTATGCCCGCCGACCTGCTGACCGACCCGCCCGGCATTCTGGTCGAAGATGGCGATCGATTGCGCGGGGATGCCCAGGACAGCCAGGCTATCGAGGACAACCAGCGCATGCCCCCCCGAGCCGATAAGGCGAATCATCTCAGTAGGCATTGGTCTTACCCGACGAGAGTTTGACCAGATCCGCCGTGGCCAGGACGTCGGCGATCCGCTCACCCGCGCGGCCATCGCCATAGACATTATTGGCGGGGTATCGCTTGTGGCCCAGGGCGGCACCAATGGCGCCGACTATGTCCTGGTGGTCGACCCCAGCGTCGGCAATGTTGGCGTTGCGCTCCCGCAGGTTCTGGCGCGAACCGATGTTGACCACAGGCGTGCCAAACGTGGCAGCCTCGATGATGCCGCTGCTCGAGTTGCCAACCATCACATCGACGGCGGCCATGAACTCGACGAAGGCTGGACGGGGCAGGTGGGTGAAGAGGCGTATTTTTCCTGCTGCAGCATAGTCTTCCAGGCGGTCGCGAACGGCGGCGCTGCCTGCGTCCGAATTGGGCTTGAGGGCGACGACTTGGACGCCCGCGGCCAGTAGCCCATCGACGATCGCGGTGACATGCGTGCCCGCGGCGGACGCCTCCTGCAACACCGGGTGATAGACCAGGAGTGCGATCGCACGGCTGGAATCAAGGCCGTAGTCCTGCGCCAGGGCGTGCCGGTCGCGTTGCGGCAACTCTGCCAGTCCGTCCAGTCCGGGCGCGCCGACAACATGAATGTCCGGCTCGGCCTCGCCCATGGCAATGAGCCGTGTACGGCTCTCCTGCGTGGCCACAAGATGGAGGCTGGAGAGCTTGGAAATAGCGTGCCTGACCGGCTCGTCCACCGTTCCGGATCGCTCGCCACCGTGGATGTGTGCCGCCGGGATATTGAGATGCAGTGCGGCAATGGCTCCGGCGAGCATCTCGCCACGATCTCCCAGAAGCAAGACGATATCGGGGGCCGCGGCCTGGAGAACCGGCACGAAGCCGGTGAGCATCCGGCCCACATTGGCGCCCATAAGCGCGCCGCTGGGCGTGCCGGTTTCGATACCGACGCGCGCCGCGATCGTCAGTCCGGCTTGCTCGATCTCGCCAACCGTCAGTCCATAAGCCGCATCCAGGTGCATTCCCGTGGCCACCACGCTCAAGGACAGGCGTGGGTCGGCGTCCAGGCGTTGGAGCGTGGACTGCATGAGGCCGAAGTCTGCCCGCGTACCCGTGATGTAGAGGATGCGGCGGACTTGCGTCACTGCAGGTCGGTCCACTGCACGGTCTGGCCTGCGGGGATGGCGTTCCGGGCACGCTTGCCCAGCACGTCCTGGAACTCCGCCGGCGGAATACCCGTGCCCGGGCGCAGCAGGGCGATATCGGCAGGGCCGATGGGGGCACCCGCAGCAATGTCGCGGACGGTCGTGACGCTCCGGCGAACCAGCGCGCGCACGGGCAACTCGGATGCGGTGGGCGCCTTGACCCCGTCACCCTTGGCCGATTCCACATCGCGAATGCTCTGGACCATCGCCCTTAGTTCATCCGGCTCGAGCGAAGCAGCGTGGTCGGGGCCTGGCAGCGTCTTGTCCAGGGTAAAGTGCTTTTCGATAACCGTCGCGCCCATCGCGACGGCGGCGGTGGACACCGCGATACCCAGTGTATGGTCCGAGTAACCGATCGGCATGCCGATCTCGTCGGCCATGCTCAGCATGGCGCGCAGGTTCACGTCGCTCGCGGCCGCCGGATAGTTGGACGTGCAGTGCAGAATGGTCACGATCTCTTCGAGCGGCGCCGCAAATCCCAGCCGGCTGCGCTCGGCACGGATGGTCTCAACCGCCTGCTTGACCTCCGCCATGTCAGCCATGCCGGTCGAGACGATCATGGGCAGGTTCTTGGAGGCCATGTGCGCAATGAAGGGCAGGTTGGTGATCTCGCCTGATGGCACCTTGATGCGGCGGATACCCACGGAAACCAGAAAATCCAGCGCATCCTCGTCGAAGGCCGTGGACATGAATTCGATGCCGAGTTCGGCGCTGCGCTTGACCAGGGCCAGGTGCAGTTCGTCGGACATCTCGAGCTTGGCCAGCATGGCGTGCTGATCGCCATCGCCCGTCATCTTCTTCTGGTACTCGGCCTTCTCGGCGCCCTTGCGGGTGAGCTTGTCTGCGGAGAAAGTCTGGAATTTGACGGCGTCGGCGCCGCTGCGCGCTGCGACTTCTACAAGCCGCATGGCTTGTTCGCTGTCGCCATCATGGTTGACCCCGGCTTCGGCGATAATGAACGTGCTCACGGCGTGATCCCGTATTTGGTGGCAATGGTTTCGGCGATGAGCCAGTCGAGTTCGTCGTCTATGTCGGTGGCTTCGAACGGCTGGTCGCACAATACACCGGCGATCCGCTCGGGGAAGAAGGTGCGACGCTCCCTCAGGACATCGGTGCGGGCCAGATAGAGGTTGCCGGCCACGCAAACCGCAGGAGGCAGATCCTGTCCGCGCAGCTTCAGCTTCTCCGCATCATGCATAGGCGCCAATTCGCCTCGGCCTCCCAAAGAAAAAGTGTGGAACGGGTGGGTGCGGGCAGGGGCCACCCCGATCACCGCATCAATCTCAGAGTTGCCCAGGACGGCGCGAGCCGCATCCCAGCGCTCCGACAGGCGCATGGGCGAGGTCGGCTGCAACAGGGCGATCGTGTCAAACGATCGTCCTTGGGCCTCTTCATTGTCGATCACGTCGAGCACGGCGTCGATCGTCGGTGCCGTGTCAGACGCAAGATGGGCGGGCCGCAGCCTCGGGACTTCCAATCCCTCGGCAATGGAAGTCGCTGCAATGTCCGCTGAATCCGTCGAAACGACGACGCGGTCAAAGCCGGGATAGGCGAGAGCGAACCGGATGGACCAACCGATCAACGGAGTTCCCAGGAACGGTTTGATGTTCTTGCCGGGCAACCGCTTTGAACCGCCCCGGGCGGGGATGATTGCCAGCGTTCTCATATCTCAGGAGCCAATGAAGCTGCCCAGCAGCGCCAGGCCAACATCGCCGCTCCGCTCAGGATGGAACTGGGTAGCCGTGATGTTGTCCCGCTTGATCGCCGCGCAGAGTCGGTGCCCGCCATAGTCGAAGTCGGCCAGACGGTCCTTTGGGTCGGCCGGATGCGGCACGAAGGAGTGGACGAAATAGACTGCCGGCGCCTGCGACGCGTGGGACTGCATGATGGTGCCGTCCCAGGTGTTGCGGGATGGCGGAACCAGCAGTTCGTTCCACCCGATATGGGGCACGCGCTGCCTGGCGCCGGATGTCGATTCGGCGGGCACGGCCCTGACTCGACCGGCGATGATCCCCAGGCCGGGGCTGTCACCGAATTCCTCGCTGCCCTCGAACAGAATCTGCATGCCGACACAGATACCAAGCAGCGGACGACCCGTTTCCGCAAAGGCGCGGATAGCATCGCCATGGCCGCGACGCGTCACTTCGATCATGCTGTCCGCAAAGGCACCGACGCCCGGAACGACAAGCCTTTCGGCCTGTAGGGCATCGCGCGGATCGTCGGTGACCTTGAGGTCTGCGCCGGCCCGCTCGAAAGCACGTGCGACGTTGAGCATGTTGCACATGCCGTAATCGAGCAGGGTGACACTGCGGGAGGTCGTCATATCTGCCTTACTCCCAGGCCCTCGGCGAGAGCGCGCGCGCGAATCTCGGCCAGGGTCAGGGTCTTGTAGTGGAGGACGTGCGCCATGGACACCGCGTCGGCGCGTCCCTTTGCGGCGGCCTCGACAAAGTGGTCCAGTGTCCCCATGCCACCGCTGGCGATGATCGGCACGGTTACGGCATCGCTGACCTTTCGGACGAGGTCGACGTCAAAGCCCTTGCGCACGCCTTCGCGATCAACCGAGGTCAGCAGGATTTCGCCGGCACCCAGCGAAACGCCCTGCACCGCCCATTCGAGGACATCCAGCCCGGTGCGCTCACGGCCATTGTCGGTGAAAACCTCCCACCGACCCGGCGCCACCTGCTTGGCCTCGATCGACAGCACCATGGCCTGCGAGCCGAAATGGCGAGCAATTTCGGTGATGAGGGCAGGGCGGGCCACAGCGGCGGTGTTGATCGCCACCTTGTCCGCGCCCGAACGAAGGATATGCCGGGCGTCGTCCGTCGATCGGATGCCGCCGCCCACCGTGATCGGAATGAAAACCTGATCAGCTGCCCGGGAAATGATGTCGGACAGGTTGTTCCGACCATAGAGGCTGGCGACAATGTCCATGAAGACCAGCTCGTCCGCGCCCGCTTCATAGTAGCGCAGCGCGAACTCGTTGGGATCGCCCATGACGCGCAAACCCTCGAGCTGGACGCCCTTGATCAGGTTCTTGCCCTTGATGTCCAGGCGAGGAATTATGCGCAGATTGCTCATTCGATCTCACTTCTGAGCTTGCCGCCAGGCGGCGGCAAGCCGTTCAGGTCGCTTACTTGTTCCAGACGGCGTGGCGCAGCTGCCACTTATCGTCCTGCCACTTCCACAGATGCGGCGAGCGGAACGTGTCGGTCAGCCGGGTAAAATAGTCCCGGTCCATGATGGGTTCCTCGAACATCTCGTTGGCTTCGGGGAACTCGTTTTCCGGAATGCTGAGATAGCGGAAGATCTCGTCGGCAAAGCGCTCCGGGAACTCATGGTCGAAGCGCTTCACCAGCGCCACGCCTTCGTCGCGATCGATATCCCCGGACCGGATCTCCTGAGCTGCGTCATAGCTGGCGCGCCCGAGGCCGAACTTGGTGCCGGTGGTGTAGTAGTGGAAGTCATCGATGCGGTCATCGATGCTGTTATACTTCGAATAGGTGCCTGGCGTACGTTCTGGCGAAGGAATGAACCCGCCATGTTCGACCGCATAGTAATAGGCGCTTTGCGGGTGCCACTTGAGATAGTAGCCGAGGTAGTGCACCTCGACCTTTTGTTCTTCGATCTGGTTCGGATCGGCCGGCAGGTAGGGCAGCAGATCCTGATGCACCACGCCGAACTGGCTCTTGAGGTCGGCCACCGATACGCCGCCCAGATGCACCTTGGATTGATCGGCCGCGGTGAAATAGGACCAGTCGCGCTTGGCGGTCTCGGTGTCGGCGATCGGATTGCCGTATTCGGCTTCGTTCTCGCCATAAAAGACCAGCGGAATCTTGTGCAGCAGCGCCATCTTCGGCGCCAGCGACTTCTGGCCGAACATGAAGGCCTGGAAGGGGTGGAACAGCAGGTCCACGGCCAGGCGCGTCAGCAGGCGATGCACGCGCCCGTTGGGCGTCATCAGCATGTTGTCGTGGCCGGCATGGATCCAGCTCTGGAAGTTCTTCCAACCCCAGTCGGTGTAGACGTGGGGCGCCCAGGTGACGGTCAGCGGATGCATGCCATACTTGGTGCGCAGGATATGGGAAGCGTAGAAGCTGTCCTTGCCGCCCGATCCGGGCACGATGCAGTCATAGCTGCCATCGGTGCTGCGGTGCTGGTTGCAGATCTCGATCAGGGCGCGCTCACGCTCCTGCCAGTCGATGACCTGGTTCTTGCGCTCGGCGAAGCGGCAGGCGTCACAAATGCCCTCCTCGTCGAAATGGATGGTCTTCTTCTTGGAAGCCTTGGTGTGCTGGTATTCGACAGCAGAATTGGGGCGCTGGTTGGAAATCACGCAGCGCTTGCAAAACACCACTTCCTGGGGGAGTCCGTACATCGTGCCCGGATCGGCCAGGTCGGCCGAAAATTGACTCTTGTCCACTCCGCGCGGCGATGGGATCCGTTCCATTCAAGATTCCTTCTTCAGTATGGCCAGCCGGCTGCCAGCGTGAAACGTTGGTGCGTTATCTAAAATTGGGGCAAGCCGCAATAAACCGTGCCATCGTTAAACATAATTCGCCCGAGGCAGAAAGGTGAATTTTGCACGAAGTGGCGATCAGGCCATGTCCCGGGGCCGACCGTCGGCGCGAGGTGTTCCATCGCGGTCCACCAGTTGTTCCAGCCAGGTCTCAAGCCGCCCAACGAGGCCGTCGCGATCGAACTCCAGACGGGCAAAATCCTGGCCGCTCCGGCCCATTTCCAGGCGCTGCGCGGCCGGCATGGCCATCATCCGCCGGACAGCGTCCGCAAAGGCCAGTGCATCGCCAGCCGGCGCGGTGAGCCCGGCTCCGGCGAGCCGAACCACCTCGGCACCCTCGCCATCAATCATGGCCAGGATGGGCTTTCCCCCCGCCAGGTAGGTCTGCACCTTGCCGGGGATCGTCATGGCAAAGGCCGGCTCCGGCCGCAGGGCAACGAGCGCGGCATCGGCATGCCTGAGGAATGACGGCATGCGCTCGAGCGGATGCCGCCCGAGCAGCAGAACCTGTTTGCCCAGGTCGCGGCGGGCGACCTCGGCCGCCAGCCAGTCGGACCGGCGACCGTCGCCGACGACGAGCCAGCGCACGGGTTCGTGGCGCAACAGCTCCGCAGTATCGAGGATGGCGGGGAAGTCCTGGGCATCTCCAACGTTGCCGGTGAACATGATCGAGAATTGGCCGTCCGCCGCGGGAACCTCGGGGGCAGGTTCCGCCGGAGCAGCCGATCCAGGATCGTCGGACCAACTGGGGAAGTAGCCGATCTTTTCGTCGCTGCCTGCCTGCCGCGCGATTTCCCCGACAAAACTGCGTGACTGGACCAGGATCAGATCAACGCTGCGATAGATGAGGCGCACAAGCGCATCGACCATCCCAAGGACGACGCGCGACCGCGTCACGCCGACGGCGGAAAGCGATTGCGGCCACAGGTCGAGCACCCAGAAGGCCATAGGCACGCGTTTGATCGCCTTGAGCAACATGGCCGGCAGGCCGACGGTGACCGGTGAAGGCTGGTAGACGAACATGGCGTCGAACTGCCGGCCGCGCAGCCTCCACGGTCCCCGCAAGCTGGCAGACACGACGAAGCTGAGATAGTTGAGCGCCAGATTGAGGTTTCCCTTGTGCCGTGGACGCAGCGGCACGCGGATCACCTCCGCCCCTTCAAACGCGGCGAAGGCGGCCTTGTCGCTGGTGTATTCCGGGAAAATCTCACCCTGGGGGTAATTTGGCTCGCCCGTCAGCACCGTGACCTGGTGGCCGCGTCGCACCAGCTCCGCGACGAGGTCATTGATCCGAAAATTCTCGGGCCAGAAATATTGGCTGACGACGAGCAGTCTCATCGGCTCAAACCGTCTGCCGCCAGACAGTGCGCATCACATAGTCGCGGTAACTGTGAATGATCCGGACGACTTTTTCCGAAACCTGGGGCATGGAATAGTCCGCCACCTGGCGCAGCGTGCGTTGTTCCCCTCGTCCCTGGTTTTCCAGGATGCTCATGGCCTGAAGAATGCGGTCGAGGTCGAGGCCGGTCATCATCACCGCGCCTTCTTCCATGCCTTCGGGCCGCTCATGGGCTTCGCGGATATTGATGGCCGGGAAGTTCAGGATCGAGGATTCTTCGGTAATGGTCCCGCTGTCGGAAAGCACGACGCGCGCACGCATCTGCAGATGCACATAGTCGGTGAAGCCGAGGGGCTTCAACAGCTGTACCCTGGGGTCAAAGCTGGTCCCAGCGGCATCGATGCGCTTCTGCGTCCGCGGGTGCGTTGAAACGATGACAGGCAGGTTCCACTGCGCGGCGATGCCGTTGAGGACATCGGAGAGCTTTCCGAAATTGATCTCGGAATCGATGTTTTCCTCGCGGTGTGCGCTGACGACGACGTAGCCCGCCTGGTTCAGCCCCAACTTGCCGAGCACGGTCGAGGCGTCGATGGCCGGGCGATAGTGGCTGATGACCTCGAACATGGGCGACCCGGTCTTGATGATCCGGTCCGGGGGGAGGCCCTCGCGCAGCAGATACTCGCGCGCGATGTCGGAATAGGTCAGGTTGATGTCGGCCGTATGATCAACGATACGCCGGTTGGTTTCCTCGGGCACGCGCTGGTCGAAGCAACGGTTGCCGGCTTCCATGTGGAAGATGGGAACTTTGCGGCGTTTGGCGGGAATGGCCGCCAGGCAGCTATTGGTATCGCCCAGGACCAGCAGCGCATCGGGCTGTTTTTCGGCCAGGACCTTGTCAAAGGCGATTATGATCTTGCCGATCGTCTCCGCGGCCCCCGCTCCGGCGGCCTCGAGGAAGATATCGGGTTGCCGAATGCCGAGATCGGCGAAGAAGATGCCGTTGAGCTCGTAGTCGTAGTTCTGTCCGGTATGGACGAGGATGTGCTCGCAGTACTGGTCCAGGCGGGCGATGACACGCGACAGCCGGATGATTTCCGGACGGGTACCCACGACGGTGACGACGCGAAGCTTTTTCATCAGGGTAGGACCTTGGCCGCAATGGTATCGGGGCGCTGCGGATCGAACAGCTCGTTGGCCCACAGCATGACCAGCATCATATCGTCGCCGATATTGGTAATGTCGTGCGACCAGCCGGGCACAGTTTCGACCACCATGGGTGTCTCCCCTGACGTCTCCACCGTGAAAATCTCGTCAGTGAGGACATTGCGGAACCCAAAGCGGGCGCGACCCTGTACCACTAGGAATTTCTCGGTCTTGCTGTGATGATAATGACCGCCGCGCGTAATGCCGGGGTGAGCGGTGAAAAACGAGAACTGACCGCTGTCCGGCGTCCGCAGCATCTCGACGAACATGCCGCGCGGATCGGCATGGGCCTTGAGCGGATAGGCGAAATTGGTCGGTTCAAGGTAGCTGACATAGGTCGCGTGCAGGGCGCGCAGAAACCCGGTGCCGACGGCGCCCGTGACCAGGGTTGTCCGGCTGTCGCGGAACTTTTCCAGCTGCTGTGCCAGCTCACCCACCGTCGTCTCGTAGATCGGCGAAATGTCCGACGGCACCGAGCGGTCGCGCGGTGCTGCGGCTATGGTCGCAAAGTGCTCGACGACGTCATCGACGTAGACAAGTTTCAGAGCTGCTGCGGGATCGTTGATGGTCAGCGGCAAGCCGCGCGATACGTTGTGGCAGAAGGTGGCGACGACCGAATTGTAGTTCGGACGGCACCACTTGCCGAAAACGTTGGGTAGCCGAAAAATCCAGCTGGGGCGCGGCACAGCTTGCGCGTAGGCCGTGATCAGGGCCTCCGCGTCCCGCTTGGAGCGGCCATACGGATTATCCGCGGCCGCCTGGATCGAAGACGCGTAGACCACCGATGGCGGGGAGGGCAGCTGTCGCATCGCCGCGACAAGCCGTTCGGTCATGCCGACGTTACCGGTTTCGAACTCTTCTGCCGTTTCGGGCCGATTGACTCCGGCGAGATGGAACACCACTTCGGCACCCGCAAGCGCCGATAGCAGGGCGGCGCTGTCGGCGGTGTGCGGAATACCAACGACACTGTGGTTCAACTCCCGTAGCCGCAAGACAAGGTTGCGACCGATAAAGCCGCCCGCGCCGGTGACCGCAATAGCCGTCATGTGCTGGCTCCACGTCGGGCGAGGGTTTCCTGCATATAGTCCAACTGCCCGAGCAGGCTGGTCATCTGCGCTACGTCCAGGCGGTGGGTGTTGTGCGAGTTGTATTCCGTAACCTCGCTGATGCGGGTTTCTCCAACTTCGACATATTTGGCGTAGTTGAGATCCCGCAGGTCAGGCGGAATGCGGTAATAGTCGCCCAGGTCAACGGCGCTGGCCATTTCTTCGCGGCTCAGCAGCGTCTCGAACAGCTTCTCGCCATGTCGCGTGCCGATGACGTCTATTGGATGATCTGGCACGCCGAGCAACTGCACCATGGAGGTCGCGAGCGTTCCGATGGTGGCGGCCGGCGCCTTCTGTACGAAGATGTCGCCATTCTGCCCGTTGGTGAATGCGTAGATCACCAGCTCGACGGCATCGTCGAGGGTCATCATGAAGCGGGTCATTTCCGGGTCGGTAATGGTGATCGGCCGCCCGCCGCTGATCTGCTCGGCGAACAGCGGAATGACGGATCCGCGCGAGGCCATGACATTGCCATAGCGTGTTCCACAAAGGATGGTCTGCCCCCGGCCAAGCTCGCGGGACTTTGCCACCATCACCTTTTCCATCAGGGCCTTGGAAATTCCCATGGCATTGATGGGGTAGACGGCCTTGTCCGTCGACAGGCACACCACGCGCTTCACGCCATTGGCAATCGCCGCCTCGAGGACGTTTTCAGTCCCCAGGACGTTGGTTTTGACAGCTTCCATCGGGTGGAATTCGCAAGACGGCACCTGTTTCAGCGCCGCTGCATGGAAGATGTAGTCCACACCTCGCGTCGCGGCAATCAGGCTCTGGGGGTCGCGCACGTCACCAAGGTAGAACTTGAGCTTGTCGCTGGCGTAGCGCTTGCGCATGTCGTCCTGCTTTTTCTCGTCCCGGCTGAAGACGCGAATCTCGCGTATGGACGAAGCAAGGAAACGACGAAGGACCGCATCTCCGAATGAACCGGTACCGCCCGTAACCATCAGGCACGAGTCCTGGAAGATATTGGTCACCATGGTGGGTCCTGCTGAGGTCGGGGTCACGGAGCTCGCCGAAACGGGGCGCGGCTCCCATACCATGAAAACCTCCAATGGCCACTCCGGTTCGAAAAAATGGCTCGAATGTCGGACTGGCCTGTACCCCCGGGACGGATCAAGCTAACGGTTCGGCCGACTGATTTTTTTGCCGGCGGAAACGCCGATGCCCACGCCTTGGAGGTCCACCATGACCAACGATAGTGAAACACAGCCGCCCGCATATGACGCGCATTTCGGCTTGTTGGATGCCATTGTCGTCGTTGCGGAAGCCTGGAAAATGCTGGTCATCGCCTGCATCCTGGCGGTCGCGGCGGCCTTTGGCTATTTTCAGCTGCAACCACAAATCTATCAGTCGGACGCGGTCGTGTCGCTCGACGCCGTGCAACTGGTACGGTTCTCGGCGCCCGATTTTCTGGAGCGAACGGGCGTGGATACGGCAATGTGGAACCTCGATCTGGGCCACGCAGAGCCCACGGTAGACCCCACCGCCAAGCCATACAGCGTCTCGTTCCGGGCTGGGTCGCCGCAGGCGGCACAGGCCAGTCTCGATGCCGTGATCAAGGCTTTCGCCGCCGAGACCACGCCAGACGCCACGCGAACTGAAATCCTTCAGCGGTCCAAGGCGCGCATCCTGAAGGCTCTGGATGATCTTGATCTGATCAGTTCCAGGTTGGCTGCAGAAGCCGATAGCACCATTCCCGGCTCCGAAAGTGAGCTCTATGCACGGTCTGTCGTCTTGCTGCTGGACCAGCAGGCCAAGCGCGAGGATGAGCTGCTGGACGTTGAATCAAAGCTGAAAGGGGCGAATGACGTCGTCCTTTCCCCTCCCAGCTTGCCATCGACGCCAGTCCCACGCAGTCTGCGCGCTGTCATATTCGCCAGCGTGGGCTTGGCAATCTTCCTGGTGTTGTGTTTCGCATTCGGTCGTGAAGCAGTGCGCCGCGCTGCGCGCACCGCTTCCGGGGCCGAAAAGCTACTGCGGCTGCGCCGCGCATTCAGCTTCCGCCGGTCGTGAAAGCGCGATCAGCGTTGTGACCACAACTGCGCCAGGGCCGCCCGTATCGGCGCCGCACCCGGCCCGGCGGGTGCCGTGTGGGTAGGCTGGGGCTCGGACGTATCGCTGGCGACGTCTTCCAGCAGGTGCCTCAACCGACTGGCATATTTGCCGTCCACCTGGCCCCAGGCCTCGCGATCGGAGCGAGCATTCGCCGCCAGTTCATCGTTGCCGCCGGTCAGCACCTGCAGGTTCCTGGCAAAGACCGATCTGTCGGTACATTCCAGCACGCCCCGGGCCGCTGAAAAGTCGCCATAGCCGTAGCGGTAGCAGTCGTAGTTCAGGACCGGGATTCCAAGGCTCAACGCCCAACGTATCGTGGTGGAGACTGAGGCGACATAGAGATCGCAGATCGGGATCAGGTCCTCGGTCGGGGTCCAGACAATGCGGATGCCGGGGGGGCAAGTCTGCTCCAGAAGGCCCGGAGCGGTGCGCGGATGTGGGCGCACAATGACATTCATGTTGCCTGAAATCGCCACAAGCTCGGCAAACCAGGCCCGCACCAGGTCGTCGTAGCTCGGATATTCAAAGGCTCCGATGGCGGAGCTCGCGTACTGGTCCGGTGGAAATGCGCACAGTGCGATCGGTCGGTCTGCAGGCAGGTCCAGGTCGCGCATCAATGTCGCGCGCAAATCTGCCCGTTGGCTGAAGCGAGCGTGCAGGCGATCGTCCTGCGCCGTGCCGATGACCCGGAGTTTGCTTTGGCGAAATCCGAGGTCGCGATAGTGGGCCCAGATCGCCGGACTATCGAGCGCAATAGCGTTGGCGTAGCCGGAATTGAGGATCCACGGGGCAGGGGGATCGCATCGCAACAGGTGGTAAGCCATGATCGTGGCGGCGGGAAGCCGGAGCATCGTGCGACCGTTGTGAACATATGTCCATTTGGGATAGGCCGTTGCCACCAGCCGGTCGAGCAAAGTGCGAACCTGGTGGGCTCGGGAGTCCCGGTAAAAGGTCGCCGGCTCGATCGGGTTCGGGATGTAGTCGGGCAGCACGATGAAGGGGATGCCGGCCCGCCGAGCGGCAAAGGTCATCACCCCCGTAAGCCCTTCGGCGTTGTCCTCCATCACCACGATGACCTGGGGGCGAACGCGTTCGATCAGCTTGGTCGCCTCATGGAGGTACAAGCGCCGCAGGAACAGCTGGCGCATAATGCCGACCGAGTTGAGACCAATGGTTGCCACGGCGGTGGCCAACAAGGCAGCTCTGTACAGAAATAGGGCGGCCGGACGCAGCAGCGGGTGCAGTTTCCGGATATCGCGCCGGTTGGGCCTCCTGGCCAACCAAGTGGACCGAACTGCACGCGGCATCCCGGCCACGAAGGCACGCGCGCTCCGCCCGATGGCGCGCACGGCCTCGGCAATTCCCTGTAATGCCCCGATGGTCGCTCGAAGGGCCGGCCGCTCCTCCCGCGGCCGGGGCAAGGACCTGATCGGTGCACGCCCGGCTTCGACAGAGGCTTGTAGCCTCCTCCGGCTAGGTTGTGTCGCCTTCAGAAATGCATGGTAGGCGAGGTGCCACCTGACCCGCAGGTCTCGCAGACCGCGCCGGACACGCGTGGTGAATGCCACGGGGGGCACTTTGAAGACCGGGGTGCCGTAGGAGACGCCAGCAAGCTCGAAATAGTCCTCCGCCACTCCGGGGCCTCCGGAAAATACGTGGACGCCCTCGATGCCTGCTACCGCTGCTTCGACGCTGGCCACATAGGAGCGTTGGCGAGGGGTATCGAGATAGACCAGTATGCGCATATCCGATGAGCCATCCTGCCCTTTGGGGCTAAGCCGTGCCGTGCGCCATCGCCTTCACGAACTCATTGTCCTGCGACAGTGCCTCGGGTGTACCGGCAGCCACCAATTGTCCCTTGTCCAGCACGAGCAGACGATCTGCTTGGCGAACCGTGGAATAACGATGGGCGATCGCGATCACCGTGCAACCGTCCGAATGCAGTCGTCGGATGCTCTCGGCAACCCGCTGCTCGGTAATGGCATCAAGCTGGCTTGTCACCTCGTCGAGCATGACAACGGGTCGGCGATGGTAGAAGGCACGCGCGAGAGCCAGCCTCTGCCGTTCGCCGCCGGACAGGACCGAGCCGAACTCACCCAGCCTGGAGTCCAGACCATCGGGCATTCGGGCCACGAATTCATCGGCCGAGGCAAGGGCCAATGCCTCCATGATTTTCTGGTCATCCGGCGCCTCGTTCAGGCCGAACTGAATGTTGTCGCGGATGGTCGCATTGAAAATCGGGACGTCCTGACTGACGATCGAAATGCTGTCCCACCAGTTGCGAACGGCCAGATCGTCCAGTGGAACGTTGCCGATCAGGATCTGTCCCGATGTCGGGCGATGCAGGCGCGATATCAGGTGGAAGATCGTCGACTTGCCAGCGCCTGACGGACCGACGATGGCGACGAACTCTGATGGCTCGATTGTGAGGGACAGGCCGCGAACGCCGGTCTCGGTACCGGGATAGGTGAAGCTCACATCGCGAAATTCTATGCGGGGACGGGGCGATGGCAGCGGCAGCACGCCGTCCCGATCCGCATTCGTCGCCGCGTCATCCAGGAAGCGGGTCATTTGAACCACGGCTTCGGAATGGATGGCGAAATGCATGTTGGCGATGTGCAGAATGCTGAACGGCCCGAGCAATCGGGTGGCGGCAACCAGGAAAACCAGCAGGACGCCCAGCAGCGATTGCGACGTTTCGGGCTGGTAGAAAGAGGCGCCCAGCACCGCAAGGCAAACCAGCAGTCCAGCAAGGACCGAAAAGAACGGGTACGTAGCGTTTTGCACCGCGATGGTCTGTGCCTGCACGGTGCGCAGTGATTCCAGGAGCTTGCGGATACGACCAAGAAATATCTCGGTCGCGTTGAACACGCGGATGGTGCGCTTGTTGTTCACCGCCTCGAAATAGGCTTGGGTGAAGCGTTCCTGGCTGACTGTGAGCTCGGTATCGAGCCGTCGCGACAGTGGTCCGGTGATGGCGCGGAACAATGCCGAAGCCACGATGGCGAATGCTGCCAGGCCCATCAACGCGGTTGGCGTAATGGCCAGCAGGAGACCCAGGATCAGCGCGATCGTCATGATCGCAGCGATCAGCTGCATCAGGAAGCGTGCCGCGATGCCCGCCCGTGCGGGGAATGACGCGGTAAAGTTGCCAGTCTCGCCGGAGGTCAGCGACTCGGCGAATGACAGCCGGCTTTCCATGATGGCCATGAAAGCCTTGATGCGCAGGTCGCGCTCGACCCGCAGGGGCATGATGTAGACGATCACGTCGAGCAGGTATTGCAGGATGCCCTTGGCAACCAGAATGAACAGGATCAGCAGAGCAACCCAGCGGAGCCTGGTAGTGGGGTCAAGCGGCTGAAGCAGCGCCCCGATCTGCTCGAGGAAGGGTACCCCGCCGAAAACCGAGTCGACCGAAAACGACTGGAGCAAAGGCACAATCAGCATGACCGAGAAGCTGTCGGTCAATGCATTGAGCAAAGCGAGGACGATAAAGCCCGCCATCATCGACCAGTTGCTGCGTGACAGCTGGAAGGTCAGTCGCGCGTTGTGGATCGTTTGGGACAGGCCATCGACCCACCCAAAAGCCAATTTGCGCGTGTGATCGACGAATGACATTGCTGGTGGGATGCGGGGTGCGTCAGGCAATGGGAAGGTCGCCATAGGATGCGACTTCGGGATCGTCCAGCCGAACCGTCGATCCGCCCCGTCTGTTGGAAATATGCGCGGCGACCAGCGCCTGCATGGCGAGGCGGCCATCCTCCCCGTTGGGGTAATTCGCGCCGGACAGCAACGCCTCCAGCACCGCGCGGGTCGGGGCGACGGCGTCGGCAGGCGCAATTGCTGCCGAAGTGACCGAATAAGGCATGCCGTAGCGCGTGGTTGGCATGTCCCGATGCTGTTCATCGCGCACGGTCATCGTCATCTGCCCGCTCAATTCATCAATGTCGATCCGACCATTGCGGCAGTTGTAGGTGACAAACATGCCATGGCCCTGGTCGGGGGAACAGTCCAGATAGAAGCGCTTGCCCGAGGCCGTCGTCATGCGCACCGACCCCGCAGCATCGGTGAATTGCGGGCCGCGCGGGTTTGGCAATGCTTCGGCTGAGAACCACGCGTTCACGCTTACCGGCGCTTCGTCGGTCAAGTACCGGAACATCTCGAAGTAATGCGTTCCATTCATGGCCATGCCAAAGTTGCCGGCGCTGACGATGACGCTGCCCAATCCGCCAAAAGCCGGGCTGTTCACCAGCGCCTTCGGCTTTTGATACTGCTCCATGAAGCGCATCTGGTGGTTTATCGCGAGCTTGGTTCCGCTCCGACGGCACGCCTCGATCATCGCCTCGCAACCCTCGATCGAGGTTGCCGCGGGCTTTTCGCACAGGATGGCACCGACACCGACGCCCGCCGCATGCACGACCAGTTCGCGATGGGTGGGGGCGGTGGTGCTGACGATCAGGACGTCGGGCCGGACCTGATCGATGAGGGTGAACGGATCGCTATATTGCCGGGACGCATCCATGCCCAGCTGCGTTCCCGCTGCGGTCAGCGCTTGTGGAATGATGTCGCTTATGGCTTCCAGCGAGAGCCCAAGCTCACGCACCACCGTAGCATGCCGCATACCCATACGGCCAACGCCGATGATTGCTACTCTGGCTTGGGACATCGGAAAACTCGCTCGCAACGATCATGGTGTTTGGTGGCAGGAGGTACCTGTATTGCCCGGCCCATGCAAGGGCACCGGAAAAAGGGCGAACAGGGGTATCCTGACCACCCGGTCAGGACGAGTGCTTTGGCTCGGAAGGCAGAGCGGCCAGCACGGACCTGTATAGCTCCAGGAGGTTGGCGGAATTGCTGGAAGGGTCGAAATTCCTATGCGCCATGACGCGGGCCGCCGCCCCCATGGTTTTGGCCTGTTCCCGGTCCTGCGCCAGACGGGCGATGGCATCGGCCAGCGCTATGGCGTCGCGTGGTGGCACGGCAAGGCCGGTGACGCCATCCACCAATGTATCGGGCTTGGGCGCGCGCAGGGCCACGATGGAGGGCACGCCGGCAAAGGCTGCCTCAAAGATAGGTCGACCGGGTGCGTCGAAATGAGAGGGAAAACAGAGAACATCCATCCGGCCATAGGCCTCGGCAATGCGCGCGCTGAAGCCGAGCATATGGACATCGTTCTTGATACCGAGACGCTCGATCTCGGTCAGCACTTCGGCCTTCATGTTCTGGCCCAGGCCCAGGGCTCGCAGGAGGCGCGACTTTATGCCTCGCGAGGGCGCGGCATCGTCGCCGACAATCAGAAATTCGATATCGAGACCGCGCCGGGCGAGTAGGCCAGCGGCCTCTATCAGCTCACCGATTCCCTTTGCCTTGAGCAGGTTACCAACAAAACCGACCTTGAAACTGCCAGCACGCAGCTTGGGCCATGCGAGCGGTGGCGCGTCAGCCGGCACATTCTTGGGCGAGAAGGCGTTGTGAATGACCGTCACCGGCAGGCTCGACGGCAGGCTTGCGCGCACCGTGTCGTCGATGGCCACGACCGCTTCGGCATGCCGAGCCAGCATGCTGGAGACCAGGCGTGTACGCCAGGACCGGCCGGCACGCGCCACCGAGCGCACATGCACGACAGTCGGCACCTTGAATAGATGCCGGGCCACGAGCCAGGGAATGAGGCCGGTAAACTCGTTGACGTGGATGAGATCTATGTCGGGCCACTGCGCCCGGGCGCGATAGAGGGCCGCGATGGTCGCCGGCAGATAGGCAAGCTCGCGCAGCAGGACCAGCCAGCGCAGGCCGCGATAGTAGCTATAGCGGGTATTGTCGAACTGAGTCATGCCGCGTGCGACCACAACCGGTCCCAAGGCTCCGAAGACACCTTCGACCGTGCCTGATGCCGTGACGAACCGGGCTTCCACCTGCCCGGGAGGGAAGGCCCCGATGGCCTCGGAAAGGCTGCGCGAGGCGCCCCCGAAGGCCCCGATCATGTGGATATAAAGAACCTTCACTGCGGGCGCCTCACGTTCAAAAAGTTGCGCACGCTCTCGTCGCTGCCAATGGCGTCTACGAGCAGCTGACCACCCACCCGGCTCAGGTGGTCGGTATCGGTGTAGAGCAATCGGCCATCCCGCTGCGTCTGGCAACGTCCATCGCCTGCGTCACAAAAGACCGTCTCGGGAAAAATTGCGACAAAACCGGGATGGCCCTGGAGATTTTGCACCATTGCCAGCAGGTCGCGGTGGCGGTCGAGATAGCGTTCGCGGCTCGTGGTCAATGGGGCACCGCCGCGAGCGGCCAGGCGAGCGGCTGTGCGCGGAACGTGCCAGCCGACTTCCGGTACCGGCGCGATATAGATGACCTGGATGCCACTATCGAGGAGCGTCGTCATGGTCTTGCTCCACAGCGCATTCACGCTGGCAATGCGCGTGGCCTCGTCGAGAGCGCCGCCGCCCACCGGCCGCATGGGAAAGGGATCGCCTGGTTCGACGCCCCCCTCGCCGTTATCGAAGCGTGTGCCCGCGAAATAGGCGGTGCCGCGATCCTGGATGATGACAGTCTCGATCTGGTCGGCGCGCAGCTTGGCCAGCACACTGTCGGCAAAAGCGGCGCAAGCGTCGCTACCGAAGACCGGCTCCACGCCAAGGACGAACGGGCAGCCGGGATAGGTCAGCAGTTCAGCGGCAACGTCATTGGCTGCCAACAGCGTCGAGAGAGCATCGGCGAGCGTTTCGGCGTGACTGTCGCCGAGTACCGCCCAGGTTGCCGGCTTGCCTGGCGCGCCGATGTGGCAGGGTTTGTCGACCGAACGGTTGAGGCAGTCCTGACCGGCCAACACGAGCGTGCCGCGTTCGGCCTCGGCGGCCAGCAGCAGGCGTTGCTCATCGCTGTAGCGCTGCGGCAGGCCCTGGAAGGCGATGATCGCAAGGCAAGCCGTGAGCAGCCCCCCACTCGCCAATGCAATGCTCGTCCAGGCGGCGCGGGGCGGCATCGTGCTATGGCGCACCGGCAATTCGACGAAGCGCCAGGTGAAGCCGGCCAGGGCCAGGCAGATGGCGAGAAGGCCCAGTCGGGTGGGGCCATCGAGGTCCGTGAGGGCATACTGGCGCGCCAGGGCCAGCACGGGCTGGTGCCACAGATAGAGAGGATAGGAAATGAGGCCAATGGCAACCAGTGGTCGAAGCGAAAGCAATCGCGTCGCCGACCCGTCGCTCCTGCCAAAGCCGATGATGAGGACCGCGCCCAATACGGCAGCGATATTGGAGCCGTAGCCTCCGCCGAGAACGAAGGCCCCCGCAGTGAGTCCGAGCCCAAGCCAAGGCAGTGCGGACATGCCGCGAAACCTCATGGGGGTGGCGGGGCGTTCATGCAGCAGAGCAACGAGCGCCCCGGCGAGAAGCTCCCAAACGCGAAACACGACGATGTAGAACACTGCCTGACTATTGGCCCCATTGCCCAGGGCAGCTGCCAAGGACAGGCCAAGCGCCAGCGCCAAAACGATCGCTCGCAACCGGCCGCGCGTGCCGAGCAGCGCAAGGGCCAAGGGATAGAGCAGGTAGAACTGCTCCTCGGCGGACAGCGACCACAAGTGGATCAGGGGGGTGAGGTCGGCCGCCTCCGACCAGTAGTCGGTCGTCCAGTAGAAATAGAAATTGGAAACGAACAGCAGGCCGGCAAGCGCGCTCTGGGCGAGGGCAAGCAGGGATTGCGGCGGCAGGATGAACAGGCCGGCAGCCAAAGTCGTAAGGCAGACGAGGTAAAGCGCAGGCAGCAGACGGCGTGCCCGACGGCGATAGAAGTCCAGCACGATTGCCGCGCTGATCGGTCGGCCGACCAGATGCCGGGTGATCAGGTAACCCGAGATGACGAAGAAGATATCGACCCCGAGCAGGCCGCCGGGGAAGATCGGCGCCGCGCCCCAAGACAATCCGAAATGGAATGCGAGCACCCCGCCAACGGCAACCGCACGCAGGCCGTCGATGTCTGCACGATAGTGCATGGAGCCGGTCAGCCTATATATCGGCGGGTAGCGTTGACCACGCGCTTGGCCGTTTCGAACAGGCTGTGGCTGGTCTTGTAGTCCTCGAAGGTCTTGTTGGGCGAAGCCACGATGGCGGCCAGCTCGTCGGCCTTCAGGCCCAGCTTCTTGGTGACGTAGTCTCGGTCTTCGAGCAGCAGGTTTTCCGGATAGACCGGCTCCTGCATGGCAGCAAGCGCTTGCTCCCGCGTCATCTGCCCGGACAGGACCAGATTGGAATAGTGGGCCTTGCGCTTGTCGATGTCGAATTTGCGAGGCAGCAGGTAGGCTTGGTAAAACCGCGTGTAGATGGACTCGTAGTGCTTGCCGCCATAGTAGACCCAGCCCAGTTCATTCTGCAGCACGTCCATCGCGACCTTCTTGTCGTAGTCGATGAAGTTCAGGATGGAAACGAGCCGGATCTTCCGCAGGAAGATGTAGTAGGCCAGTTTTGCCAGCGAGAAATGCGGATAGCTGGCAAGCCGCGACGTGCCGAAACGCTTGTGCACGTCCTTGACATAGGCCCAGTCGAAATAGCCATAGCCCCATTTCTCGGGAAGGATCGCCTCCGAGACCACGTTGGTGCCGGTGATGACGTGCTTGAGGTTGTGCTTGGCCGCCATCTGGTAGAGCAGGGCGAAGATGGCGTGGTCGGTGGGAACTTCCCCGTCGGGCGTAGCGGCCTTGAGGAAGGACAACTGGAGGTCGCGAAACTCCATCCAGTCGATGACGTGGGTGTGCAGGTCGATCCCCAGTGTCTCCAGCGTCTTCTGGATATTGGCGACCGCCAGTTCGGAATTCCATCCGTTGTCGAGGTGGATGGCCAGCGGGCGCAGGCCAAGGTCCTTGACGATGTAGGCAACATAGGTGCTGTCGACCCCGCCTGAAAATGCGACCATGGACGGACCCAGGCCGGT
>CBFGMY010000004.1:0-49268 GCA_965650055.1 uncultured Devosia sp.
CGGGATCGGCGGCGGCGCGGGAGAGACCGAACCCGACGCCTTCCATAAAGTCGCGGCGATTGTCCTGCACGAAGGCAAGGGACTGTTGCAGGCCGGGCGGCGTGCTGCACAGCGTCTCGACGGGAACGAACGGGGCGAGCACCAACGGTTCAGTGATGCCAGGCGGCACACTGTCCTGCGCATAGGCGGCGGGCGCTAGCAGCCACGCCAGCGTCATCAGGCTGGCGGCAATTTGCCTTGTTGTCATCCACACAGCAGACCACCCCTCAGTTGATCGACTGATACCGGCGGACGGGGCTCATGCCAATTCAATTCACGCCGCAGCGAGCGGAAAGGCCAGTCTGGCGGAAAGGCCCGGGCTGCGGTCAACATACTCGATACTGCCCCGCATCGAGGCCGCCATAGCCTTGACAATCCGGCTCCCTAGCCCCGTGCCCTTGGCCGGACCGTCGCCGCGACCCACGCCGTCGTCCTCGACGGAGAGCAGCACGCTGCCCTCCTGCAGGCGACTCAGGGTCACGCGCACTTCCCCGGCCTGATCGGGATAGGCATACTTGGCGGCGTTCATGACCCATTCTGCGGCGATCACACCCAGATTGATGCTGGCATCGGTGCGCAGAAAAATCGGCTCCAGCCGGTACCTGAGCGAGATGCGGCTATCGACGCCAATGGTCGATTGGAACTCGTCGAGCACGCTGCGCAGATAGTCGTCCAGTGCCACCTCGGCCACGTTGCCCGAGCTATAGAGCCGCTGGTGGACCAGCGAGATGGCGCGGATACGCGACTGGGTTTCCGCCAGTACGGCCTTGGTGGCGGCGTCCCCGATGGCATTGGCCTGAAGGCCAACCAGCGACGAAACCATGGCAAGGCTGTTGGCGACACGATGATTGACTTCGTGCACCAGCATTTCCGCCCTGTCCTTTGCGGCGCGCATTTCCTCGGTGCTCTTGGCCAGGTCAGCGGTGCGGCTGGCGACCTTGCTTTCGAGCTGGGTGTTGGCTGCAGTGAGGGAGTCGCGGGCACGAGCCAAGTCGCCGGCATAGCGCATGATAGTGATGAGCGCCGCCGCGGCCGAGGCGGTAGCGACCAGAGCGCCGACGACCGAGACCAAGCGCTGCCAGAGCGTATTGTCGGTCTGCTCGGCCACCAGGCTGGCGAGGCGATTGTCGGCGGCGAGGTTGAGGCCAGTAATGTAGACGTTGGCCTCGTCCATCAGTGCTTTACCGCGGTTGGTGAGGACGAGGTCGAGGGCGGCATCAGTGTTCCGGGCCGTCGTCAGGCCGATTGTCTCGTCCATTTCGGCGAACTTGTCAGCGAGGACCTGCGACAGACGTTCAGCGGCGGGAGCCATATCAGGATAGGGCGCCAGGCGGGACGGTAGCGCCTCGACGCCGCGCAGGGCCGAGGCCTTGGCGAGATCGTAGGGAGCCAGATAAACCTCGTTGTTGGTGAAGAGGTAGCCGCGCTGGCTGGATTCGGCGCGCTGCACCAGGGCGCCCAGCTCGACCGATGCGGTCTTGAGGTCGCGGGCCGCTAGGATTTCGCTGGCTATTTCGCCCGACCGCTCGCCCAGCCAAAAGGCAACCGAAATGATCGCCGCGAGCGCCAACAAGCCCACGGCGAAGAACAGGAGCTGCGATCGGACAAAGACGCGGGCGGTGATGGGCATTTCAACGCCCTTCATGCCAGATTACGCTGGTCAGCGCCAAGGCAATCCCTCAACCCGAAGCTGCAAAAAGGTTCCGGAAGTGAGAAGGGGCGATTTGCCCGCTGTGACCGCCTGGAACTCTTTGGGGACCGGGGCGTTGCGCGCTGGGAGAATTACATATTGTTGGATCAACAGACCGATGCGACTAATGCTGCGAAGATGTCGGTCTTCCAAGGCGTTGCCACATTTGCACTAATCGCGTCACTTCTCTATCTGGGCGCTGGAATACTTGTGCCCTTAGTACTTGCCACCCTGTTGGCTTTTGCCCTGACGCCTCTCGTCTCCTCTCTGAATCGCCGGTTGCATTTGCCCGATCCACTGGCGGTCATTATCGCTGTAATGCTCGCGCTTGGGGCCATGGGGGTCTTTGCCTATGTAGCCGGAACCCAAATCGTCAACCTCACCCAGGAACTGCCAGGCTACCAGCAGACCATCTTGGCCAAGGTTGCCGCTCTCCAAGCCCAGTTCGGCGAAAATACCCTCTTCGACCAAATCAACAGCGTCATTTCAAGTGTCGCCGAGCAAACCTCTGGCAATGATGTCGACGCGCCACGGCGGCCCGGCGAGCCGATCTCGGTAACCATTTCCAACCAGATCGGCCCGGTCGGAATTATCGGCTCCGTCCTTGGCTCCATTATTGGACCGGTTGCGACAGTCGCCATCGTTGTAGTTTTCCTGATCTTCCTGCTTTTGGGCCGGGGCGACCTGCAGGAGCGCTTTATCCGCCTAGTCAGCGGCGGTCGCTACTCCAAGACCAATATTGCCATTGCCGATGCCAGCCATCGGGTCGGGCGGTACCTGCTGATCCAAGTCGGCGTCAACATAACTTACGGCATAATCTTCGGTGTGGGTTTGTGGTTCATAGGGGTTCCCAGCGCCGTGCTCTGGGGACTTTTGATCATTCCTTTCCGCTACATTCCCTTTGTCGGTGCCATGATCATTGCAGTGGTGCCGTTCCTTCTGGCATTTGCTGTTGATCCTGGCTGGAATATGCTGCTGCTGTCCGTTGCACTTTTTCTGCTGCTCGATCTGACGACCGCCAACGTGATCGAACCCCGCCTTTATGGATCAAGCACTGGCGTCTCTGCCATAGCCATCCTACTCTCAGCCATGTTCTGGGCGACGTTATGGGGGCCGGTCGGACTGATCCTCGCCACCCCAATGACGGTGTGCCTCGTGGTCATCGGGCGCCATCTACCCCAGTTCCAGTTTTTTGAAACCCTCTTGGGCAGCGAACCGGTTCTGACCTCCTCGGAGCGCCTCTATCAGCGAATGCTAAAGGGTGAGGCCGAGGACGCAATCGAATTGGCCGAGGATTATGTGGAAGACCATAGCACCGGCCGATTCCTAAGTGAGGTTATGATGCCGTCGCTTTCGTTGGCCAACAGCGAACTATCCGACCGCCCCGAAGCCCTCCCCCAGCGCCGCCAGCTTGTGCAATCCTTCGAGGCCTTGATCAATGAGGTCGCCCCAATCGATTGGCCCGAACAGAGCAAGCTGTTGCTAATCGGCGGTCGCACCGAAATCGACGAGTGCGCCGCAACGCTGGTAGCGCACCGGCTGGCCGAGGAGGAACTGCCTTGTCGTGTTCTTCCGCCACTTGCCATTCGCCAGGAAGCCATCGGCCGCCTCGACGTAAATGGCGTCGAGATTATCGTGCTGGTCTTCATGGGCGGCGATATCCGTGCTCAGTCACGATACGTTGCGCGCCGCCTGGGTCGCATGGCGCCCGATGTCCGAATTTTGGTCTGCGCGCTCAATGAAGCCAGCGGCGGAGAGACGCACGAGACACTGCATGTCGACGCGATTTTCCGTACTGTGGAGGACGTAGTGGAGGGCGTGCTGCTTCGTGACATGCGCGAGCAGCAGGTTGATCGCGCCCGACTGCACAAGCGGAGGCCGTTCGTCGGCGCAGGCCGTGGCAATGACGAGCTGGGGCGGGCCATCCAGCAGATTGCCGATGATTTTGACGTCCCTGTCGCGGCGATAAACCTGTTGAGCGACGAGCGGCACCTCGAAGATGATGCCGCCTATAGCCTGACCAGTATTGTTGCTGAGACCCGCCAACCCCTGGTTGTGTTGTCAGATGCACCCCATGCTCTGGTCGGAGAGAATGCTTATCTCCAGACCAACGGCATCGACCTCTACGCTGGAGTCCCCCTTATTTTGCACGACGGGGAATGCGTCGGCGCCCTTGTGCTGCTCGACCACGATCCGCGCGCCTTCACGAAAGAAGACGTGGCGCGGCTGGTTGCCGCGGCGGACGATTTGGTACGTCGCTTCGGGGGCGAAGAGGCGGCCAATATCGCTTCGCTGAATGTCTCTGTTGTCGCACCTGCCTAGACCTTCGAGGCACTGCGGGTTCAGTCTCGAGTAAGTCCGCCTTTTGCGAATGCCTCGTCGTAACGTACGGGCGCGGCCCCAGATTGCCCGCCGGTTGCTCCCGAATTCGCTCCCGGGAACGTCTGCTGTTGGTAGCCCGCTAGCAGGCGTTGAATGACCGGAATGGGGTCGATAGCAACCCCGTTGAACAGCCACTTCGTTTCTCCTTCGGCCATTTCGGCCAGAGGAGATCAATCATGGGTATTTCTGAGTATGACCCCGCTGCAGCACTAAGGTCGTCATGGAATGCGGGCAAACAGGTCGGCGCAAAGCGTGCGCTGAAAGTTCGGCAGATCTGGTCGATCCGATTCTTCCTCGATCGCGAGGGACGAATGAGAGATCGAGCGCTGTTCGACTTGGCGATCGACAGCAAGCTGCGCGGCTGTGATCTGGTGAAGATCAAGATCGGTACCCTGGTCTCCGGTCCAACCATTCGTGCCAGGTCAATGGTGATCCAGCAGAAAACCGGTCGCCCGGTTCAGTTCGAGATCACCTCTGATGCTAGGACCAGTCTGCTGGCTTGGCTTGAGCGCCGAGGGGGCACGATCGAAGACTTTGCCTTTCCAAGCAGGGCCAATCCGGCCGGGCATTTGAGCACGCGCCAATACGCGAGGCTGGTCGACGAGTGGGTAGTAGCCATTGGTCTGCGGCCAGAAGAGTACGGCACCCACTCGCTTCGGCGGACTAAAGCATCCCTCATCTACAAAGCGACGGGGAACTTGCGGGCGGTCCAGCTGCTGCTTGGACACAGTAAGATCGAGAACACCGTTCGCTATCTCGGGGTTGACGTCGATGACGCATTGTCCTTAGCGGAAGCCACAGAGATCTGACGTGAGCCTTCGCCGACGATCAAACGCTACGTCGGCGAAGCGCCCCATTCCGGCCCTTCGAGCACGATCGGCGAGTTCCCAAAAGCGGACGGGCAGAATAGAGTGTCGCGGATCTTGGCGGTGTTAAGCGTAATCGATAGGCTATAGCACTACCGCAGACAGCTCGAAGCAAAGCTCCAGCAGGCGCTCCTGTACCTCCGGATTGCTTGTACCGGCTGCTGGGTCACGAACCGTCATGTGATGCAGGTACTCCCCCGAAAGAGCCGCAACAGCATCAGCGCGGCTGGCTAGCGCCACCTGCGTTGCAGCACCAGCATGCAGATCGTCGGGTGCCCCACTCCCACCCATGCGGGTTGGCACCCAACCGGGATCGACTGCGTTCGCAAAGGTATCTGGGCGTAGACGCGCAACCGCCATGGCGAGAGCCGTCACGTAGAACTTGCTCTCGGAATAGGCCTGCGTCCCGCTCCAGGCTCGGTTTCGCCACAAGGGGTCGGTTGCCACCGGCCGGACCTGATGCATGCCCGAGCTGATATAGACCAGTCTCGGGACATTCGGGATTTTCGCCGTCAACACATAGGGCGCCAGCACGTTGACCGCAAAAGTGGCGGGAATACCTTCGTGCGTCAGGTTGATTGGCCCACCATAGATGCCCGCGTTGTGGATCACGGCGTCGATTGGTCCGAGCTCATTTACCTGGGCGACAACGTCGAAAGTCTCCGTAAGCGACGACAGGTCGCCGACCACAAACGGGGCGTTGGGTAGCTGCCGCCGCAACGCAGCGGCGCGGGCCTGGTCACGGGCATGCAAGATGACCCTGTGGCCCGCCGATCGGAGTTGCTCCCCTGCCAGCGAGCCAAGTCCAGTTGTCGACCCTGTGATGAAGATCGTTGCCATTAAAGGCCGGATCGTTTCAGCATGGCCTCGGCGTATCGTTCGCCTGTGACTTTGAAGTTGGCCCGCTCGATCGCGGCGAGATCTTCGCCAGTGAGCACCACATTCAGGGCGCCGATGTTTTCCTCGAAGCGTTCCAGCCTCCGAGTGCCAAACAGAGGCACGATCCATGGCTTTTGCGCCAGCAGCCATGCGAGGGCGACCTGTGCGGGCGAGGCGTAGTGCCGCTGACCTATCTGCTTCAATAGATCAACAAGCCGCTGGTTTGCCTCCCGTGCCTCGGCGGCGAACCGGGGAATGGTGTTGCGGATATCGCTTTTGTCCAGCGCCGTGTCGACGCTGATCTTGCCCGTCAGGAAGCCTTTTCCGAGAGGGCTGTATGGCACAAGGCCGATACCGAGCTCCTCAATGGTCAGAATGATCTCTTCCTCGGGCTCCCGCGTCCAAAGCGAGTATTCGCTCTGCAAGGCGGTTACGGGCTGCACGACGTGCGCCTTGCGTATCGATCCCGCGCCGGCTTCCGACATACCGAAATGCAGGACTTTGCCTTCGGCAATCAGGTCTTTGACCGTACCGGCAACGTCTTCCATCGGCACGTCAGGATCGACGCGGTGCTGGTAGTAAAGGTCGATGTAGTCGGTGTTCAGGCGTGTGAGGCTGCCCTCGACTGCCCGTCTGATTTGTTCTGGCTTGCTATTGACCCCGCCGCGGTGCTCACCGGTATCCTGGTCGATGTCCCAGCCGAACTTCGTGGCGATCTTCACGCGGTTGCGCAGGCCGGTAAAGGCCTCGCCAACCATGACTTCATTGGTCCAAGGGCCGTAGGTTTCCGCGGTATCGAAGAAGTCCATGCCGAGGTCGACAGCCTTTCGCAGCAGCGCGATCATTTCCGGCCGGTCGGGAATGTCACGGGACTTGCCATACCCCATGGCCCCCAGTGACAACGCCGACACCTCGAAGCCCTGTCCAAGTTTGCGCTTTTCCATCTGTTCCTCCTGTGTGTGCTTATGTTGCAAACGTTCAGCAGCGCGGCTTCGGTCCTAAACCCGCAGCAGCGTCTTGATCGCCCGGCGCTCGTCCATGGCCTTGTAGCCTTCGGCCACGTCGGCGATAGGCAGGATCTGGTCAAATACCTTGCCCGGATTGATCTTGCGGCTGAGGACGAGGTCGATCAGGTGCGGCATGAAGCGGCGCACCGGTGCCGGGCCGCCGAGCAGGTTCTTCTGCGCGAAGAACAGGAATTCCCCCTTGAGCTCGACGCCGTGCGGCACGCCGACGAAGCCAATCGAGCCACCCGGTCGGGCGGCGTTAATGGCCTGGTGCATCGATTCATTGGTACCGACGCATTCAAGCACGGCATCGGCGCCGACATTTCTGGTCATGGCCTTGATCTGGGCCACGCCGGCGTCGCCGCGCTCGGTGACGATGTCGGTGGCGCCATATTCCATGGCCAGCTCCTGCCGGGCCTTGTGGCGGCTCATGGCGATGATCCGTTCGGCACCCATCTGCTTGGCGGCCAGAATGCCCATCAGCCCTACGGCGCCATCGCCGACCACGGCAACGGTAGAGCCGGCCTGCACACGGGCAGCATCTGCAGCGTACCAGCCCGTGCCAAGGACGTCGGACACAGCCAGCAGGCCCGGCAGCAAGTCGTCGTCGGGCACCTTGTCGAGAGCAACAAGGGTGCCATCAGCCAACGGAACACGTGCCAAAGGCGCCTGAGCTCCAGTCATGAACTCCCGCCGGTCGCAAGACGACTGGAAGCCGTGCTGGCAGTGCGGGCAGGTATTGTCTGACGTAGCGAACGAGCCGACGACAAACTGACCAACCTTGATGTCCTTCACGTCACTGCCGACCTCGACAACGGTGCCGCAGTATTCGTGACCCATGTGGGCAGGACCACTCTGGGGCTGCAGGCCGCGATATGGCCACAGGTCCGACCCGCAAATGCAGGTTGCCGCGAGCTTGATGATGGCATCGGTGGGTTTGAGGATCTTGGGTTCGGCCACATCCTCGTAGCGGATGTCACCTGGGCCATGCATTACAGTTGCGAGCATTGTCTGGTCTTTCGTTTTTGGATTTAGGCGCCGTACTGGGCGTCAGACACGTGTTCCAGCCAGTCGACGACCTTGCCGTTTTCGACTTCCTGCAGCGCAATGTGCGTCATGGCAGTTTCGGACGACGCGCCGTGCCAGTGCTTTTCGCCCGGGGCAAACCAAACCACGTCGCCGGGGTGAATGGTCTCGATCGGCCCGCCCTCGCGTTGCGCGCGGCCGGCGCCGGAGGTGACGATCAGGGTCTGCCCCAGAGGATGCGTGTGCCAAGCCGTTCGGGCGCCTGGCTCGAATGTCACATGCGCCCCTTGCACACGATCAGGGGCAAATCGATTGAACAGTCCGTCGATACGCACCGGGCCGGTGAACCAGTCGTCCGCCCCCTTGGCCGATGGTGTTGAGCCTGCGCGAATGATGTCCATGACCGTTCTCCTAAATTGCTTCGATTTTGAGCAGGAATTCGCCCCGCTCGTGCAGCGCTTCATAGCCCTCATCAAAGCGGCCCAGCCGGATCAGACCGGGATGCTCGTAGCCGGCGTGGAACATCGCGAGGTTGCCCCAAGGCCGGTAGTAACAAAGGTCATACGGCTGCTCGTTGCCAAAGACGCCGGCCCCGTCTTCGGTGAGCTTGCGTGGCAGATAGGCGATCTTCTCGTTGTGGGCGAAGTCGCTGATCGTGAGGTCAAGCGGCAGCATGGCGTAGAAGTCGCGAGCTGATGGATTGTCGTACAGGACCGCCGTCATGGTGAAATCGCTGAACGTGAAGCGTGCACGCATATCGGTTGGCTCCTGTGAGGTGGGATCGAGGACTTGGGCACGTGCGGCCAGCGGCAGTAAGAGGCCTGCAACTGCACCAACCAGCAGGGTGCGGCGCTTGAGGGTGGAGATCATGGGCGGTTTCTCCTTCTTTGATGGGTTGCAACAAACGCGAGGGCTGCAGCAGCGAGCAGCAAGACCGCGCAAAGGACGAACGGGCTCTGCCAGCCGCTGAGGTCGAACAGCAGGCCGCCACTGAAAGCGCCAACGGTGATTGCAAACTGGATGAGAGCTACCTGCAGGCCGCCGCCGGCCTCGAGCTCATTGGGTATGATGCGTGTCATCCATGTGCCCCAGCCCACCGGGATGGGGTTGGAGAAGAAGCCCCAAAGGATCAGCAGGGCGGCAACAGCGACTGGCACTGAGCCGAGCGCGATAAGCGCCAGCGACAGGATGGCCAGGGCGGTTGGCAGGACTACCAGCGTGGCGTTCAAATGTTTGCGCAGCACGAAACCCGACGCTGCGGTCCCTGCCAGCCCGGCAAGGCCAAGTCCCAGCAACACCAGCGAGAGACCGTTGACGTCCAGTCCGGTCACGTTTTCCAAAAACGGCCGGAAATACGTGGAGGCCGCAAACTGCCCCATGAAGGCGAGGGTCGTAGCGGCCATGCCAATGGCAAAGATGCGGTTGCGCAGCAGCACGAAGATGGTGCCCACTGACACGTCATGGGTGGGCGGCAGCCTGGGCAGTACCAGAAGTTGCCAGACAATGCCCGCGAGGCCAATCGGCACAACAATGAAAAACGCGCCGCGCCAGCCGATAAGGCCACCCAGAAAGCTGCCCAATGGGGCCGCGATGACCGATGCCAAAGCCGTGCCGCCTTGGAGCATGGCCAACGCTTTTGGCAGATCTGGGCCACTTGTCAGCCGTGCCAGGATAGCGGTGGAAAGCGACCAGAAGCCGCCGATCGAGATGCCAATCAGCGCCCGGCCGATCATGAACACGAGGTAGTTCGGCGCAAAAGTGACCGCCAGACCTGAGACGACCATCACGACGGTGTAGAGTACGACCGCAGTGCGCCGGTCCCAGCGCGACAACAGCGCGTTGCCGAAAAGGCTGGTCACGACGGCAAACAGGCCCGACACGGATATGGCCTGGCCGGCCTGCCCCTCGCTGATACCCAGCTCGGCCGCAATCGGCGTCAGCAGGCTGACCGGCATGAATTCCGAGGCAATAAGCACGAAGGTTAAGAGTGACAGGCACGCCACGGCCGGCCACGGGGTGGCTGTGTCCGGGCGGTCGGACATCAAGAGTTGCTCTGTGGTCATGGCAACAGTGTGCGCCAGCTGTTTCATATTGACTAGCTAGCCAAATCCGCATGCTCTTATATCATGAACCGATAAATAGGGATCTTGCCAGCATGAAACGACGCGAACTCAATGACCTGTTGTGGTTCATTGCTGTCGCTGAACAACGCAGCTTCACCAAGGCAGCGGCCAAGCTCGGCACGTCGCAGTCAACGCTCAGCGCGACCATTAAGCTGCTGGAGCAGCGGTTGGGGCTCCGCCTCCTCACTCGCACCACGCGCAGCGTTTCCCCGACCGAGGCCGGCGAGAAGCTGCTGGCGTCCATGGCTCCCCGCATTGCAGAAATCGAGCATGATCTCGCCAGTCTCATGTCGCTGCGTGAGAAGCCGTCCGGATTGGTGCGGATTACAATTTCCGACCATGCCTATAATTGGCTGGTCCGGCCTAAACTGGGGCCGTTGACGATGGAATACCCTGACCTCCGGTTGGAGTTCAGCATCGATAATGGCCTGCGCAACATCGTCGAGGAGCGCTTCGACGCCGGCGTGCGTCTGGGGGAAAGCCTCGAGAAAGATATGGTCGCGGTCCGCATTAGCCCCGACTGGCGTTTGGTGGCCGTGGCATCGCCCGCGTACCTAGCCATGCACGGTACGCCATCCTCACCGCAGGACCTCGTCCACCACAACTGCATGAACCATCGTCAGGGCCGTAGCGGCGGGCTCTACTCCTGGGAATTCGCCAGGGACGGTCGTGAATTGCGGGTGCGGGTCGAAGGGCAACTTACATTCAACTCCACCTTGCCGATGGTGGAGGCCGCCATTGACGGTGGTGGTATCGCATACGTGCCCGAGGACATGGTCGTTCCGATACTGGCGGACGGCCGACTTGTGCAGGTTTTGACCGAGTGGTGTCCCCACTTTCCGGGCTACCACCTCTCCTATCCAAGTCGCCGCCAACTGTCGCCGGCGATGACAGTCGTCGTCGATGCACTAAGACATCGAGCGTGAATGACCGACCGCTTCTGGAAATTTTCGTCAGGCCGCTCTAAAACGGGACGGTATCCGCCAGTCGGCAACGCGCCCCATTCCGGGCGTTCAACGTGCCAGCGAGACTTCCCGAAAGCTGCCAGTCCGCTGATCGCATCGCAGGTACGCGTAAGAGCTGGCGTTCGGCAGGATTCGTTGCGCGACGGTCCTACCGAGGGAGCCGCGAACTGGGCAAGGCCCAGCTTCTCATTTTCGGTCAGGTTCTGTCCGCCCGCAATCGGGCGGGCGGACAACTTTCAATCAGCACCGCGCCACGGCACTGATCTTCGCCTAGTACATCGTCCGCGGATTGGTGGCGACAGCGGGGATCTGCTGGATCACGTCCCAGTGCTCGGCAATCTTGCCATCCGCGACGCGGAAGATGTCGACGATGACGGTTCCGGCTGAAGTGTCCGATGCCGGCTGCGCGGTCTGCAGCATGACTAGGTCGCCTTCGGCGATCACACGCTCGAATTTGACCTGCCGCGTCGGCCAGGAATCGATGCCCAGGCCTTGGAGGAAGGTCTTCACTGCCTCCCGACCATCGGTCATGGAGGGATTGTGCTGGATGTACTCGTCGGCCCAGTAGCGGTCGAGAGCGGTGAGATCGGCATTGCCGAACAGTTCCTGATAGGCCTTGAGGACCAAATCCTTGTTGGCCTGCGTGAGTTCGTAGTCCTCTACGATCTGGGTCTGGGTGGCGTCCTGGGCATAAGCCGGTATCGCCAGTCCCGTGACCGAGGTGGTCACGAGGAAGATGGATGCGAGAATCGTCTTCTTGAACATTGAGGTGTCTCCTGGTGTTCGCGCCTAGCTGAGCGCTCGGGTAACCAGAACGGTATCGACATACTGGGTCATGCGAATGACCTTGCCGTCCTTGATCTGGTAAAGGTGGGCGAAGGGCGAAGTCATGGACTTGCCCGTCGCGTTGTAGGTGCCGGAATAGACGCCGAAGGCGGCAACGCGATCGCCGTCGGCGATGTAGGTGTGGACGTCGGCGCGATAGCCCGTCCATTCGGATCCAAGGCGGCGGAACACGCCATCGATCAGTGCCTCCGGTCCGACATAGGTGCCGGAGTAGGGAAAGCCCTCCGCCTCGGTCCATTCGACATCCGGCGACAGAACAGCCAGCAGATTGCGGCCATTCTCCTCGGAGGATCCTTCATAGGTCCCCCGGATCAGCTCAAGATTGGTGCTCATCTCAACCCCACTGCATTTCGCCGGTGGCGACTTTGGAGCCGATGTCGAGGGCTACACCCATGCCCAGGTTCGGAAAGCGCGCTTCGAGCGCGGCCTTGAGCGCGGCGGCGTCGCCGCCCTTGGCCAGTTCTTCCTCAAAAGCCAGCAGGTACGCCTTGGTGTGCTCGATCGCGGCAAGACCGGTTGGAGCTGCAGGGTCCATGTGGCCGGGAATGACGACCGACGGATTGCGGGCGGCAAGCTTGTCGAGATTGGCGATCCAGGCGGCGCGCTGTTCCTGGGTGGGCGTGTCGGCGGTCCACACATGCACGCCCGAAAAGATCAGGACGCCGCCGAAGACGGCATTCAGCGTCGGAACCCACAGATAGCGGCGATTGGCGAGGCCCTCGGCCGGGACGATTTCGACCGTTTCTCCATCCACGGTGAGCGTCGGGCCGTCAAAGGCTTCCGGAAAAACGATATCCGCCTGGCGCTGCGGACCGTTCTCATTGAGCTTGGGACCCCAAGCGGCCAGCTTCTTGTCCACATTACCCTTGATGGCTTCCACCGTTGCGGCAGCGGCGATGACCCTGGCTTGCGGGAACGCTTCGCGAACCGGCTTCAGGCTGAAATAGTAGTCGGGATCGGACTGGCTAATGTAGATTGTGGTCAGCGTCTTGCCCGTCGCCTTGATGGCTTCGGCGAGCGCGCGCCCGTCGGGATAGGTGAAGCCGCCGTCGATCAGCAGGGCCTCGCTTGGGCCCGATAGCAGCACCGGCGCCCGGAAAAAGCCATTCCCCCCGGCCGGAAAATGAGTCCAGGTCAAAGTCGTCGTCATGATTGTCTCCTTGGTGATGTTTGTGAGGTGGGGCTCAGGCAGCTTCGAGCTGAGCGACCAACATTTCGGGGCCGCCAAACAGCGCGCCGCTGGGCAGCAGCCGGCGGCTGTCGCCCTTGCCGACGACCAGCGCGGGCACGCCGTTGACGCCGAACTGCGCCATATCGGCTCGCGAGGACGCTATCCGCGCCCGGTAGGCGGCCATCAATTCCGGGTCCGGTGCGCGAAGGCGGTCCGCTGCGTCAGTGAACCCGGCATCGGCGAGGATACCAATCACGACGCCCATATCGCCGTTGTCCCGGCCATCGACATAACGTGCGCGCTGCAAGGCCTTGAGCGCCGCTATTTCATCAGCGGGCGCTTGCAGCCCCACGGCCACGATGGCCAGGGTTGCCGGCGCAGAGTCGAAGGTGGCGCCAGTCGCACCGAGTACCTGCTGGCGATAGGTTTCGCAGAAAATCTGCCCGGTCAGCCGGGCGATGCGCTGATCGTTCTGCCAGGCATAGGCGGCGAACGATTGGTCCATGGAGCGGGCGCCTTCACCGGCAAAGAGGCCAGTTGGGGCAAGGTCAATAGTCGCGCCCTCCACCCGGCTCAATTGCTCAAGTGCAGCGGTGGCTCCATAGCACCAGCCGCAAAGCGGGTCGAACAGGTAAGTGATGTTCATGTAATGCATCCTTCAATATCGTGGATGCAAGCTACGCCACGGTTATTGGTTGATCGAGGACGTCAAAGCCTACAAAATGTTTGCGAACGGCATACAATAGGACGACGTGGTGCAAGCTATTCGGCTCAATCGACTGGCCTACTTTTCCGCAGTGGCCGAGACTGGATCATTCACCAAAGCCGCTGACCGACTGGGGATCACCAAGGCCGTCGTGAGCCAGCAGGTCAGCCGCCTCGAGGCGGAACTTGGGACCAGTCTACTGGTGCGAACGACGCGGCGGGTCGAGCCGACCGAAGCCGGTCGGCTGCTGCATGCGCGCTGCGTGCTGATCTTTAGTGAAGTCGAGGAAGCGGTCGGGGAAATCGCCCAGACCAATGCCGAGCCAACGGGAACCTTGCGCATAACTGCGCCCAATGACTATGGCGCGTCCACGATTGCGCCTGTCATCGCTGCCTTCACCAGGAAATACCCGGCCTGCAATGTCGAATTGCAGTTGTCCGATACCAAAGTCGACCTGATCGCCGACCATTTCGATCTTTCGATCCGCGTCGGGTGGCTGGACGATTCCAGCTATCATGCCAGGCGGATCGGCACGTTTCGGCAGCTGTTGGTTGCATCGCCGGACCTGGCACGAGGGTGGACCGCCGGCGTGCCGGAGGACCTGATCGGTCTCCCCTTCATTGCCAATGCATCGCTGAAGGAGCCGTTGGTCTGGCGCTTCACCAAGGACGATTTCGACCCCAGGACTGTCAGACTCCGGCAAAACATCCTGACCAATTCCACGCCAGCGGCCCTGGCGGCTGTTCTGGCCGGTGGAGGCATGTCGGTTTTGCCGGACTTTCTGGCGGCGGGGCACCTGGAGGCCAATCGGCTCGTCCAACTCCTGCCCGCCTGGAGCCTGCCGGCTGGAGGGGTATATGCCGTCTATCCGGCGGCGCGGTTCCGTCCACCCAAGGTCACGGCGTTCGTGGCGATGTTGTCAGGTTACCGAAGCGATCAAGCGAAGTTGGAAAAGTAGGTGTCGCTTCAGCCCCAAGCGGAAACTGCGGCGGAACTGGCTCGCGCGATGAGTTGGGGCTGCAGGATGACGTGTTGCGCGCTTACCCGCCCTCCGACACGCTCAAGCAACAGCTTGGCGGCGGAGTGACCCAGGACGGCGCCCGGTTGGTCCACACTGGTGAGGCCATTCTGGGCAAGTGCGCAAACCGGACTATTGTCATAGCCAACGATCGCCAGGTCATACGGAACTGAAAGTCCTATTTCGGCAGCGATGCTCAAGACTTCCACCGCAACGAAGTCTGACCAGCAGAACATGGCCGACGCGCTTGCTGGCGCATCGAGCAGCCGCGTGGCACCAGAGGCGATCTGTGCTTTCGTACTGCCAACTCGAACGATATTGATGTGTTCGGCCAGACCACACTTAAGCATCTCCCTGCGGTAGCCCAATTCTCGTTCGGCGACGATGGTGGATCCCGGGAGGTCGAGGCTGAGCATGGCGGTTGCCGGGAAGCCGTTCGCGACCAAATGTCGGACGGCTAAGCTAGCGCCTAGCTGGTCATCAGTGTTGACCGTGTCGAACCTCTGCCCGGTAGGCGCGTGAAAACCGAGTGCGACCAACGGCAGGCGCGAGGCTAACGTCTCCAGCGCCGTTTCTGCCCGGACTGTGCCAACAAGAATTATCCCGTCTACCTGCCGATCGATCATAGCCTCGATGACCGCTTCTTCGCTGGAGGCCGCGTCCCTTATCCCGACGATTACCTGGTAACGCGTTTCGACCAGAGCAGACGCGACGCCATCGAGAATCTCTGCGAAAAAGGAATTCCTGATGTCCGGCAGCACAAGCGCAAGTGTGTAGGTCCGCCCGCGCATACCTCGAGCGGCAGGGAGAGGTCGATAGTTCAGCTCCTTGATCGACGCCTCGACGCGCGCCCGTAGCGAGGCGCTAACGCCGTAGGCGTCGCGCAACACCTTGGAGACGGCCGATACCGAAACGCCCGCATTCTCCGCCACCTGGCGGATGGTAACCCTGCGGGGCAACCTGCCTTCCTGCACCTGCAAGGGGACACCTCCTCTCGAACCGCAACGATTTGAGGATCGGGGACGTCCCGATCCTCGTCTCGGCAGAAAGTTAGGTAGTTTCCCAATACTGGCGTTCGGCGGGGTCGGGATCATTGACAACCCGGCATTCGGCATCGATCCACATGGTGGGCCGCTCCGTCAGGTTGTAGGCGGGCCATGCCGGCACGCCATCGGCATGGGGCACACCGGTACGGGCGAAGCCGGCCCACAGGGCGCTCATATTCTCCGCCGTTTGGTACCGTTCGGACGATTGGTCCTTCCCGAGAATGAAGTCCTGGCCAGCAGCAGGGTTGTTGAACTTCATCGCAATGTCAGAAGCATGAGGCGACCCCAGCTCGAATTCGGAACCCGGTATCTTGGTCTTGCTGTGGTAGGCCAGCTGGTACGAATAGACTGCCGCGCCGGCTTGCTCGACCTTGGCCTCCGCAATTTTGATGGAATCGCGGACGATCGGCGAGGTCGTGATCGCGAAGTAGATTTCAGCGGGCGTCGCGTCGGGCCTCGAGGCCTTGAAGGTCGCGATGATGGTTTCGAGTTCTTCGCCCTGGTAGGTGTCGCCGAGCCGTTCGCGCAAGCCGGGATAGTCGATGTTGAAGATATCAGGTGGGCCGAAGAGCGAGAAGAATACCATCTCGTCGCGCGTCGTGCCGCACATCAGTGGCTTGTCCTTGGAGAACGACGCCACGCCCTGGGCAAACGGGTTCTGCGGGATGATGGTGCCATCCACGAAAGCGCCAAATCCGGGCACCTCCGGACTTTCCGCCCAAGGCGCCTCGCCCATGGGCACGTCACTGCCCTGTTGGGCTTCGAGCAGCTTTTCGGCTGGCATGTCCATGAGCATGGCCAGATCGGTTTCGCCGACGCCCAGCGCAGCGAGCGTCCGGCGGGCACGTTCGGTGGCGCCGTCGCGGGTGGCAAGCGTCAAGGGTGCCGCACTTTCGATCGAGGCCTTGTGGAACAGGTTGGCGGCGCCGGGCATGGTATAGACGCAGGCGGTCTTGGCGCCGCCGCCGCTCTCGCCCCAGACCATCACATTGTCCGGGTCGCCGCCAAAATTCTCGATATTGTCCTGCACCCATTGCAGCGCGAGCTGGATATCGAGCATGCCGGCATTGGCTGCGTAGTCCTCGCCCCCGAGGTCGCCCAGGAACAGGTAGCCGAGCAGGCCGAGGCGATGGTTGGATTGCACCACGACAACGTCATGCAGCCGCGCCAGATTGGTGCCGTCCTGCCCGGTGGCCGAGCCGGAGCCGATCATGTAGCCGCCGCCATGATTGTAGAACATGACCGGACGGCGCTTGTTGTCGGCAGCGGGCGTCCAGACATTGAGGTAGAGGCAATCCTCGGAGGGCGCGGGCATGCGCTTGTCGGGACCCATTTCCGGCTGCGGCGCCTGAAAGGCCGGGTTGCCGAAGGCCATGGTGTCCCGAACTTCGGTCCAGGGCGGGGGTGGTTGGGGTGCGCGGAACCGCAGGGATCCCACTGGCGGGGCGCCATAGGGAACGCCGAGGAACTTGGCAATGCCGTCCTCGGTCTTGCCGCGGATCGGCCCATGGGTGGTGGTCGCATCAATGGTGCTGCCATCGGTCTGTCCCATTGCCGGCAGCGGCAATCCTGCAACGCCGAGTAAAGCGGCTCCCTGCACCATCATTGACCTCCGGGTCATGCGAATATGGGTCATAGTATCTCTCCTCCTACATCTGCCAATTGGGCATGCAGTCTCGTTGGCCGGCACGTTGGCGCGGCCTGCAAAAGTCGTGATCTTCAGGCCGGTGGCGCTAGAGGTGGCGGGCACGCCCGGAGGGATCGAAGACGATCGCATCCTGGGGTTCGAAGCCGAAACTCACCTTTTGTCCGGGCTGCAGTGTCTTGTCGCCATCGAGCACAGCCAGGAAATTGACGCCCGACGGCAGGTTGACGCTCACATTGGTTTCACTCCCCAGGCGCTCGACGAGGACAACCTGCCCGGCCAGCGACCCTTGATCGCTGATAACGAGCGCCTGTGGCCGTATCCCGAGCGTGACCTGGTCGCCGGGCTTGAGGCCCGTTGCATCTGCGGGCACCACCACCCGTTCGACGCCTTTGCCACTCACGGCGACGGTGTCGGCACCGATGGCGTCCACGGTGGCGGACAGCAGGTTCATCTTTGGTGATCCGATGAAGCCGGCCACGAACATATTGGCTGGCCGCTGATAGAGCTCGATCGGGGCACCGATCTGCTGAACCTTGCCGGCATCGAGCACGACGATCTTGTCGGCCAAAGTCATGGCTTCGACCTGGTCGTGGGTGACATAAATCATGGTTGCGCCGAGATCCCGATGGAGCTTGCTGAGCTCCATGCGCATATCGACGCGCAAAGCCGCATCGAGATTGGACAGCGGCTCGTCGAACAGGAACACTTCGGGCTGCCGCACGATGGCACGGCCGATGGCGACGCGCTGGCGCTGGCCGCCGGAGAGTTGCGCAGGCTTGCGCTCGAGCAGGTGCTCCATCTGCAGGATGCGCGCCGCCTCGCGCACCTTGGCGTCCCTGATATCCTTGGGCGTCCTGGCCAGTTTGAGACCAAAGCCCATATTCTCGTAGACCGTCATATGGGGGTAGAGCGCGTAGCTCTGGAACACCATGGCGATGCCGCGGTCACGCGGCTCCACGTCGTTGACGACACGTGAGCCGATGGACAGTTCGCCCCCGCTGATCTCTTCGAGGCCGGCGATCATCCGCAGCAGGGTGGATTTTCCGCATCCCGAAGGCCCGACGAACACAACGAACTCACCGTGATCGATCGAAATGTCTACGCCCTTGATGACTTCCACGCCGCCATAGCTTTTGTGCAGGTGCTTGAGTTCCAGTCCGGCCATGGGCGGCCTCCCTTGAAATAACGCTTAGCCCTTGACCGCACCGGCCGTCACGCCGGCCACGATCTGCCGGTTGAAGAACAGGAAGACGAGCAGTGGTGGGATGGTGATGAGCAGGATGTTGGTGAAGAGCAGATTGTAAGAGGTGTTGAACTGGCTCTGGAAATTATAGAGCGTCAGCTGCACCGTCGCGTTGCCATTCCCGGGCAGATAATAGAGCGGGTTGGTGAAATCGTTGAAGATGGCCACCGATTGCACCACGATATTGGTCACGGTGACCGGCCAAAGCAGCGGCAGGATAACCCGGAAGAACACATCCAGCGGGCGAGCGCCGTCGATGATGGCGGCTTCGTCGAGCTCTCGCGGAATTGTGGCGATGAACGCCCGATAGAGCAGGATGGAGAATGACAGGCCGTAGGCGACCTCAATGAGCACCAGTCCGTGCAGCTTGCCGAAGAGGCCCAGACCTTGCAGCAGCCAGATGGTAGGGACAACCGCTGGCGGGATCATCAGTCCAGCCAGGATCAGGAACTCGATGAGCCCGTTGAACCGCGTCTTGCGACGGGCCAGCACGAAGCCGACCATGGCGGCAAAGACCACCAGCAGAGTGACGCTGGCCACGGTCAGGATGGTGGAATTGATGAAAGCGGTGACCAGCATCCAGTTGCGCGTGGCAACCACCTCCACCACGTTGTCCCAGAGGTGAAAGCCATCGGGCCAGGAAAAGTCTCGCAGCAAGGACTGCCGACGATCCTTGAACGCCATGAGCACGATGAATGCGAAGGGTATCAGGAACACCACGGCCGTAGCGGCAATGGCGGCTGAACTGATGAGAATGGATGGCCGGGATTTCATTCGTGACCCTGCTTGCGGTTGAGGAGCATGGTCAGCGGGACCACCAGGACACCGATAAGTACGAACAGCACCACATTGCCGGCGGTCGACAGCCCGTAAAAGCCGGCCTGGTACTGCTTGTAGATGACAGAGGCCACCGTATCGGAGGCAAAGCCGGGGCCACCTCGGGTCATCGCCCAGATCAGATCGAAGGTGCGCAACCCGCCAATGAAGCTCAGCGTGATCACAGTGGCCGTCGCCGGCCGGCTTAGCGGCAGCGTGATGTAGAGGAAATTCTGGAACTTGGTGGCGCCATCGATCCGCGCCGCTTCGTAATAGTCTTTCGGAATCGCCACGATGCCGGCGATGTAGATAACGGTAGCGAGGCCCACGCCTTTCCAGACGTCCACCAAGGCGACCGAGAACAAAGCGAGGTTGGGGTTGGTCAACCAGCCGGGCCCCTTGATGCCGATCAGCGCCAGCCCCTCATTGATCATGCCGTTGGTGGGATGCATCAGCACCGTAAAGGTAATGCCGACGCCCACAGTCGATACCAGGACGGGAAAGAACACGACCGAGCGCAGGTAGCCACGCGCCAGGATGTGGCTGGTGAGCAACAGCGCCAGCAGCATGCCAAGCACGACCTTGAGCCCGGAAGTGATCACCGCATAGAGCACGGTGTTGACCAGACCCCTGATGAGGAACGGCTCACGAAAGAACTGAGCGAAATTTTCGAACCCGATGAACGTCGAGTCGAACAGCGTCCAACGCGTCAGGCTGAAATACAGCGACGCAAAGGTCGGCATCAGGAATAGCACGCCATAGATCACCGCCGCGGGCAGGAAGAACCAGCCTGGATAGGGCGAGGGACGGGCGCCCAGCCTGGCAGGCATGGCCATCGGGGCGAGGCGCGTATCGGACGCGGCTGTCATCGGCCTTCTCCTTGAGAAAGAGGGCGGCAGCCCGGAGCGAGACCAGGCGCTCCGAGCTGCCTGAGCAGCAGTCGCTTACCAGCCAGGGAGGCCTAGCTGCTGCGCCTGCTTGCGGACGTCCTCATCATAAAGCGCCGCAGCATCTTCGGGAGTCCGAATGCCGGAGCCAACTTCGACGGTGATGTTTTCCAGACTTGGCCCTTTGACCGGCGACAGGAATTCCAGCGCCGGAGCGGTGCGGCCATCGGCAGTGAAATAAGTCTGCAGATCCGTGACCGCAGCAGGAACGTCGGCGGGCAGTTCGCAACCCTGGATGAGGAACGGCCCGGTGATGGCGTTGATCTCGACCCACGGATCGCAGCCGCCTTCCTTGCTCCCGACGAACGCCACAAGCTTCTTGGCTGCATCCAAGTTGGGCGTAGTGGCCGAGATGTAAAGTGCGGTCGGCATCCAGACCGTCGTGCCGTTGACGGCAGCATCATCGCCGGGCAGAGCGAAGAAGCCGACATCGTTGAGCTGGTCGGGATAGTCCTGCGCGATGGTGCCGACCGCGAAGGTCAGCATCGGATAGTGGACCCCCTCACCCGCAGCGAGCATACGCAGGCCGTCATTGAGGGTGGCGGCGCCGAAATCCTCGTTAAGGTCCCCCGCGTTGAAGACGTCGGCCTGTTTCTGGAAGCCGGCCATCGCAGCCGGCGTGTCGGCATACTTGGCTTCGCCGCGCGTATACATGTCTGCGAACTGCGGGTTTTTGGCCTGCACGTTGAAGAAGTCGGCGAGGATGAACAGCTGGCTGGTCCAGGTATCGCCGAACGTCTGGATCACTGGGGCCTTTCCGGCCTCCTTGATCTTGGCGTTGTTGGCCATGAACTCGTCCCAGGTCGTGGGAACCGAGAGGCCAAGCTCTTCATAGACCTTCCTGTTGTAGAGAATGCCGCCACCCATGGCCTGGCCATATGGCACGCCGCGCAGCGTCCCGTCGGGCGCCGTCACCGTCTGCTTGAAGCTGCTCAGGATGGTGGACATGTAGGCTTCATCGGTCAGGTCGACCGTGGACTGCACCGGGTTGATCGCCTGGAACAGCGAGCCTGCATTATAAACGAAGACGTCGTTCATCGTGCCGGTCGCCAGTCGGCTCTTGACCATGTTGTCGCGCTCGGTGCCCCCTGGCCCGACTTCGATTTCCACGTTGATATCTGGATTGGCCGCTTCGAATGCCGCGACCATGGCTTCAGTATAGGCGACTGCGGCCTGATCGTTTGGTGCAAACAGGCTCAGCGTCGTCTGCTGTGCGAAGGCAGCGCCCGATAGGGCGGTGAAGCCCATCAAGCCAGCAGCGAACCCGGCAATGGCATGCCGGCGGTTAGTCTTCTGCATAGTTTATCCTCCCTATGATCGAGCCAGTTAGCTTCGATCGGATGTTGTGATCCCGCCAGAGCGGGCTCCGGTGACTAGTCCTCCCGCCGGCTGATCCGGAACGTCACCGTGTGACGGCCGGGCGCGAGCTGGCATCGCGCTGTCTCGCCGGACGAGCGGTCCAGGGCCGCGCCATCGACGATGATTTCCTGGTATTCCCTCCTCAGCACGAGTGTGCTGGTGGAGTGCTCGGGTACGAGCACTTGGTAGGTGACGCTGTTGCCATCCACGCGCCAGGCAGCCTCGATCCTGCCGACCTTGGCGTCATGATGGGCGGCAACAGGCGACAGCGACGGGACGATCAGCGGCTCGAAGATAATGTGCTCGAAGCCGGGCTTTTCGGGATCGGGGCGGAAGCCCGCAATGGCCTCGAACAACCATTGGCAGACCGCGCCGTAGGCATAATGGTTGTAGGAATTCATCGTCGGTTCGAAGATCGAGCCATCTGCCTTGATGCCGTCCCAGCGCTCCCAGATGGTGGTGGCGCCGCGCTTGACCTGCGCCAGCCAGCCGGGAACTTCCTCCTGGAGGAACAGGCTGGCCGCCATGTCGGGCTCGCCGATCTTGACCAGCGCTGGCAACAATGCCGGCGTCCCAATGAAACCAGTGCCAATACGTCCGCGCGCCCGCTCGATGGTTGCCTTGAAGAAGCCCTTGGCTGCCTCGACGTGCTCCGCCGGGATCAGGTCGTGCAGAAAGGCCAGGGCGTAGGAACTCTGGTCGTCGTAGAGCAACCGGCCGGCGGGGGTGACGAACTCTCTGGCGAAGGCCTGCTTCACGGCGGCGGCACGCTCTTCGAAGTGTCGCGCCTCGGCCTGCCGGCCGAGGGTTGAGGCAATGCGCGCGATTTGCTGTGACGATATGTAGAGGTAGATCGTTGCCGCGGCATCGTCGCCCATGGTGGGAACGGCCTTGAGGTGATCGTTCTGCGGCTGCAGCCAGTCGCCGAACGAAAAGCCCTTGGCCCCCCAGCCTGAAGGCGGGCGCACGACCGGGCCATCGCTGATGGCCCAGACATAGTCATTCCACCGCGTCATCGCGGTAAACGCCTCATCCAGAATCGCCCGATCCCCGTAGTGGAGAAACAAGGTCCATGGGACGATGCTGATGGCATCGCCCCAGCCAGTCGACCCAGCAAAGCGGCTGCCATCGGCCGGTGGCTTGAGACGGAGCGGATTGGGCGACACATGCGCGATGGCGCCGTCAGGCTCCTGGTCCACCATCATCTCGCGGACAAACTTGGCGAGGAAGCCGTGGCTATCGGCCAGGTAGCATGCGGTGGACGCAAAGACCTGCGCATCGCCGGTCCAGCCCAGACGCTCATCACGCTGCGGGCAATCGGTAGGAATGTCGATAAAGTTGCCGCGCTGCGACCAGATGGTGTTCTGAACCAGCTTGTCGACCAGAGGATTGGCCGACGTGAAGCTGGCTGTTGGGGTCGGGACCGAGGTAATCGGCACCGCGACGACGCTCTCTATGATCGCATCGCCAGTGATCGTGGCACGCGCATAGCGGAAGCCCTGAAAGGTGAATGTGGGCCGGTATTCTTCCGCCGCATCGCCGGCGAACACATACTGAACCAGCGCCTCGGCGCTGCGGAAGTTCACATTGTAGAATGTGCCGTCCTTGTCGAGAATTTCGGCATGCTCGAACAGCACCGTGGCACCAGCTGCGCCACGTCCACTGAAGGCAACATAGCCGCCGATGTTCTGTCCGAAGTCATAAACGGTGCGACCCTGGGCATCCTGCCATGTCTTGACCGCGGCAAGGCTGGGCATTTCTTGGACGGGGGCGCATTCCGGTGCGATCAGGACGCCGGGATTGAAATCGAGCACTTCGACGCCCCGGTCTGCAACTAGCTTGACCTGCGCGTCGAAAACCTCGCCGAAATAAATACCGGACTTGCGGACCTGGCTCTCTCCGCTTGTCCACGATGCATCAGTGACCACGAGGGGCACACCCAGGCGTGCGGCGCGGATTTCGGCAAGCGCGCCGATCTTGTCGCCCCAGATATTGCTGATCCCATTACCGGTCCACATCAGCGGCGACCGGAACCAGCCGTCCGCGAGCGAAATCTCGACGGTGTTGGACCCAACCTGGAGCAGGTCGGCAATGTCGTATTCCTGCACGGACAGACGGGCGTCGTAGTTGGTCCAGCCAGGCGTGAGAACGTCTTGGCCAACGCGCTGGCCATTGATGCTGGCGCGATAGAGGCCCCAAGCGGTGATCGCCAGGGTTTCGGCACCCAGCACCCGACCAAGCTCGAAGGTCGTCGTAACGAAAGACCCGGCCTTGCCGACACCCTGGTCAGACAACGGATGGATCATCCTTGCCTGCCAACCTTGGGGGCGAGCGGTAGCGCTCACTGCCGCGCGCGGCAACGTCATATCGTTCAAGGGAAATTCCTCCCTGGCGCTTGGCTGCGCCAGTGTGTGCAATGTTGTACGTGCAGCGTTGTACGAAATTGATGTCATTGCAAGCGGAAAATAATCAGGCACATTGCAGGCTCGATTTTCCACCCGAAGGATGGGGCATTGGACAAGGCGCCAAAGCGCAAGCGCGTGACGATCCATGACGTAGCCAAGGATGCGGAAGTGTCCTTCGCGGCCGTGTCAAAAGTGCTGCGGAACGCCTATGGCGTGAGTGATGGCCTGCGCGAACGCGTCAAGGCGTCCATCGCCAAGCTTGGCTATACGCCAAGCTTTTCCGCGCGCGGTATGAGCGGAGGGAAAACCTTCGTGATCGGCGTCATATTTCCCGACATGCGGAACCCGTTCTTCGCTGACGTCCTGACAGGAATAAGTGCTGCGCTGGAGCGGACGACCTATCAAATGGTGCAGGGCATTGTGCAGCACTCGAGCGAAGCCGCACTGGCTCAATCGATGCTCAGCATGCAACTGGACGGCCTGATCGTGGTCGGCAGCGTAAGTTCCGCCGAGACGCTCTCGGCGCTCGGGGCCAAGATTCCCCTCGTCCTGATTGGCCACCACCTTCCAAATGTCACTGCCCTCGACACCGTCAACAACGACGACCACGAGAGCGGCCGGATCGCTGTGCGGCACCTTGTCGAACACGGGTATCGCAAGATTGCGATGCTCAGCCTTGAGACCGTCAATGGTTCGGTGATCGAGCACAGAGAGGCCGGCTATCAGGAGGCCATGAACGAAGCCGGTCTGGCCCGCTATGTCGAGGTTGTTCGTGCGCCACAAAACCTTCGGGACATCCAGGTGGCCACCCAGGGTCTATTGGCGACGCCAGGAAAGCGGGAAGCCATATTCTGCTGGACGGACTACGTGGCCCTTGAGGTGCTCAGTGTCGCCGGCATATCCGGGCTTTCTGTTCCAAGCGAGCTCGCCGTCGTGGGCCACGACAACACTATGTACTGCGCGTTCGACCAGAACTCACTGACCAGCATCGACCAGTCTGGCGAGCAACTGGGTCTCCAGGCGACTAGGCTCTTGGTGGAACGCATCGAGGGCCGGCAGAAGGCCGAAAATTTCCTGGTCCATCCCCGTCTTGTGGCCAGGCGCAGCACTGCTGGCAAAACTGCCGAGGTCAAATCTCTTTCTTAGGCAGCCGAGCGGCATACCAGGGCGTAGTGGGCCTTGGCTGACCAGGCAACGAAGCGCTGACACGCGATCTGGCATTGCCATGGCGGAAGTCCGCGATGGTCTTGAAGTCAGGTACCAGCTTGCCGAGCCACTACATCAGTTCGATGTTGCGACCCGCCTCGCGCCAAGCTTCGGGATCGAGGTCAGCTGATGCTGGTGACCATAGACATAGAGCTTGAGCATCGTGGCCGGCGCGTAGCAGGGTCTGCCGGTCGATGCCGCGGCACGCGGGCGAAGCCGTGTTCGGAAAGATCGAGTTCATCCACTGACCGGGTTATCCGCCTCGACACGCGGACAGAAAGCTCGCCTGCTGATGGTCGGACCTCGACAAACGTCCCATCTGGCACCCCCAGAAGCAGGGCTCGATCATAGCATAATCAGGGCTTTTCAAACCGCCTCAGCCCTATCCGTCCTTCCGCTTCGCGCCACCTTTCCGGGCATTCAACGCCCTGGCGAGACCGTCTTCCCTCATCGTTGGGATGGAGCAGAATCCGCAGATACGAACCACCCATTGGGTGCGCGCCTTGACATCTCAACTAAAATGATATCAGTTCAATTTAGTTGAGATGGCAGAGACCATCGCGATAAGTCTGGCTTTGGTCACGGACTGAGTCTCGAGGCCATCGACAAGAGGACGACTAAAACTGCGCAAACGGCCGACGCAGTCGGCCATGAGGAGGAACTATGAAACGACCTGCCCTGCTGGGCAGCGCGATGGCGCTGCTTACCCTGCCACTGCTTGCATCAACCGCACTTGCCCAGGTTGCCGACGTGCCGCGCAACGAGACCCTGGTCCTCACCCCCTGGGGCGACCAGCCCGCCCAGTTCGCAAACATCGAGAACTGGCACCCCTACCTGACCTCGGTCTCGCATCAGCGCGACGTGATGCAGTTCACCGTCAACGAGGCGCTGTTCTACACCAACCTCAACGACGGCAAGCTGATCCCATGGCAGGCCGAGAGCTTTGAGTATGCTCCCGACTTCCTCAGCGCCACGCTCAAGCTGCGCGACGGTGTCGAGTGGTCGGATGGCGAGAAGTTCTCCGCCGATGACGTGAAGTTCACGCTGGAAACTCTGCGCGATGCGCCGCCAGAGTTCAACGGTTCGGCGTCCTTCAAGGAGTGGATCAAGGACGTCACTGTCGTCGATCCCCTGAACGTCACCATTAACTTCAATAAGCCCGCGCCGCGCTTCATCCGCGATTTCCTGGCGCTCGGACACGAAAACCACTACCCGATCCTGCCCAAGCACATCTGGGAAGGTCAGGATCTCGCGACCTTCACCAACTTCGACCTCTCCAAGGGCTGGCCGGTCGGCACCGGCGCCTACAAGCTGGTCTCGACCACCAACCAGCAGGAGATCTTCGATCGCCGCGACGACTGGTGGGGTGCCAAAATCGGCTTCCAGGATCTGCCAGCGCCCAAGCGCATCACCCTCGTTCCCGTATCGAGCGATGACGCGATGGGCCAACTGCACATCGCCAACCAGATCGACGGCGGTCGCCAGTTGATGATCGGCACGTTCGAGGCCGCCCGCGCCCAGAACGACCAGCTAGCGTCGTGGAACACGGAAGGCCCGAACTGGGGCGCTCCGGACGGCTGCGACTATTCCCTCGTCTTCAACCAGATGAAGGCGCCGTGGAATGACGTGAACGTCCGCTACGCGATGAACTACGCTATCGACCGCACCGCCATCAACGAGATCGGCTACGAAGGCGGGCAGAAGCCGGTGACCTTCGCCTTCTCCAACTACATGGCAGGAACCTGGCTCGGCGAGGGTAGCCCGCTCCAGGCTGTGCTCGACAAGTACAACCTCGACAATCCCGATCCGGCCAAGGTCGAGGAGTACATGACCAAGGCCGGCTACGCCAAGGATGCCAATGGCCTCTGGGCAAAGGACGGCGTGCCGCTGACGGTGACCGTACGCACTCCGGCCTTCATCCAACCGGTGCTTGCGCCGCTGACCCAGCAGTTCAAGAACGCCGGCTTCGATGCCGTGCAGGCTCCGGTGGACGACACCTGGTTGCCGGACATTTTGAGCGGCAATTTCGACACGATGATCTTCGTGCACTGCGGCAGCCAGTCAGAGCCGCTCGAGACCCTGCAGCACTATCACAGCAAGTTCGCTCGCCCCATCGGCGAGAACGTTCCGACCCCCATCGCTGCGTCGCGCTACATGAACCCTGAATACGACGCGCTCATCGACGCGATGGATGCCGTCCCTGCCAGCACCGATCCGAATTCGGAATACATGAAGAACGCCGTTGCTGCCCTCGACATCGCGCTGCGCGACCTGCCGCAGATCGACCTGCTCGAGGAATATCATGTGGTGACCTTCAACAACGCCTACTGGACCGGCTGGCCGTCCGCCGCCGATCCTTATGTCGCCCCGTACACCCCGTGGGAGGCGTTCAACGTCGTCATCCACAACCTAAAGCCGAGCGGCGCGGAATAAGTGGTCCCTCCCTGCCACTGGGCAGAGGGCGGCTGTTGCTGCCCTCTGCTTCCCGCGCTGAACTCATACCAGTGAGACGACATGTCGAGAGAACTCCTGCGCTATCTGCTGACCAGGTTCGGCCAACTCTTGCTGGTCATCTTCGTCGCGGTCAGCATCAACTTCATCATCCCGCGCTTGCTTCCCGGCGATCCGGTGCAAACAGCACTGGCGCGGCTGCAAACGAGCGGCGGGGCGCAGAATATCGATATCCAGGCGATCTCGGCCGCCTATCGGGCCAAGTACGGCCTCGATGCGTCAATCCTGCAACAATACATCAACTACTGGGGCGACCTGCTCCGGCTCGACCTCGGGGTGTCGTTCGTGAACTTCCCAGAAAAGGTCTCGACTATGATCGCGGCCGCACTGCCGTGGTCGGGGATGCTGCTTGGCGTGGCGACCCTGATCGCCTTCAGCGTCGGCTCGCTCCTCGGCGCGCGCCTCGCTTGGCCGGGCTCTGGGCGGACGATCAAATCGATCGTGCCGTTCATGATGATCCTGACCTCGATCCCGTTCTATCTTCTTGCGATCATCCTGATCTATTTCTTCGCCGTGGTGCTGAAGTGGCTTCCACCCGCCGGCGGCGTCGACACCACCCGCATCATGCGGCTTGACTGGGCCACCACCGAGGACGTGCTAAGACACGCTTTCCTGCCCTGCCTCGCTATCGTCCTCGGCAATATCGGCTTCTGGGCTCTCGGCATGCGCAGCCAGATGGTCTCGGTGCTGGGCGAGGACTACATCACTTTCGCCGAGGCCAAGGGCCTCCATCCAAACCGGATTTTCGTCTGGTACGGCATGCGCAACGCGCTGCTGGCGCAGATTACTGCCCTGGCGCTGTCGCTTGGTTCGGTGGTCTCGGGCGCCGTGCTCGTCGAGGTGATCTTCAATTACCCGGGGCTCGGTTCGCTCCTCTATGTCGCTATCCGCGGCCAAGACTATTTCGTCATCCAGGGCGTGGTGCTGATGCTGATCGTTTCCCTGGCCGTGCTGCTGTTTCTCGTCGACCTGATTTATCCGCTGCTTGACCCGAGGATTCGGCGATGACCTTTCTCAGCTCCCTTCGCCGCAACTACGAGCAGGGCCGGATCAGCGGTGCGCTGCTGCTCGGGCTCGCCATCCTCGGCGTCATCCTGCTGCTCTGCGCCAGCGGCCCGTGGTTCGTTGATGCCGTGAACGCTCAGGTCGGCGCCGTGCGGCCGCGCCAGCCGCCCGGGCCCGAGTACTTCCTCGGCACAGATTCGCAGGGCCGAGACATGTGGACCCTCCTTATCTATGCGACGCCCAACACCCTCAAAATGGGGCTGATCGCCGGGTTCATTGGCGTGGGCGTTGGCACAGCGCTCGGGCTGATTGCTGGGCATTTCGGCGGCATTGTCGATGCGGTCATCCGGGTAATTTCGGATGCGTTGCTGACTGTGCCGGCCATCGCCATCCTTGTCATCATCGCCGGCAACATCGACCGCATGACCACTTTGGTGATGGCCTTGGTCGTCGCTTCGCTGGGCTGGATGTTCACCGCCCGCACGGTACGCGCCCAGGTGCTCACCATACGCGAGAAATCCTACATCGAGGTGGCTCGGGTGAATGGCGAGGGCCAGTGGGAGATACTGTTTACCGAGATCATGCCCAACATCATGCCCTACATCGTCGCGAGCTTCGTCGGCACTGTCTCGGGCTCGATCCTTGCAGTCATCGGGCTTGAGGCATTGGGCCTTGGCGCGCTCGATGAAATAACGCTCGGCAACACAATCTACTGGAGCCAGCAATCGTCCGCGGTGCTGCGTGGCTACTGGTGGTGGTGGTCCCCGCCGATTGTCGTTATCGCGCTCATCTTCATCGGACTGTTCCTGACCTCAGTGGGCTTCGACCGGTTCGCCAACCCCAAACTGGCGAGGCGCTGATGGCCATCGACTTCACACAACAGCCCATTCTGGTCGTCAAAGACCTCAACGTCCACTACGACACCGGCAAAGGCGCCGCGAAAGCGGTAAACGACGTCTCGTTCTCGCTTCGCCCGGGTGAGCGTCTCGGTCTGATTGGAGAGTCGGGGTCGGGTAAGACCACTATGGCGACGGCCCTGATGCGCCTGACCCGCGCCCCCGGCCGCATCGTTTCGGGAAGCGTAGAGCTCGACGGCCGCGATCTGCTCAAGCTCAGTCAGAAAGAACTGCGCGAGACGCGACTTCGAGACATCGCCCTGATTCCGCAGGGCGCGATGAGTTCGCTCAATCCCGTCATGCGGCTTGAGGAACAGATCATCGACGCTATCTTGGCGCACCAGCCGCGGATGAAGCGCAAAGACCTTGAGGTGCGGGTGCTTGAACTCCTCCGCAACGTCGGTCTGGCTGCCGAAGTCGCCCGTCGCTATCCCCACGAGATGTCTGGCGGCATGAAGCAACGTGCCACCATGGCCATCGCAACATCCCTGGCGCCGAAGGTGATCGTAGCGGACGAGCCAACCAGTGCGCTCGACGTTGTGGTGCAACGGCAGGTCATGCAGACGCTGGGTCGCCTCCAGGATGGTCTCGGCGCCGCGGTGGTGCTCATCGGGCACGATATGGGACTAATCGCGCAGTTCGCCGACACTGTGGGCGTTATGTATGCCGGCAAGCTCGTCGAGATCGGGCCGGTCCGGCAGATGATCGAAAGCCCGAACCATCCCTATACCAGGCTACTGGTAGAAAGCCTGCCTGGCATTGAAGTCAAGCAGGCCCTGACGGGCATACCAGGCCTGCCACCTCCGTTGATGGATCTCCCACCCGGATGCAGTTTCAACCCCAGGTGTCCTCTCGCATTTGAAAGATGCGTCCACGAGACACCGCTGCTGCAGGACGTTGGGGAGCGGCAGTCTGCTGCCTGCCATCTCTATCCAACTCACAAGGAATTGCCGCCTTTGCCGGCACGAACAGGGCACGAGGTCTCAGCATGACTTCCTTGATCGAAGCGAAGGGTGTGACCAAGCGCTACGGCACTTTCACGGCACTCGACAATGTCACGATGACCCTTTCCGACAGTGCACCCTCGATGACCGCTATTGCAGGCGAAAGCGGGAGCGGAAAGACCACGCTTGCCCGCATGATGCTTGGCTTAATCGACCCCACTGAAGGCACGGTCGAATACCGCGGCAAGAACATCGCAACCATGACTCCCGCCGAGAAGCAGGCCTTCCGACGAGAGGTGCAGCCGGTTTTTCAAGATCCTTTCGAGGTCTTCAATCCGTTCTATCGCATCGACCACGTGCTTGTGACGCCGGTGAAGAGGTTCGGCCTTGCCGAGGGCGAAGCGAAGGGCCGGGCCCTCATCGAGGATGCTTTGAAGCGAGTTGGGCTGAGGCCGCAGGACACGCTAGGCCGCTTCCCTCATGAGCTGTCAGGCGGTCAGCGCCAGCGCATCATGGTGGCCCGGGCAGTGCTGCTTCGGCCGAGGATGATCGTCGCGGACGAACCCGTGTCGATGGTGGACGCATCGCTTCGCGCTACGATCCTGGATGAGCTACGCACGCTCAAGCGGGACCTCGGCATCTCGATCGTCTACATCACACATGATCTGACGACGGCTTTTCAGATCTGCGACAACATCGTCGTCCTGTATCGCGGCGCGGTCGCGGAGGCCGGCGCAGTTGAGCAGGTCATTGGGCACCCTAAGCATCCATATTCGCAGCTCCTTGTCTCATCGATTCCCCTCCCAAGCCTCGATAAGGCCTGGGGTACAGACGAGATACCAGCAACGGAGGAAGCGCTCAAACGGGCCAACAACGGATGCAAATTCGCGCCTCGCTGCCCTCACGTCATGGAGCAGTGCTGGGAGTCGCCGCCTCCCCAATACACGCCCGATGCCGACCGGCTGGCGACGTGTTTTCTTTATCGGGATGCGCCGATTTCACCTAAGCCAGATGTCGCGACGGTGTTTCGCGCGTCGGACGTTCCTGTCGTGCAGGCATGGAAATGAACCAGATCGGTCTCAACGGCCATGTCGCGGTGCTCACCGGCTGCGCCCAGCGCATCGGCTTCGCCATCGCTAAGCGTCTCGTCGCCTCGGGCGCCAATGTTTTGCAGAATTTTCCGCACTGGCCCTCGTTCCTTACGACGCTGTCCGCGCCACTGCTCGTTTTCATACTGTTTCAGAAATACTTCGCCATGGGCGTCAGCAACACGTCCGGCGGCAAGGAATAACGATGACTGCATACCCTCCCCTCCGTCGACGCCAGGTTCACCTGGACTTCCATACTTCCGAGCACATTCCAAACGTTGGTGCGGAGTTCGATGCGGACGATTTCGTACGAACGCTCCGGGATGCCAGCGTCGACTCCATAACCCTCTTCGCCAAGTGCCATCATGGCTGGTCGTACTATCCGACCCAGGCAGGTCGGTCGCATCCCACACTTGTGCGGCCCGATCTTCTCGGCGAGATGGTCACCGCCTGTCGAGCGGCCGACATCGAAACGCCCATCTACCTCTCGGTACAGTGGGATGAACGCGTCGCTCGCGAACACCCCGAGTGGCGGGCCATGAGCGCAACAAACTCCCTGGCGTTTGTCGATCCGACTGAGAGATCAGCGCTGGGCCAGCTCTCGGCGGCATGGCACACGATCTGCCTGACGCATAGGCCCTATATGGAGGAACTGAAGGCGCAGACAAGCGAGATCATTGCCCTCTACAAGCCGCCAGGCGTGTTCTTCGACATCCTGCAGCCCCCCGACTGCGTCTGCCCCAACTGCCTCGACCGAATGCTGGCCAACGGTCTCGATCCCCTTCTGCCGGCGGACCGACTGAAGAATGACTACGCGGTCCTCGAAGAGGTCAGGTCGGAGCTCTCGGCGCATGTCGACGCTACAATGCCGGGCACCCGTGTATTCTATAATTCGGGCCACATCGCAAAGCACGGCAAGGATGCCTATCGCGCCTATTCGCACCTGGAACTGGAGAGCCTGCCGACCGGAGGCTGGGGCTATGACCACTTCCCCGCTTCGGCCCGATATGCCGACTATCTTGGGTTCGACTTCCTTGGTCATACCGGCAAGTTTCACACCTCCTGGGGGGACTTCGGCGGGTTCAAGCACCCCGATGCGCTGGTCTATGAGACCGCTCAAATGGCGGCCCTGGGCGCGAAATGCCTGGTCGGCGACCAGCTGCACCCCAGCGGTCGAATGAACCGGGCCACCTATGCGACGATCGCTCCGGCCTACGACCGGATCCGGCGCCTGGGGCCGCTGCTGGAGGGAGCGCAATACCAGTCCGAAATCGCCATTCTCGCGTCGGAGTATTTTCATCGGGAGCGGGACGGCAAGAACCACGCAGTCGATGACGGCGCCGTCCGGATGCTGCTGGAAAGCCATCGTGGCTTCGACATCATCGACCCGGACGCCTCCTTCGGCAATTACAGGCTGATCATCCTGCCCGATAACATTCCGGTGGACCCTGAGCTTGGCCAGAGGCTAGCCGCCTTCGTCAAGGACGGCGGAAAGATCCTCCTGTCAGGTACCTCTGGCATCGACCCACTGACCGGCAGGTTCAGTGTCGATGCAGGCATAACCTACCTTGGCAAGAACACGTTCGAGACCTCCTATGTGGCGGCCGACGGCTTGAAGAAACTCCCCGACGTTCCGTTCGTTGTCTATTGCCCGTCCGGGCGAGTCAGCGTCCAGACTGCGGAGGTCCTGGCGGAGCTACGTGACCCCTATTTCGACCGCACCTATGCCCACTTCTGCTCACACCAACATGCACCGGACAATCCATATGCGGCCAGCCCAGGCCCCGCGGCGACGGTGAGCGGCGGGATCGGCTACATTGCGCTGCCGATTTTCGGCGCCTACCACGATGCCGGTCAGCCGTACTACCGGTACCTGGTGGACGCGGTCATCAATCGACTGCTTCCCGATCCTTTGGTGGTTACCGATCTTCCGTCGGCCGCGCGCGTCAGCCTCACCAAGTCAGGTGAAGACTATGTGCTGCACCTGATGCATGGCACGCCGCAGGTGAGGGGCCGGTCAGTGAAGCTGCCGGCGCGTCATCATCGCCAGGCGATCGAGATCATCGAAGACATACCGGTGCTGGGGCCATCGCACACGAGCATAAGGCTAGAGGGAGAGTGGAGCGCTCATGATGGCCTCAGCGGCGAGCAGTTCTTTGCGAGATCCTGCGATGGCCGACTGGAAGTAGACGTGCCCTCCTTGCATATCCATCGCGCCGTGGTCCTCACACGTGGCACGGTGAGCGAGCCGATTCTATCGTTCGAACGACTTCATGATGAGCAGGGCAGATGATCTCAGATCGAAAGGCGACGATTTACGACGTTGCCAAAACGGCCAACGTTTCAGTGGGCACTGTGTCGCGCTATCTGAACGGGCAGACCCTGAGGCAGTCGAACCGTGATCAGGTGGAGCGGGCGATCGAGGCACTCTCGTTTCGCGCCAACTCCATGGCGCGGGCCATCAGGGCCGACTCCACGAAGGTGATCGGTTTTTTGGTCCGTGAGATCGATGAATTCCACGGCACGCTTCTTGAGAAGCTGTCCAGGCAGTTCCAGGCTTCCGGCTACAAGATAATGACCTACTGCCACGACGAGCGGCAGGAGGAGGTGATGGATGCCGTCGACTACTTCGCGGGTCAGCGTGTGGATGCCTTGATCATGGGCGGCGCACCAGAAGCGGCGGCAGCTGTCCGGAGGATCATCGAGGAGAATATTCCCGTGATCACCTACAACAACGACGTTCTGGGCATGAACGTCGATCGCGTTTTCGTCGACAATCAAAACGCTTCCGATCGCGCTGTGTCCCACCTCATAGATCTCGGCCACACCAGGATCGCCCATATCGCCGGCCGGCAGGACGTCTCTACCGGGGTCGCACGATACGAAGGCTATGCGACGGCACTGCAACGCGCAGGGATCGCTTTGGCAGACGAGTTGATCGAACAGGGCAACTGGCACGTGGACGGTGGGTACGCCGCAAGCGCGCGGCTGATGCACCTCGAACGCCCTCCCACTGCGATATTCACCGCAAACTACCTTATGGCAGTCGGCGTTCTCGAAGGCGCCCGCGACCATGGCTGGAGCATACCCGACACGTTCTCGCTGGTGAGCTTTGACGACACGCAGCTGTTCCGCTTCTACCCCGGGGGTATCTCGGCCATTTCCCAACCTGTCGACGAGATGGCCAAAAGCATCGTCGAGACGACGCTGGCACGACTGCACGGCGCTGAAGTCGCTGCAACCACCACCCGCACGATACAGTGCAATCTCATCCTGCGCGGCTCCACCCGCCCGCCTGTACGCCGCTAGGAAAGCCTCCAAGATGGCGCCGAACAGTAGTTTTCGCGTCCTCGACTCCGTCGAGATCGCCATGCGGGACGGCAGCATTCTGCGCGCGAATGTGTGGTTGCCGGACGCGACCGGCCAATGGCCTGTATTGCTCCAGCGCACCCCCTATCAAAAGGACGATGCGTTCTCGACTCTGGATTTCCTGGCAGCGCTTCGGCGCGGCTATGCCATCGTGGTCCAGGATACACGCGGTCGCTTTGCCTCAGACGGGACCTTCACCCCGTTTGCCAACGAGGTAGAGGATGGCATCGATACGATCGCCTGGCTGCGCCAGCAAAGCTTTTGCAATGGCCAGGTGATGATGTTTGGCGGCTCCTATGTCGGGGCCACGCAAGTCCTGGCTGCGGCCGCTCATCCCGAAGGGCTGGCCGCAGTCTCGCCCTTCCTGACCACCGCCCGCCATGGCGACACCTGGGCCTATCGCGGCGGCGCGCACGAACTGGCCTTTCTCCTGTTATGGGTTATTGAAAGCCTCGGGCCGGAGGATTTGCGGCGCCGCCTCAATGACATGTCGGAGGCAGATGCCGAGAGGGCCACGCGTGTCCTTGCTGACTTCCAAAAGGATCCGCACGTCGCCTTTGCCCGGCTGCCAATTCTTGATGACGACCTGATCGCGCTCGCGCCCTATGCCGCGACCTGGTTCAATGCCGAGCGAGCGGCCTCGGCTATTGAGGATCGGGAACATCTCGACGCCCTCCAGGCCAGCGACGTGCCCTTCCTCATCACCCCCGGCTGGAACGATCTCTTCGTCGAGGGGGCGATTGAGCTTTTCGAAACCGTGCGCAGCCGCTGGACCGACGCCGCGGACGTTCGGGACCGCCTCATCATTGGGCCCTGGTCGCATTGCAATCCGACCGACTGGCAGGGGGATAGCTGGCTCGGCTACGCCGCTTCGACGGCCACATTGGTCACCGAGCAATTCGCCTTCTTCGACGCAGCGAAGGCCGGTACCGTGCCCGCGACGCCCATGGTGCGATATTTTCGGTCCGGCTCGAACTCCTGGCACAGCGCCTCGGATTGGCCTTTACCGGACACCGAAATACGCCAGCTATACCTCAGTCAATGCGGCCTCGGCGCGAGCGTGTCAGAACACTGGTCGCGCTCTTATGCGTCGGACACGCTGAACCCAGTGCCCACCGCTGGCGGTGCCAACTATGTACCCGGGCTCCATCTGGGCCGCAATTCCGGCCCGAAGGACCAAAAGAACGTCGAGAGCCGTGAAGATGTGCTGATATTCACGTCCGAGCCACTGGACACAGACCTGGACGTCACCGGCCTGGTCGAGCTCACCATGTGGGTCGCCTCGGACGCCCCGACAGCGGATTGGACGGCCAGGCTCTGCGAAGTGGACAGCACTGGCCGCAGCACTGGCCTCGTCGACGGCATCTATCGCCAACCGGTCTGTAGCAAGAGTCCCGCCGAAATTGTCGTCAGGCTCGGCCATATCAGCCATATGTTCGCCAAGGGAAACCGCATCCGCCTGCAGATCGCCTCATCGAATTTCCCGCGCTTCGATCGAAACCCTCAATCTCGAGTTTCGCCCGTGCTGGCACGGCCAAATGAATTCAAGCCAGCCCAACAGACGGTCGTGGGCGGTCCGCGCTTTCTCAGCCGGCTAGCGCTTCCAGTCCTCAATTCTGGCTGAGTGGTTCTCCGCTGTGCGAGGCCAGCGATGCTCGTTGGTCAAACCAGAACAAGGTCCACTTGGGGTCGGGCGCTGCCGAAGACCAATACGCTGCTGAACGGCAGCTATCTCGACCTCAAGCCCGAAAGCGGACAGACCGCTACCGGCCCCACTACTGCCAGTTTCAAAGCAATCCATACTGCGCCAGGGAAGCATGGGTGTCATCGGGGAGCGGGCGTGGTCGATAGAGCGAAAACGCCTATAGCAAAACAACGTGTACTGAAAACAGCCTCTGCCGACGTCACTATTCAAAAACACCCACGCAAGGTGGTATCGTATAGTGAGGATCGCGACGCGAACTCCCCCGAAAGAGCCAGTTCGCGACCCGATCCTGGCGCCAACTAACCACCAAAGGTAGTTAGCGATACGCCCTGGTGACTGCGGCCCAGGCCTTGCTGACCGAGCTTATCCGCCGGCAGTGGCATTCGCTCGCCGGCGTGGCTTCCTGTCGTCAGCGTCCCAACGACTTCTTTGATCCCGTAAAACATGATGACCCCCCAAAATAGACCTGAGGGTCATGTGCTAAATTGATTTAATCTCCGGAGCGAAGCATCGCGGAATTTGAATCCATTTGTATGGAGCTAGTGTCTCCTGCCGTGCAGAATTTTCTCCCAGCGCTCGGCATCGGCGTCATCGTAGATGATCTCGATGTCGTCGAGATAAGCCCACCGCCGCAGCTCGCCGGCAATATAGACCGCGTCCCGGCCCTCGGCATCGACGCCATAGACCTTTGCGCGGGTTTCAACGGACTGCTGCCTTGCGAGCTCGGCGATGGCGGCGTTGTCATGCAAGTCGATCATTTTTGGTCTCCTGCGAAAATGCTCGTGTCGACCCAAGTCACGCCGGGATCCTCTTGGACACCACCGACGCGGCGCCAGTAGCCTGACCGGCCCACACCGCCATCGACACGGATATTTCCGCAGCTACAGGATCTGAGGTCGTGCCGGTGCTTGCTCTCGATCTCGTCCCCACAAAGCAGGCATTTGGCGCTGTTGCGGATGAGCTCACGGTTTCTGTCGATGCCACTCATATCTCGATCACCTTTCCTGGCTCGAAAGCCGGGTTCTCAAGCCGCCGGCCGTCCCTGCTCACCACCGCGTATCCGCGAGGATTGCAGACGATCCGGGTTGCAGAGAGGTAGAAGTCGCGACTGGAATGCACGTGACCATGAATCCAGACCGCGGGTTCCAGGGCCTCAATTGTCGCAGTCAGGTCGCTCGCGTAGCTCGCATCATCTGCCGTCAGCATTGGCGACCTGAGGGACTTCGGGTGCGGCGCGTGGTGGGTGACGACGATCGTCGGGCCCTCGAAGATTCCCCACAGCTCGCGCTCGATCGTCATTCGTTGCTGGCGATGCATATCGAGAAGATCTCGGGTCCCGATCCGCCGCATGCCGATGTCTATAGACACGAGATCCGGCATCGAGCGGCGTGCCCATGACCGGGCGGCATCGACATCGCCAGAGACCGAATAGTCGGTCCAGAGCGTGCATCCGACGATACGTGTTCCAGCGATCTCGATTGTCGGACGCCCAGGATGCAAAAGCTCGACGCCGGCGTCGCGGTAGATTGCGGCGTAATCGTCAGTTAGGTCCGTGCCGTAGAAGTCATGATTCCCCGCGACGTAGACGACCGGCAGGCCAAGCGGGACGATGTGCTCACAAAGCCACCTGGTGGACTTCTCGTGCCCATCGGCGACATCACCCGCAATGATGATGACGTCGATATCGGGCGGCGTCTGAGGCAGCTCGTACGCAGCGGTATCGACGTGGATGTCCGAAAATGCCCAGGCTCTCATGATCGCCACTCGTAGAGGACGTCGTCTGTCATATAGACCCAGCCATCGCCCGCGCGCCGCATTGCGTCAGTGAGCTTGGTTTTCCATGCATCAGACCGAATGCGTGCATCAGCGTAGAACGGTGCTGGCTCGGGGAAGCCGGCCAGAGCCCATGCATGCACGATATACTCCCAGCCATCCGGGAAGCTGCTCGCATTGTCGCTCTCAGAGCAGTCGGCTAGCATCTCGGCGATCCTGGCGCGTGGGTTCACATCGAGAAATGCTTCCCAGCGACCGCGGTATGCAAGCCAATCTGCTTCCAGATCGTCCGGCAGGCCGTGAATGTCGGGAATCGCGGAAGGCGTGAATGCGCTATTTGCTTCCCACCGCGGCAGGAAAACACCGCGCTTAATGTGCGGCACCGATCGGCGGACAAGGTCTTCCCACAGCGTCGGCGTGCCGTCATCGACTTGAACGAGCGCGGACCATTGCGCCCGTTCTCGGGCGATCGAGATTTCAGCCTGGTCAGCGATATCTCTCATGGCTCGTCTCCCAATACATCTGCCGCGGCAGCGATGCCGACTTCCGCCAGCGCGTCGACGACGGACGGCAACCACTCGCGCCCGCGCCCGACAGCAAGCAGTGCGCGGATCGTCGATGGCGACGGAGTGTCGAGCGCATCCTGTGCGTATTCCGCGATCGACACATCCTCCCGTGCGGCGACCATCCCGACAGCAACTTGGTACATGCGGCGCGCGACGACGCGGTCGGCGTCATGAATAACCATGTCAGCACCTACCCATGATCTGGTCGCGCCGATCGATGATTATCGTCAGGATTTGCGTCAGTTGCCGGATGCTCCCGCCGGGCCATTTTCTGCGGACGTTGTCCATTTCATCCTGCCCCAGCGGTTCGAAAAAACGTGGGTCAATACCCCTCTCTCGAGCGATGCGATCCACGATCTGCTTCGTTAGCGTGCCAAGGTGCGCCCAGGTCGGCTCGGGCATCGCGAGGATGCGGAAGCGGTCGCGCAGCGCCTGGGGGACGCTGTGGAGGTCGTTGGCGGTAGCGAAATGCGTGACACCGCTCAAATCGACTTCCACTTCGAGAGCAAGGTCGCGGTAACGCCGAGACTGGTCGGGTTCGAGCAGCGGCAGCAAGGCGTCTATGATGGAGCCGTTGTTGCGACTGGAGCTGGATTTGTCGACTTCGTCCCAGATCATGGCGACATTGGCGTGTCGGCTTCGCTTGATCAGCTGCAGCGGAACGGATTCGCGCACCGTGGACCACTGAGCGCTGGTTCCCATTGCGCTCGAGTCCGTGGAACCGGCGAGCGAATTGAGTTCGCACGGCAGCCCGATTTGGTCTGCGATCGCACGCAGCAGGGAAGACTTGCCCGAACCCGGAGAGCCGATGAGCAACGTCGGCCGGAACCAGGCGGTTTCGCGCGGCGCCAGATCCCGCAGCATGATGTCTATGACATCGCTAGCGTGCGGGTAGCGAGCGGTCAGCGCGCGCTTGTGCTCGGCCACGTCGCCTCGATGGACAACGGGCAGAGCGATGCCAGAAAGGCTTTTCCAGGTCCTCCTAACTTCCCTCTGACCGCCAACGCCGTCGCCCATCTTCGGAACGACGATGATGCCGGCGCCGGTGAGTGTTTCGTCCCTGTCGTCCTCGAAGACGCCGGATTCCAGCAGAGTCTCAAGCGCTCCGACAGCACGGTCCTCGTCGTCGTCCTCCGGCCGCTGCTTGGCTATGAGTGCGGACAGGCCGGTCGGCGTTGTGCACGATGCCGAAATTGGCGATATCAGCGTTGAGATACGGTCCAAATTCGCGAGGCCGCGCGTGACGATCTTGTCCGCAAAGCCGGCTTCGTACGCGCTACCCCGGTGCAGTTTTAGGCCAACAGCCCATCCGATCCTGTAAACCCCATCGACGCCCACCCGCGTCCAGCGGTACGCATTAATCGCGGCAGACACGACCGTATCGATGGGGTCATCGGCACCGAAATAGGCGAGCCAAACCTGGCACCGCTGCCACAACTCACCATCAGCTTCGATCAAGTGCCGCGACAGCCCGAGTTCTTCAGACAGCGTGTGCAGCGTATCGGCGTCCGCATGGCGACGAGCGGCCTCGATCGCGACCGAAAGTGACGCGTGGACGGGATTGACGTCGCCATCTCGCTGGGCTGACCAGTCGTCGATAGCCGCCATAACATCGGACTGCAGGTCGTCGTGCCGAAATGGCATGCCGGAGAGCAGCTCTTCGTACGACGGAGAAGCGCCATCCAAGATCTGAGCATGCCGAAGCTGCCTCTTCTTGAGGGCCGCATACGCATCGTCGTCGATGTCGGAAAGCGCGGAATCGCTCCGCGAGCCAGCTTTGCTGGTCATGATCACGCCTCTTCAGTTGGCGATGCACCGACGCCGGAAGCGTGAGCGCAACTTATGGGACCGTCCGTCTACATGCCGGACAGGCCCTTTGTCGAGGTCAGATTGGGGAAGGTGTTAACGAGGTGTCACTCGATCGGCTTGCCAAGGACCCGCTGATAGAGCGCGCTCAGAATTGAACCGAGGACCTCTGGGTGGCCGTCCGCATCCAAGAAATCCTGGACAGTTTCGTCGAGGTGCTGGCGGACATTGGTCTCGTCGACGATGCGACCCTGGTGATCAATCGCGTTTGCGATGTTCTCGGGAACGTCGCTTTCGCCACTCATCCATTTTTGCATCGTGCGCTGGTTGACCCCTACAAACCGCGCCGCTCGGGCGGAACTTCGATCGGGGAACGCCCTGTGGACGCCAGTTTTGAATTTGAGATTTGAGAGCTGCGACATGGGAAAGGGTCCTGCGACTTTCACATCGTAGGACCCCGGTATTTAGGTTTCGTCAACCCCGCTGGGCGGCCGGTGTCTCTTCCATCGAAAGCCCAAAAGGTCGACGCAGCTGGGGGTTCATGGCCTCGATCCTGTCGAGATACTCGTAGATGATGTCTGCGGCGCGGGAACGCGCGAACGACCCTATGCCCAGACGGTTGTTCATGGGCAGCGCTGCCTGGAAATATTCCAAATCCGGAAGGGACATCACCGCCGCCTGCTCCAGCAAGTCCGCGATGTCCGCCCAGCTCTTGCGGATGACAGGCGGAAAGTGCAACTCGGTCGCCCGCTTGCGGAAGTCGTGGATGTGCATGATGAAAATGGCGTGCTCGACAGTCCTGATATCGATTTTGAGCATCTTCGATTCCTAATCGTTGAGGTTGTCGAGGAAGACGATGTCGGCGGTCCGTAGGCCGCGGGGCACCTTCGTGACGTTGTTCTTGGCGAGGAAGTCGTCGACCAGCTTCTGGCGCTCAGCCTTGCTCATGACGATCGCATGGGGTTTGCGGCGCGTGGTCGGGCGCCAGGGGTGGTCTGGCCCACGGACCGGCGTTGAGATCTCCTCCTCACGGGACAGGCCAGCGGCCTTGAGCACGTTGCGGATGGTGGTGTCGGAAGCGCCAAAGCGTTCAGCAAGTGCAGCCACTTCGAGCGCCGGGTAACGACGGGCAACGTCGATCAAGCGGCCGGTATCAACAAGATTTTCGGGAGCCATTCGGCGAGTGGGACGGCAGTTATCGGTAGTGAGCATCCTATGTCTTTCGGTGTCGCGGGTGGCCTGAGATCCCCGCCAGGGTTGAAGTGACTGCGACGGTCAGGAGGAGAATAGGGTCCGATTTTGCACACTTCAACACATATTATTGCACGTTTTGTGCTTTTTATGGTTGTGCCTTGCGACTGGGCACCCCATCGTGTGTACGCAGGCTATTAGATGAGCTGGGGGCGGGAATGAATTTGGGCATGTGCGCGGATAGCGTTTGTGCCATTCGAAATAGACAGCGACGATTTCTCAGGCTGGAAGGAATTCCGGCCGAATTCTTATGAGGGCCCAAGTGTTGGACGAAAAAGCAGAGCTTCGCCGACGTAAGCTCCACGAGATGATGCTTTATCTTTACGGACCTGATGGCCGCCGGGAGTTCGCGCGCGATCTCAAGGTATCGCACTCCCTCATTGCTACCTTGCTCCGCGGCGAGCGGCCGATGTCCGAGAGGTTTTTGCTGGGCTTGATGGAGCAGATGGAGGAGCTCCTCGAGATCAAATCGACCCAGCTTTACGAAGCGCGCAGCATCGCCATAGACATGGGCCGATCAATTTGGCCTGGCTTTGATTTGCCGCTCATCCAGTCGAACGCGGAATACGTCGAGGAAATGGCGCGGACTCAGGCGGCCCTCGAAGCTCGCGAGGCCGAGGGCCAGACCGCTGAAGAGGCCGAGATCCTGGCGCAGATCCACGAGATCATTCGCAACGACCCGAAGCCGTGACCAGCGCTATACATAAATCTGAGTTTTGCTTACAGCGCCCGAAACCCCGCATTCCCGGGCGTTATACGTGATCTGCGAAACCCGTATAACCGTCATGTCTCCTTGGCCAGCTGTGCCCAGTTCTCTCGGCAGGGCTCCAGCCAACCAGGCCCAGCGCCGATATCAAGGCCCACTTTCGTGTAGTCGGGCATGAACCGGCGCATCGGACCGTCTTTGCGGACTTGTACCCGCTTGCCGGGTTGCGACAGCCATGTGGCATGCGATCTGGCGACGACGTCAGCGACGATGGCAGAGGGCACGACGAAGCTTACTGGCTGGTCTGTCAGCGTGCGCCCGAAATCCAAGAAGACGTAAAACAGGCCAGGCGACGAGATGTTCTCGTGCTTCTCCGACATGTGCCAACCGCCGTCGGAGCCCTTCTCGACGCGCGTTTTGACTTGGATCGCACACAGTCGGTCGCCGATGTCGTCAGTCAAAACAATGTCGCAGTTGGGGACGCCGACCGGCGCTAGCGGCTATGAAGCCGTGGCGGAGGAGCACGCTCATCACGTAGTGCTCGCCGGCGGCGCCTAGGACTGTGGAGGCGGCGACCATGGGGCTATCCTTCCAAGCCGTTCAGTTCTTCAAGCATGCGGCGACCGAGATCTTCAACAAGGCTGAAGTCCGCCAACATCTGCGGATGGAAGCTAATCGTACGGGCGCCCTCTTCGAACGAGTGCATGATCTGAGGATGGAACACGTGCATCGCCAACTGGTCGGCCTCGTGCTTCTCCATCTCGTCCCATTCGTGCCGCGTCATGGCATCCAGGACCTTGGCACCCAGTTCCTTGTACTCGGCCTCTTTCTTTTCCGGCACGGAATACGGAGGGATGTAGAGCGGGATGCGATGGGCCAAGCCGTGCCGATAGCCCTCGATGACGCGAAACCACTCCTTGAGTTCCGCAATGCGATCCTGGAACGGCTTCGATAACGTCGAGACGAGAAAGGTATTCGCTGGCGCCAGACCAACCCAGGTAGCAGGAACTTCTTTCCCGTCATCACGCTTCGGATCACGTTCGTAGAACCACGTCCAAGCCAGGTTGTCGATCGCTCCGAAAATGTTGAAAACGAAGGCCTGCACCTGGATCGTCACGTCATCCAGCACCGCCTTGTCGGGCACGCCATTGACATCGGGCGGCAGCATCTCGAAGACATGCCTGGTCGTCAGCGCAAGGGTATGAAGGCGACGGCAATAGCCATGGACGGCAAACTCCTGGCCGCGCTTGGAGCGGTAATTCCGCACGATCAGGTCTTCGCGAAGCGTCAGGAAACGGCTTTCGACAGTCCCGCAGGCCTCCACCATTTCCGCAATCGACTCGGCCCCGTAAGCCATTCTGCCCCCTCCAGCTTATCCACAGGCTCAAGCTATCAGAGGGTCATGCTTTTGCTAGCGGCGTCCCAAGGGCGTCCCAATCGATTTTTGGGGTCAAATCCTGAAAAGGAAAACCCTAGGAAATCCGCAGATTTCCTAGGGTTTTAAATGGTAGCGAAGCCCAGATTTGAACTGGGGACACACGGATTATGATTCCGCTGCTCTAACCAACTGAGCTACTCCGCTTCAAGGAGCGCGCGAGTTTCCTCGGCGACGCACTTACTAGTTTTAGCACATCACCCTGTCAAGCCGCCAGCCTTGCCTGTTTCAATGCTTGGAGAGCAACCCGGCTATGGCGCCGCGCACCAGCACCAGATCCGCCTCGAACTTGGCCTGTTCCCGTGCCTTTCCCTCGGCGTCGGGGATGCGCAGCAGGTAGGACGGATGGTTGGTGACAAAGAGCAGCGTCCCGTCGTCGAGCGTGATCGGGGCGCCGCGTAACTTGCTGATGGTGAACGATTTTCCGAGCAGGCTCTGCGCCGCGGTGGCGCCCAGCGCCACGATGACCTTGGGCTTGACGAAGCCGATCTCCAGATTGAGCCAGAATTTGCAGGCCTGCACCTCGCCGCCATCGGGCCGCTGATGGATGCGGCGCTTGCCGCGCGGCTCGAACTTGAAGTGCTTGACGGCATTGGTGACGTAGACTCTTGAGCGGTCGATCCCGACCTTTTCCACCGCCCGATCAAGTACTTGCCCGGCCGGACCGATGAAGGGCCTGCCCGCCAGGTCCTCCTGGTCGCCGGGCTGTTCGCCGACAAACATCACCTCGGCCTGCTCGGGGCCCTCGCCGAACACCGCCTGCGTCGCGTGCTCGTAAAGCGGGCAGCGTTGGCAGCCTTGCACTGCGGCACGCGCGTCAGCCAGGCTGGTGATTTCTCTCGTTTTCTCAATGACTTCTGCGTCTCGCGCTTGCTGGCGGAGGTGTCGCGACGGCGGTTGGCTGGCTGCGCGTTCGATCATCTCGGCCTCCATCTGCCGGGCGCCGCGGATCAGCGGAGCGATGACCTCGGCCTCGGGCAGGTTGCGCCAATATTTGACCGGCATTTCCGATTTCATCATCGAAACCTTGAGCCGCGCCGGGTTGAAGATGGAGGAAAAATAGGTCTTCCAGTCGCCCTCGACCGCATCGTCCTGCGGTACGTCGGAGCGCTTGCCGCCCGGGCCGAAGGCGAGGCTTTCCCCGTCCCACCAGGCGCTGCGATAGGGGGTGACGATGGCCCAAATCATGCCGTCGAACCGCCGGGCGAAGAACGGCGCGGTGCGCTCCAGCGTATAATGCTCGGGTTCGAACCAGGCGGCGTAGCGCTCGAGGCCGCTGTCATCGACGATGGATTTGAAGCGGACGAAGGCTTTCATCTTGTGGCTGTCGCGACGCACCGCCGAGGCCCAGCGGGTGACGCATACCATTCGATCGTCAGCCGCATTCTGCATCAATGTGCTGTCAGTTTGTTGCCCCCATAACAACCGATAGAGCACGTCAAAACGCGCGGGATCGGCGCAGCATATGGCTTCCTCGGCCAATTCGATGAATTTTCGGGGCACAGAGCCCACCGGACGGGGAGCGGCGGGCAGATCGAGAGGCTCATCACTGTCGAGCAGGCCGGCCGCTTCCCCCACCATACGCCATTCGACCTGGTCGGGGGATATCCCGGCCAGCAGCAATTGCCGCGCCTTGCCGCGCCACTCGGCGAAATCGTTAGGCGACTGCAGGCGAACGACATGCATCAGAAAAGGCTCAACTGTTCCGGCTGCGGCGTGAGCTGCGCGCGCAACCGGGCGTTGTCGGTCAGTCCGCCCGGCGTCCAGTCTTCGGCTTCGATGAAGGGCCGAACCTTGTCGATCGAGCCGGCAATGCGCGCCACGTCCTCGAGCCGCAACCGGTGATGCCGGCGCGTGGTCAGGATGCGATCGACGCCCCTGGTGCCCAGCCCCGGGACGCGCAGCAGCATTTCCCGCTCGGCGCGGTTTACATCCACGGGAAACAGCGCCCGGCTCTTGAGCGCCCAAGCGAGCTTTGGGTCGATGGCCAGATCGAGCAGCCCACCCTCCCCACCCGAGACGATCTCCGGCACATCGAAGCCGTAAAAGCGGATCAGCCAATCGGCCTGGTAGAGCCGATGTTCGCGCATCAGCGGCGGCGCCTTGAGCGGCAGGCGCGACGAGCTGTCGGGAATGGGCGAGAGGGCCGAGTAATAGACCCGCCGCAACCGGTATCCGGAATAGAGCCCGGCCGCCCGATTGAGGATGGCTCCATCATCGGCCGCATCGGCGCCAATGATCATCTGGGTCGATTGGCCCGCCGGCGCGAATTTGGGCTTTGCGGCTTTGGCTTTCTTGTCGGGCTCGGCCTCGTCGAGCTTGCCCCGCACCCTTGCCATGGCGGTGCGGATTTCGCTGGGCTTCTTCTCCGGCGCCAGCGTTTCAAGCCCGATATCGGTCGGCATCTCGATATTGGTCGACAGCCGGTCGGCCCACCGGCCAGCCTCAGCCAACAGGTCCGGCGCCGCATTGGGGATGACCTTGAGGTGGATATAGCCGGCGAAGTGATGCTGCTCGCGCAGGCTGCGCGCCACCCGCACCAGTTCCTCCATGGTGTAGTCGGGCGAGCGGATGATGCCCGAGGACAGGAACAGGCCCTCGATATAGTTGCGCTTATAGAAATCGAGCGTGAGCTTGACCACTTCCTCGACGCTGAAGCGGGCCCTGCTGACGTTGGAGGACGAGCGGTTGACGCAATAGACGCAGTCATAGACGCAGAAATTGGTCAGCAGGATCTTGAGCAGGGAAATGCAGCGGCCGTCCGGCGCATAGGAATGGCAGATGCCGCTGCCCTCCGTCGAGCCAATGCCGCCCGTGCCGGCGCTATTGCGCTTTTCCGAGCCTGACGAAGCGCAGGACGCGTCATATTTTGCGGCGTCGGAGAGAATTGCCAGCTTCCGGCGCAGGGTCAGCGCGGTCATGTTGTTCCCTTTATGTTCACATGAAGGGATAGCGCGGATTACGGAGACGACGCATGTCAAAAAGACATGAGTCCGGGATTTGTGATCGCGGCCACCGAACTGTCAGTCGACACCCTCCCCCTTGCGGGGAGGGATCAAGGGTGGGGGTGGGTGAGCCCGCATGTCGGGGCTTTCGTCCCCCACCCAGCTACGCTAGGGCCTTCGGCCCAAGCTTCGCTGCCCTCCCCGCAAAGGGGGAGGGTGAGCCTAGTGGCGGGACCGCAATGGTGACAGAGCCGATGCCGTGCGCCATGTTGCGCCAAACAAAGAGAGCCACCCATGGACATACTCAACGACCTCCCCGCCACCGGGCCGATCACCCTGATCGCCGAATTCACCGCCCGCCCCGGCCAGGGCAACACGGTGGCCGAGCTGCTTGCCGGCCTTGCAACAAACGTGCGCCAGGAACCGGGCAACGTCGCCTTCGATTGTTTCCGGCGGTTGGACGACGACGCCAGGTTCGTGGTCTATGAAATCTACCGGGACAAAACGGCCTTCGAGGCTCACATTGCGGCCGATTACGGTGCGGTTTTCAACGCCCGGCTGCGTGAATTGATCGTCGAACCGAACTCGGTCCTCACCTTCCTGACGCCCTCTGCCGTTCAATAATCGACACCAGTCCGTCGCCATTGTCCTTCTCCCCAAAGCTGGTGGGGTTCGCTACATCTTGGTCAACACGGCGCGCAACAACCCCGCCGCTTCAGGAGACATCAAATGACGCTCGAACTCGGAGGCATCCATCACCTCACAGCGGTTACCGCCGAGGCCAAGAAGAACCTCGCTTTCTATACCCAGACCCTGGGCATGCGGCTGATCAAGAAGACGGTCAACCAGGACGACACCACGGCCTATCACCTGTTCTATGGTGACGGCGTGGCCTCGCCCGGCGCCGACCTCACCTTCTTCGACTTCCCGGCGGGCCGCGAACAGCGCGGCAATCACACCGTCAGCCGCACCGGGTTGCGCGTCGACAGCGAGGACAGCCTCAACTGGTGGAAGGACCATCTGCAGAACAACAATGTCGGCACCTCGGCCATCAAGGAACGCAACGGCCGCCTGTCGCTCGATTTCGAGGATTTCGAAGGCCAACGCTTCCGCATGGTGATCGACGAGGCCAACAAGGTCGTGCCCTGGGCCAAGTCGCCGGTGCCGGCAGAACGCCAGATCATCGGCCTGGGCCCCATCTCCATGGCCGTGCCGCGGCTCGACCGGACCGAAGCCGTGCTGACGCAGGTGATGAACATGCGCAAGGTTCGCTCCTACCCTGCCGCCAACGGCGTCGCTGAAACCCATGTCTTCGAAATGGGTCCTGGTGGTCCCGGTGCCGAGCTGAATGTGGTGGTCGATCCGAGCCTGTCGCCGGCGCGTCCCGGTGCCGGTGGCGTGCATCACGTCGCCTTCCGCACGCCCGATCAGGATGGCCTGCGCCAGTGGATCGATCGGGTGGGCCGGGCCGGCCTGCGCAATAGCGGCGAAGTAGAGCGCTTCTATTTCACCTCGCTCTACTTCCGCGAGCCCAACGGCATCCTGTTCGAGATCGCCACCGACGTCCCCGGCTTTGCCGCCGACGAACCGATGGAAACGCTCGGTGAGAGCCTGGCTTTGCCGCCCTTCCTCGAAGGCAAGCGCGCCAGCATCGAAGCGGGATTGAAGCCGCTGGTTTAAGCGACCGGATAGCACCCTCCCCCTTCGCGGGGAGGGCAGCGCAGCTAGGCCGTCAGGCCGTAGCGCAGCTGGGTGGGGGGATGGGAGCCCCGATATGCGGGCTAAACGTCCCCCACCCTTGATCCCTCCCCGCAAGGGGGAGGGAGTCGACTGAGCGATGTCTGCAAATGAAAACACCCTCGGGACAGGCCCGAGGGTGA
>CBFGMY010000005.1:0-46864 GCA_965650055.1 uncultured Devosia sp.
GAAAGCCGGCATCGAATAGCCCAGGAGGCCCACTACGCGGATGATCTGGTCGATGACCGACCCCTGTCGACTGGCCGCCACGACGCCCAGCGGCACCCCGACCACGACGCCGATGACGATACCCAGTGTCGCCATTTCCAGCGTCGCCGGGAAGAACCGGCTGATATCCTCGGCCACCGAGCGACCGGTCGATACCGACTGTCCCAGGTCCCCCGTGAGAACGCCGACCACGTAGTTGAAGAACTGCACCGGCAGAGGCTGGTCCAGCCCCATCTGGGCCTTTGCCGCCTCATAGACCGCGTTGCTTGCTCGGTCCCCCACCACCGCCAGCACCGGATCGATCGGGATCACTCGGCCGATAAAGAAGGTGATCGCAAGCAACCCCAAAAAGGTGAGGAAAACGGTCGCCGCGAAGCCCAGGACCGCCGAAAATCCACGACTCCACTTTCGCCGTGCAGGCGATATCCGGGCAGGGGAGACGGCGATCTGGGGCTCCAGGCTCACGGATTATTCCTCTTGTGAAAACAAGCTCTTATCGCCGCAAGATGACTCTCCTGCAGACTGTGAAGGGCCTCACATTTCGCTTTCACCATACAGAAAACTTTGCTTATATCAAAAAAATTTTGGTGGGACGCGATGGCAGGCAATGCACTGACCAAGGCCGAAACGGAGGGGCACCCCAAGGTGGGCGCGCTGATCCGTGCGCGTCGGCGCCAGCAGCATATGACGCTCGAAGCGCTGGGCAAGGCGGCCGAAGTTTCGGTGGGCTATCTGAGCCAGGTCGAGCGCGACCACGCAACGCCCTCGCTCGGCACCCTGGCCGGCATCGCCCGGGCCCTGGGCGTCGGTATAGACTACTTCGTCTCCGCCCCGACCGCGCAAACAGCCCTGACCCGGGCCCACGAGCGCAACCGCTTTTCCCTCGATGGCACGTCCATCGTCTATGAGCGCCTGGGCACCGAATTTCCCGGCAACACGCTCTCAAGCTTCATCATGACCGTCCCGCCGGGCTATCGCTCGGAAACGGTGGCGCATGAAGGCGAGGAAATCCTCTATGTGCTCGACGGCTCCATCACCCAGCGTCTCGACGACGAAGAGATGGTGATGAGCGCGGGCGATAGCCTGCATTTCCGGGGCAACCGCCCCCATTCCTGGTCCAACCATACCGACCAGCCGGCGCGCCTTCTCTGGACTGGCACGCTCACCCTCTTCCGCTCGTCGGCCAAGCCATCCCGGCAGGTCGCTGCGGCAGCAAAACCCGGCCCCAAGCCGGTGAAAAACAAGAAGATCGTCAAACAGGAGAAACGCTGATGAAGCTCTTTAGGGCTGCTCTGCTTGCTACCGCGCTTTCGCTGCCGCTCGCAGCCGGCGCCGTCTATGCCGCTACCCCCGCCGATGCGCTGGTCATCGCCCAGAATATCGACGACATCGTCGCGCTCGACCCCGCCCAGGCCTACGAATTCACCTCGGGCGAGATCAACACCAACGTCTATGACCGTCTCGTCGGCTACGAAGCCGAGGATACCACGCTGCTCGCCCCCGGCCTCGCCACCGAGTGGGTCGCCGACGATGCCGCCAAGACCATCACCTTCACCCTGCGCGAAGCCAACTTCGCCTCGGGTAATCCGGTCCGCCCGGAAGATGTGGTCTTCTCCTTCTCGCGCGTCATCAAGCTCAACCTGACCCCGGCCTTCATTCTCGCCCAGCTCGGCTGGACCCCCGAGAACATTGCCGACATGGTCACCATTGCCGACGGCAAGGTGGTCGTGAAGTACGAGGGCGATTTCTCCTCGGCCTTCGTGCTCAACGTCCTGGCCTCGCGCCCGGCATCGATCGTCGACGAAGTCCTGGTCTTGGAACATGCCGAGGGCGAAGACCTAGGCAATGCCTGGCTCAATACCCATTCGGCCGGCTCCGGCCCGTTCGTGATGGAAGACTACCGCCCGGCCGAAATCGTTCGCCTCACCGCCAACGAGAACTACTTCCGCGGCGCACCGGCGATGAAGTCGATCATCATCCGCCACGTCGCTGAAGCCGCTACCCAGCAGCTCCTGCTGACCTCTGGTGACGTCGATATCGCCAAGAACCTCACCCCCGACCAGATCGCTGGCCTGCCGGCCGACACGGTCAAGGTCGAAACCTACCCGCAGGCCGCGGTCCACTTCCTCTCCTTCAACCAGAAGGACGAGGACCTGACCCCGCCGGCCGTGTGGGAAGCCGCCCGCTATCTCGTTGATTACGATGGGATGACCCAGTCCTTCCTCAAGGGCCAGATGGAAATCCATCAGGCCTTCTGGCCCAAGGGCTTCCCCGGCTCCTATGACGAGACGCCGTTCACCTATGACGTCGAAAAGGCCAAGCAGATCCTGGCCGACGCTGGCATCAAGACGCCGATCAATGTCACCCTGGACGTGATCAATTCGACCCCGTTCACCGACATGGCTCAGTCGCTGCAGGCCACCTTCGCCGAAGCCAGCATCAATTTCGAAATCCTGCCCGGCACCGGCGCCCAGGTCATCACCAAGTACCGCGAGCGCACCCACCAGGCCATGTTGCTCTATTGGGGCCCCGACTTCATGGACCCGCATTCCAACGCCAAGGCCTTCGCCTACAACTCCGACAATTCGGACGACAACTACACGGCAACCACCACCTGGCGTAACGCCTGGGCCGTGCCGGAAGAGCTGAACGCGAAGGTGACCGCGGCCCTGGCCGAACCCGACCAGGCCAAGCGCAACGAGGACTATATCGAGATCCAGAAGGAAGCTCAGGCGTCCTCGCCCATCGTCATCATGTTCCAGGCCGCGCTGACCATCGCCATGGCCAATAATGTCGAAGGCTATGTCAACGGCGCCACCTCGGACTTCGTCTATTATCGGCTCGTGACGAAGAACTGATCCGAGGCTGCGGCGCAAGCTGCCGCCTTCAGGAGCCGGGCAGTGTTCCTCACGCCCGGCTCCGAACCGTTCTCACCACCGGTCGTCACCCTCGGGCTTGACCCGAGGGCTCTTCACTTCCAAATCGGCCCTACCACAGCCACGTTGTGGTTTAGTACTCGCCCAGCGGCAGACAGAGCACCCAGCATGAACCCCACCCTCATCGCCCGCATGGCCAACCTCCGCGCGCGGATGGCCGCTACCAATACCGATCTCGTGGTCATCGGCCCGTCGAGCCACATGCTCTACCTGGCCGATCTCTCGCCGCATGGCGACGAGCGCCCGGTGCTGCTCATGGTGTCGCCCAGCTTTGCCGGCTTCCTCATGCCGGCGCTCAACGTTGATAGCGCCCGGCAGCACACCGATCTGCCCTTCTTTCCCTGGACCGATGCTGACGGCGCGCATGCGGCGCTCGAAGAGCTGCTCAACGCCACCGGTGTGCCGCGCATCAGCCCGTCCATCGTGCTCGATGAAACCATGCGCGCCGATTTCGCGCTGCTGGTGATCGACGCGCTTCCTGGTGCCCACAGGCGCTTTACCAATGACACGGTCGGGTACCTCCGCTCCCGCAAGGACGAGGCGGAGTATGACGCTCTGAAGAAATCGGCCGTCCTCAATGACGCCGCCATGGCCGCCGGTTTTGCCGCCCTCCGCCCCGGCATTACCGAGCGCGAGGTCGCCACCGTCATTCGCGATTTCTACAAGGCCAATGGCGCCACTACCGAGTTCTGCTCAGTCTGCTTCGGCCCCAACGGCGCCTTCCCGCATCACCACACCGGCGACACCCAGCTCCGGGAAGGCGACGCCGTCCTCATTGATACCGGCGCCCGCATTTATGGCTATCCGTCCGACATGACCCGCGTCGGCTTCCTCGGCACCGCGCCGGAAGGCTTCGGCCAGATCCACTCGATCCTGGACCGGGCCGTCGAAGCGGCCATTGCGGCCGCTAAGCCGGGCGTCCAGGCCGGCGCCGTGGACAAAGCCGCCCGCGACGTCATCACGGCAGCCGGCTATGGCCCCAATTTCCTGCATCGCACCGGCCATGGCCTCGGCATCGACATCCACGAAACGCCCTACATCACCGCTACGTCAGACACCGTGCTGGAAGAAGGCATGTGCTTCTCCATCGAGCCGGGCATTTATCTGCAGGGCCAGTTCGGCCTGCGGCTCGAGGAGATCGTCATCATCCGCAACGGCCGGGCCGAAATCCTGTCGGATATGCCGCGCACCGCGGTTGCCGGCGGCGGCTGATGGCTGCGCCGACCCTCACCACGCCCCGGCTGGTCCTTCGCGCCCACACGCAGGAGGACTTCGCTGCGTGCTGCACGCTCTGGACCGACCCGGAGGTGACCCGCTTCATCGGCGGTCGCCCCTCGACCCCGGAGGAAGTCTGGCGACGTATCATTGGCTATGCCGGCATGTGGCAGCTCAAGGGCTACGGCTATTTTCTCGCCACCAGCAGGGCGTCGGGTGCCATTGTCGGCGAGTTCGGTGTCGCCGATTTTCACCGCGATATCACCCCGCCGCTTGGTGAAACGCCGGAAGCCGGATGGGTCATGCTACCGCAACATCACGGCCAAGGCCTTGCCTATGAAGCCCTTTTTGCCGTTCTCGCCTGGGCGGACGAGCGCATTGCTCGGACCGTCTGCATGATCGACCCAGCCAACGAACCTTCGCTGAAGCTGGCAGGCAAACTCGGTTACACCCAATACGCGCAGACCACCTACAAGGACCATCCCACGATCCTGCATGCGCGCGTGGCGGGGTAGGGCGCGTCCGTCCCGTCGCGCTATCCCCTTAGCAGGGGCGTGCCTTTGGCTACGTTCCGCTCGAACACCAGCACATCGTCCACCACCGTCAGACGGCCATGGTGCACCGCGGTCTTGCGAGCGGCCACATCAGGCGGGCCTTCTTTGGCGTTCAGTTCGTCCCATTCGGGGTGGGTGAAGTAATACAGCGCCCCGTGGTCACCGACGACGACGACATCGGCATGGCGCAAGAAGCGGATATCCATGGGGTCCGTGCCCGGCTCCCCGCCGATAATGCCCTGCCGCTCCCAGTTCACCGCGTCTTTGGACCGGTAAACGCCCTGGCCACGCCACTCGTCGACGATCAGCCAGTGCCAGCCGCCCAGCACGAAGACGTTGGGGCCTTCATGCGGCGGGGCGTCGGGCGAGCCGGGCAGCACCAGGCCTTCCTGCTTCCACGCATAGAGGTCGGTGCTGACGGCGCTCCACGTGCTCGAGCCGGCATCCTCATCCTTGTACCACATGCGCCACAGCCCATCCGGGCACTTGAGCACGCAGGCATCGATGACCCGGGGGCTGTTCAGCTTGAGCGGCCCCACCCGCGTCCAGTTTTCGAGATCGGGGCTGGTAAAATGCGTGATTGTCCGCGGCACGCCGGGCCAGTTATCCGGCACACCCGGGATATAGCTGAGCCACATATGATACTCACCTTCGGCCCATATGACCTCAGGCGCCCAATGCGTATTGCGCTGGCCGGCATCGCGGGGGTCGTCGAGCCCTTCGACGGTGCCGCGATACTGCCAGCTGGCCCCGTCGTCAGTGCTGACGGCAACGCCGATCGGCGACCCGTGAATCCAGGTAAATTTGGGGCCCGGCGCGGCCGGCTGGCGATTGGTGTAGAACATCCACCATTCGTTGGTGCCCTGCTTGCGGATCACTGTAGGATCCGCAGCGCCGTCGGCGATCGGATCGCGGTAAATTGGTGCTGACATGCGCCTATGTCTATCAGCAATCCCGGCGCGATCAACCGCCGAAAGCCGGGAGTGATAATCGCGCTAATACTTGATAATGGGCGCTGATCATGTATTAGCTTTTGCTCCATCCAGACGAGTCCCTCATGACCAGGTCAGCCGACACAGCCGCGCCGCAGGCGACCCGCGGGAAGCGCAACGGCGGTCGGCGCGTGACCATGACCGACGTGGCGCGCGAAGCGGGGTGCTCGCAGGCAACCGTATCATTCGTCCTCAATCATGCCCCGGGGATAAAACTTTCGGCCGAAACCAAGCAGCGGGTCTTCGAGGCGGCGCGGCGGCTGGGCTATGCGGTGCCGGCCATGCCGGCGCCCGCCATGCTCGCGCCGCGCGGACGACGCATCGGTTTCATCGCCGATCAGCTGGCCACCAGCCCCGAGGCCATGGTGGCGATCGAGGGTCTGACGCAGGCGACGCGCGCCAGCGGCGATATCGTCCTGGTGTCGCAAAGCCATAATGATGGGGAACTCGAGGCCGAACTGATCCGTGACTTCGTCGATCAGCGGGTTTCGGCCTTGGTCTATATGACGATTTTCACCCGCGAGGTGGATCTGCCACAGCAACTGCTTGGCCTCGATATGCCGGTCTTCCTGCTCAATTGCTACACATCAAGCCAGACCTGTCCCGCTGTCGTGCCGAGCGAAATCGCCGGCGGGCAGCGCAGTACGCGCTACCTGATCGAAAGCGGGCACCGGCGCATTGCCACCATTACCGGCGAAATCTGGATGGAGGCGGCGCAGGACCGGCTCAAGGGCTATCGGCGAGCCCTCGCGACCGCGGATATTCCGTTCGATCCGGCCCTGGTGGTCGAGGGCGACTGGTCGGCCAGTGCCGGCTATGACGCCACGCGCCAATTGCTGGCGCTGCCGCAGCCGCCGACAGCGATCTTCTGCCAGAACGATCGCACGGCCATCGGCTGCTATGAGGCGCTCAAGGAGGCCGGCCTCGATATTCCGACCGACATGTCCGTGGTGGGCTATGACGACGAGGAAATTTCCCGCCATCTCCATCCCCGCCTCACCACCTCGATCCTGCCGCATCGCGCCATGGGGCAGTGGATCGTCGAACAACTGGCCGAGTTCGTGCCGGGGCAGGGCCGCTACCCGCTGGTTAAGCTGGAATGTCCGTTGGTGGAGCGGGATTCCGTAGCCAAGCCAAAGAGTTAGGATTTCGGCGTTCGGGGCATAACCCCTCATCCGCCCTTCGGGCACCTTCTCCCTCAAGGGGAGAAGGCGATGGAGCTCAAGCCCTTGCCAATATGGCCTACCCCTTCACCGACGCGATCGACTGGCGCTCGATGAATTCGCACTCGATCTTGACCTTCTGTTGCCGCTCGTCCTGGTCGGCGCCGTTATAGCTGTCGAGCAGTTCGGCGACGGCCCAGCGCGCCATTTCGTCATGCGGCAGTACCATGGTCGAGAGCGGCGGATCCATGTTGGCCGCCAGGTCTTCGTCGTCGAAACCGACGACGGAAATATCTGATGGAACCGACAGGCCCAGCCGCTGTGCCGCCTCGTAGCAGCCCATGGCCATGCGATCGTTGAAGCAGAAGATGGCGGTCGGCGGATTGGGTCTCGACATCAGGCTCAGCGCCCATTCGCGCCCGGCGCGAATGGTCCAGCCGGCCTGCATGACGAGGTCCTCCTCGACTGGCACATTCCACTCGGCCATGGCCTGGCGGAAGCCATTCTCGCGGTCGATGGCGGCTTCAACGAACTGCTCCCCGGCCATGTGGGCAATGCGACGGTGGCCGGCGCGCAGCAAGGCCTGGGTCGCCGTATAGCCGCCCACAATGTCGCCGGGCACGACCGACGGGTAGCGCAGTTTGCGCTCGTAGCAATTGAGCAGCACCAGCGGCAGTTCGGAAAATGCTTCCGGAACAACGACTTGCCGCGTCATTAGCGACGCATAAATAATGCCGATGGCCTTTTGCGAAACCAGCAGGTCAATCGCCGCCTGCTCCAGCGCTGCCTCCGAGCGCGTGCAGAACATCGCGACCGTAACGTCCTGCAGCGCCGCTTCGTCGCGGGCGCCCTCGATGAACTGGGCGGCAAAGGGCGTGGTGGAGACTTCGTCCAGCATCAGGCCGATGACCCGCTTGCGGCCCTCGGGAACCGGATGGGCCTTGCCCCGGCGATAGGACAGGGATTCGGCTGCCTCGATGACGCGGCGCCGGGTGGCCTTGGAGACTCGGGCGTTGGGAACCCCGTTCAGGACCAGGGAAACAGTGGCCTGCGATACGCCCGCCAGTTCGGCGACGTCGACCATCGTTGCGCGTTTTTCCACTATGCCCCCACCCGCATGACATTCGAGCCGCAGCCGCTTTCTACCCGGAAATGTGCCCAGACTGCTAACCGAAAACGAACACATGCAAGCCCCCTTGCCATCGCCCCGGCGCCAACCTATGGTGATAAACATATAACTAATATTGCTGAGGGATAGCTGATGGAGCGCGCGGGGCTTGCAAGGGTGACGGACACAGAATCGGGTGCACGTCTCCGCCTGTCGCTGGATGGGGTGTGGCAATTCCGGCATGAGGACGGGCCGTGGCGCGAGGCGCATGTGCCCGGTCCCTGGCAGGCCGAATTCTCCGACCTGGTCGATACCAGCGGCCGCGCCGTCTACAGACGCAGCTTCGCACTTCCCGAAGGTTGGGCCAGCCAGGAACTGGCGCTGCAATTCGGGGCCGTCAGCTATTTCTGCGAAGTGCTGCTCAACGGCCAGGCCATCGGCAGCCATGAAGGCGCCTTCCTGCCCTTCGAGATCGTGCTGCCGGCCTCGGCTCTCAAGGCGCAGAACGAGCTTGAAGTGCGTGTGACCATGCCATCGGCCGATCACCGCGCCTATCCGGACTACCCGTTCGGCGAAGTGCCGCATGGCAAGATCAGCTGGTATGGCCGCATCGGCGGGTTGTGGCAGTCGGTGGCGCTCGAGGCGCGCGACCCGGCCCATGTCGAGAGCGTTGTGGTCTCAGCCGGCATGGACGGCGTCGCCCAGGTCGAGCTCGGATTGTCCGCTGCGGCAAAGGGCAAGTCGGCAAAGCTGTCGATCATCGAAGCCAATGGCTCGGTCGTTGCCGAAGCCACGGCCGGCGCCGGCATCACCAGCCTGAGCGTCGCCAATGCACTGCTGTGGTCGACCGATGCGCCGAACCTCTATGCGCTGGTGGTGGATCTGGGGACCGACAAGCGCGTCGAGACCTTCGGCTTCCGTACCGTCGAGGCACGCAACGGGCAGATCCTGCTCAATGGCCAGCCCATCTATATGCGCGGCGCGCTGGATCAGGACTATTACCCCGACGGCATCTACACGCCGCCATCACTCGAATTCCTTGAGGACCAGGCGCGCAAGGCCAAGCATCTGGGTCTCAACCTGCTGCGCTGCCACATCAAGGTGCCGGACCCGCGCTATTACGAAGTCGCCGATCGCCTGGGCCTTTTGGTCTGGACCGAGGTGCCCAATGTCGCCAATTTCACTTCGGACTCGGCGCGCCGCATGCGCGAGACGCTGGAAGGCATCCTCAAGCGCGACCGCAACCACCCCTCGATCATCGCCTGGACGCTGATCAACGAGGATTGGGGCACCCGCCTGATGGAGAATGCCGAGCACCGGCAGTGGCTCAAGGACAGCTATGACTGGCTGAAGGCCGAGGACAAGACGCGGCTGGTGGTCGACAACTCGGCCTGCTTCCCCAACTTCCACATGAAGACCGACCTCAACGACTACCACTATTACCGCTCGGTGCCCGAACGCCGCCAGGAGTGGGACGACATCACCGCCCAGTTCGCCGCTGGTGCTGACTGGACCTTCTCCCCGCTCGGCGATGCGGAACGGCGCGGCGACGAGCCGCTGATCGTTTCCGAATTCGGCGTCTGGGGCCTGCCTGATCCGAAGCTTTTGCGTGGTGCCGATGGCAGCGAACCAGACTGGTTCGAGACCGGCTCGCTGTGGGGCGATGGCGTGGCCCTGCCGCATGGCGTCGAGGAACGGTTTGCCTCGCTCGATCTACACAGGACCTTCGGCTCGTTCGATGGCTTCATCGAGAACGTGCAGTGGTATCAGTTCATGAACCTGCGCTACCAGATCGAGGAGATGCGCCGCTATCCCTCGATCATGGGATACGTCATCACCGAACTGACCGACGTCCACTGGGAGGCCAATGGCCTGATGGACATCGAGCGCAATCCGCGCGTGTTCCACGATGTCTTTGCCACCATCAACACCGATACCGTCATCGTGCCGCGTCCGTCGCGCTACTCGGCCTATCTCGGCGAGACGCTCGATATCGAAGTCACCGTGGCCACGGGCGGCAATGCCCTGCCGGAAGGCGCCGTCTTGCGCTGGAGCGGTGATGCCACCGGATCCATTGCCGTGCCGGCTGCCGGCCCGGTTTCCACTACCAGCCCCAGCACCCTCAAAGTCGACCTCCCTGCCACCGGCACGAGCCGCATGGCCAGACTTGATTTCGTGCTCGAAGCTGGCGGCGATGTCGTAGCACGCAATAGCTGCGACATCGCCCTCTATCCCCGGCGGGATACCGCCGCGCTGCCGACGATCGCGGCCGCCGATGCGGATCTGGCGACCTATGCAAACGGCCTTGGCTACAAGGTCGTGCCGCAGGACCAGGCCGATATCGTGCTGTGCCATGCTGTGGACGGCGCCGATGTGGAGGTGATGAAGGCCGGTGGCCGTTTCCTCATCCTCGCCGATGGCTCGGTCGAGACCAACAAGAACCTGCGCACCGACATGCCCGACGGCGAGCTGCCGCATCGCAGCATCGTCGCCGACGGCAAGCAGTTCCGCCCCAGCCTCGACCAGCACCTGCCGGGCATCAGCCTGGTCGAGCGCGACGGCACGATCTGGCGCGGCGACTGGATCGCCGGCTTCTCCTGGATCCGTCGCGAAGGCCCCTTCGCCGGCATCCCGGGCGGCCCGATCTTCGATCTCAGCTTCTCGGGCGTGGTGCCGCATCACCTGCTGACCGGCTTCCGGCCCTGGGAATTCGGCAACAACGTCCATGCCGGCATAGTCGTGGGTTGGGTCCACAAGCCAGCGGCGATCATCGGCGAAAAGCGCGTCGGCCGGGGCGGGGTGGTCGCCACCACCTTCCGCCTGACCCGCGAGGCGCCCGGCGCCGATCCGGTCGCGGCAGCTTTGTTCGATGCACTGGTGGTCGCGGCAAAGCAGCTGCCGGTCGACGGCGGGACAATCTAGGGGCCGCAGTCGGCATCTCCCTCCCCCTTGTGGGAGGGTGGCCCCGAAGGGGTCGGGTGGGGGCGCCACAAGCACCGAGTACGTGGCCCACCCCCACCCTTGAACCCACCCCACAAGGGGGAGGGAGACGAAAGAGCCGAGAGATCGGCAACGACCAGAAGACAGCAAAGCTGCGCTGGCGAAACGAGGAGGAAGATCATGGCCGATATCGTGCTGTCCGACGTCAGCAAGTCCTACGGATCAGTGCAGGTGCTCGACAGCGTCTCGATGCATATCCGGTCGGGCGAGTTCATCGTCTTTCTCGGGCCGTCCGGCTGCGGGAAATCCACGCTGCTGCGGATGATCGCCGGCCTCGAAGAGGTCAATGCCGGCCAGATCCACATTGGCGAGACCAGGGTCGATCAACTGCCGCCCAATCAGCGCGGCGTCGCCATGGTGTTCCAGAACTACGCGCTCTATCCGCACATGACGGTGCGCGAGAACATGAGCTTTGGCCTGCAGAATGTCGGCACCAACAAGGCCGAGATCACCAGGCGGGTCGACGATGCGGCGCGCATGCTGGAGATCACCGCCTTGCTCGATCGGCGGCCGAGCCAGCTTTCGGGCGGGCAGCGCCAGCGCGTCGCCATCGGCCGCGCCATCGTCCGCGAGCCCAAGGCCTTCCTGCTCGACGAACCCCTGAGCAATCTCGATGCGGGCCTGCGCGTCCGCACCCGGGTGGAGCTGGCGCAACTGCACCAGCGCATCGGCACCACCATGATCTTCGTCACCCACGACCAGATCGAAGCCATGACGCTGGCGACCCGTATCGTGGTCATGAACAACCGCCGCATCGAACAGATCGGCACGCCCATGGAGGTCTATTCCCGACCGGCCACGCGCTTCGTCGCGGCCTTTGTCGGTTCGCCCTCGATGAACTTCCTGCCCGTGACCTCGGTGGCCGAAACCGATGGCCTGGTCACCGCGACGGCAGGCAGCGCGGCCGTGCCCACCGGCATTGTCGCCAAATCCTTGCCGGCGCGCACCGGATTGACGCTGGGTATCCGTCCTGATGCCCTCAAGGTCGTGCCTTCAGGTGGCAGCCTCAACGGCGCCATCGAGCTGGTGGAGCGGCTCGGCGATCGGACGCTGCTGCATGTGCGGCTCGCCGATGGCGGGCTCGTCGTCGCCGAAGACAGCGGCAAGAGCCTGCTTGAGGTCGGTGCCCCGGTTTCCCTCGCCGCCGACCCCAGCGAGACGCACCTCTTTGACGCCGATGGCGTCGCCTACCACTCGAGCTGATTTCGACCGGTTACGGCGGTGCGGGACTACAAGCTCAATGCGACGCACCAGCCGCAGACAACAAGCATAGAGCAGCACTTTTTTGGGAGGAAACAATGACGAAGACTCTACGACGTCTGGCCCTGGCTTCGACCGCATTTCTCGCGCTCGCATCCGGTGCCTTCGCGCAGCAGACCGTGGTGTGGTGGGATTTCCTCGCCGGCGGCGACGGCGTGCGCATGAAGGCGCTGATCGACGCGTTCAATGCCGAGCATGAAGGCGACATCACCATCGAGGGCACGACCCTGGAATGGGGTACCCCGTTCTACACCAAGCTGCAGACCTCGGCCGCCATTGGCGAAGGTCCCGATATCGCCACCTATCACCTGAGCCGCATCCCTCTGGCCGTCGATAGCGGCACGCTGAGCGAAATCACCGACGACGAGATGGCTGCGGCCGGCATTTCCGATGCCGATTTCACCACCGCCGCGTCCGACGCTGGCAAGGTGGACGGCACCCGCTATGCCGTGCCGTTCGACCAGCATGGCCTGATCCTCTACTACAACAAGGACATGCTCGCCGAAGCCGGCCTCATCGGTGACGACGGCCTGCCCACCGGGCTCGATGGTCTCGAAAACTTCAACGCTGTCCTCGCCAAGTTCACCGGCGACGGCAAGTATGGCGTCTCCACCCCGACCGGCGACCGCTACCGCACCATCTACAGCCTCTTCGGCCAGCAGGGCGGCGTGATGTTCGATGAAGCCGCTGGCGGCTTCTTCCCGACAGATGACGACCTCGCCAAGCTGACCAATGCCATCGACGTGGTCAAAGGCTGGGTCGATAGCGGCTACACCCCCGTGCAGGTGGAATCGCCGGCTGCGCTGGCACTGTTCACCTCGCAGCAGTCGCCGTTCTTCATCATGGGCAACTGGGAAATCCCGACCTTCGTGGACCTGCATGCCAAGGGTGAACTGTTCGAATGGGGTGCGGTCGAGCTGCCGACGCTGTTCGAAACCAAGGCAGCCTGGTCTGACTCGCATGCCTTCGTCATCCCGGCCAATGCCGGCAAGGAAGCCGATCCGGAAAAGCGCGCTGCCGTGCTCAAGGTCATCGCCTGGATGGACCAGCATTCGCTCGATTGGGCCGGCGCCGGCCACATCCCGGCCTTCAACGCGGTGCGTGACAGCGCCGAATTCCAGGCGCTGAAGCCGCAGTCCGACTATGCCGGCTTCGCCGACACGGCCGTGTTCGATCCGCGCACCATCCTCGCCGGTCCTGCCGCGCCGCTGGGCGATGCCTGGAGCAACTATGTCAACCCAGCCACCACGGGCGAAATCGCACCCGCCGATGCCGCCACGCAGATGCGTGATGATCTGAACGGGCAGCTGTAGTCGAAAGCGTTTCCAGTCGACTCCCTCCCCCTTGCGGGGAGGGATCAAGGGTGGGGGGATGGGAGAGCCCGGATATCGGGGCTCTCAACACCCCCACCTAACCTCCCCCGTCAAGGGGGAGGAACCGCGCGGTGGTCGTGGCGAACGAGGAGACAGTCGAATGCTCAGGGACAAGAAACAGGAATATCTGGCGGCGCTGATCCTGGTCGGGCCCTTTGTGCTCATCTATGGCGTGCTGTTCGTGTGGCCGACCATCCAGATGGTCATGCTCAGCTTCACCAAGGCCCCGTTGATCGGTTCGGGCGCCTTCGTGGGTTGGGACAATTACGTCAAGATCCTCGGCCATAAGCTGTTCCACCAGTCGTTCTGGAACACCGCCTATTTCGTGGCTCTGACTGTCATCCCCAATACGCTGGTCTCGCTGCTGATCGCCATGGCCGTCAACCGGTTGAAGGGCGGGGTACAGGGCCTCGTGCTCGCATGTTTCTTCCTGCCCTATATCCTGCCCGTATCGGTGGTGTTCCTCACCTGGAACTGGATCATCGACGTGCAATATGGGCTCGCCCAGGTGTTCGTGCGGCCGTTCAACGGCGGCGAGCCGATGTCGCTGACCCGCACCATTCCGGCCTTCATGCCCACGGTCGCCTTCGTCACCATCTGGTGGACCATGGGCTTCAACATCCTGCTGTTCATCGCCGGCCTGCGGAACATCTCGCCCGAGATCTACGAGGCGGCCCAGCTCGACAGCGCCGGTCGCTGGCGCCAGTTCGCCCGCATCACCTGGCCGCTGATCTGGCCGATTACCGCGCTGGTGCTGACTATCCAGCTCATCGCCCAGCTCAAGATCTTCGACCAGGTCTACCTGTTCTCGATCGGCGGGCGGCAGGACGCCACCATCACGCTGGTCCAGTATGTCTACAAGCTGGCTTTCCAGCAGAACAAGGGCGGCGAGGCGGCCACCGCAGCGGTGCTGCTGTTCTGGATGATCATCGTCCTGTCGGTCCTGCAATATCAGCTGCTGCGCACGCGAGGTGAGAAATGACCGCTGAAGCTCTTCCCCGCAGCGCCGCCAAGGCCGCCGACCAGGGCCGCCGCGATCGCCCGCTCGACCTGATCGGTCTCGGCCTGACGGCCCTCACGCTGCTCGTCGCCCTGGGCTCGTTCTTCCCCATCTACTGGGCGATCATCACCTCCATCAAACCCGATGGCGAGGTGATTTCGGGCAGCAATTCGCTGTGGCCGAGCCGCCTGGTGTTCGACAGCTACATCCACATCTGGACCAACACCAACATCGCCATCTGGTACGTCAATTCCTTCGTCACCTCGCTGGTGATCACGGCTTTGGTCATCGTCAGCTCGGCCGGCTGCGCCTATGCGCTGAGCCAGCTCGATTTCCCCGGACGGAAGATCATCTACGTGCTGATCCTGGCCTGTTTCATGGTGCCGATGCAGGCGCTGATCGTGAACCATTTCGTCTTGATGGCGCAGTTCAAGCTGCTCAACACCTGGGCCGGCATCATCCTGCCGCAGCTGATCGTTCCGGTCATCATCATCGTCTACAAGCAGTTCTTCGACTCCGTGCCCAAGGAGTTTCGTGAGGCAGCGCAGATGGATAGCGCCGGGCATTTCAAGATCCTCTTCCGCATCTACCTGCCCATGAACTGGGGCGTGACGGCGGCGTTGGCCATCATCACCTTCATCGGCGCCTGGAATTCGTTCCTGTGGCCATTCCTGGCCGCAACGGGCGAGGCGACCATGACCGTCCCCGTGGGTATCACCCAGGTCAAGGACGCCTATGGCATCGTCTATGGCAAGCTCATGGCTTCGGCCGTGGTCGCCGGCCTGCCGGTGGCCATCGTCTACCTGATCTTCCAGCGTCGCGTGACGCAGGCCATCATGCTCTCGGCCGGTATCAAGGGATAATCAATGCGGCGATTGGCGCGGCCTCCATTATGTGGGAGAGCTGGCGAAACCGCAGCCTCGCAAGACCGTTCTCCTCCCCTGACTTGCGAAAGCCGATTGCCGCCCCGCCGGGTGGCGCGGCGCGCCGCGGAATGGAGATTGCCAGAGTGAGTGTTGCCTTCACCAAGGAAGATAGTGCCGAGACGGCTGCCGAAACCCAGCTGCCCGACCGTCCGATTTCCGGGCACCCCAACCTAGTGACGGCGGCCGGCCTGAAGGCGCTGGAATTGCAGCTCCACGAGGCCCGTGTGGCCTACGAGGCGGCCGCCCTCATCGAGGATGTCAATGAGCGCCGGCGCCAATCGGCCGGGCCGGTGCGCGATCTGCGCTACTATGCCGAAAGGCTGAGGACGGCCCAGCTCATGCCCGACCCCGCCACGACCGATATCGTGGCATTCGGCTCCACCGTCACCTTCACCCGCGACGACGGGCGCCGGCAGACCTATCGTATCGTCGGCGAGGATGAAGCCGATCCCAAGGCCGGATCGATCTCCTACGTGTCGCCCATTGCCGCCGCCTTCATGGGCAAGTCGGTCGGCGACAGCGTGACCCTGGGCGAGCAGGATCTCGAGATAACAGCTATCGCCTGATCAGCCGTCGCGCGACCCGGCGAGGTGGGTCTTCATCGACTGCCGAGGGGAAACATGAAGTCGGCGGCCGACCTAGAGCAGGCCCGCCAGGCGGGCCGCCAGCGCGAGCATGGCGGCGGCTGCGACCGAGACCATCCACTGGCCCTGAGCCCCGCGAACCAGCACCGCTTCGGTGGGGGACAGGGGATTGTAGTAGACGTCCACCGGCACGCCGGGCTCGAACCTGAGCGCCGCCCGCCGCGCCAACGCGCTGAAGCTGGCATAGGCCTGCCCGCCCAAACGCACGCGGTCGCTTCGATAGGTCACCCCGCCAACGGCGTAGCTATAGGTGGTCCGATCGCGGATCAGCTTGCGATTGAGCAGCCACCAGCGATACTGCCGACCGACCTGGACCTGCACGACGTCGGAGGCCAGCACCACGCCCTTCGTGCTGGGCCATTTGCGGCTTTCTGCGCCCTTCTGGCGCAACCCGTAGCCAAAAGCGGCCATGGCCGCGGCCAGGACGGCGCAGAACGCCGCGCCCCAGGCCTGCGGGCTGTCGGGGGCCATGCGGCCAAGTGCGGCCATGACATTGTCGCTGATCAGCAGCAGGAACAGGCAGCCAAGTCCGATGAGGATGCCGCAGAGGATCGCGATCTCGAAGCCCCGCATCGGCATGTCGCGCTCCAGCACGCTCTGGGTTGGGCGATTGCGGTCGTAATAGACGGTCACAGCGGCGCCGACGGGGTAGCGCTTGAGCTTTTCGGCGACCTGGAAGTTGCCCACGTCTTCGGCAAGGCTGATGCGCTGGCCTACCTGACGCCGGCCATCGGCCTGAAACACATATTTAACGACCGCGAAATTGCGCAGCTCGGTATCGCGTATCCGGGTGCGGGCGCTGCCGGCGCTGATCTTTTCCACGCGGCGGGCCTCGCTGCGCGACGAAACGATCTTGCCGGGCACCGCAGCCCAGAAACTGGCGCGCTTCACTTCGAAATACTTGCTGATGACGGCCGCCAGAAACAGCCCGTCAAAGGCCAGCACGATCAGCAGCAGCAGCCATTTCAGCTCTTCATCCACGGACGGGCATCCTTCGAGAGTGGGGCGTGCGCTATGGCGCGCAGGCGCTGAGGGTGAACACGTCCATGGCCTGGGCCGCGGGGTTGGCGGTGATGAAATTGGTATCCCAGCGCAGGGCGCGGCCAAAATCGGCTAGCAGCACCGTCTGTGGCGCTTCCATTGCGGCGTCGTCAAGCAGCGAGGCAGTGCCGTTGCCGATGGCGTAGACATTTCCCATCCAAAGCCAGCATGCATTGGGGCTGTCGGCGCGCTGTTCTGCGGTGCAGGGCCGGCTGATGAAGCCATCCGGCCGCGCATTGCGCCCGGCACCCCAGGTGATCTCGCCCGGCAGGGACCCGGCCGTGTTTGGCAGTGACAGGTCGAACACGCCTGACGTCATAAGGCCATGATCGGCGGTCTTTGGGTGAAAGACGAGTGTGGCTCCCGACAGGGGCTCGACATAGGTCGCGTGGTCGAGCCGGCATTCGGCAGCATGGGCACCGGCGGTGACGAGAAGCGCCGCCACAACAGCAATCGTCGGGGTTTTCATCGTGGGCCTTGTTGAAACGCCGGCGGTTCGGCCGCAACGGGTTGAGTTGCGGCCTCCTACGGCCTGGCGCCTGAACGAGCGGGCCAGTGCCCATTCAGGTCTGGTTCAGCGCCTGCCGCCGCGACCCGGTTCTGCCCGCATGAGCCCCTGTCGACTCTGCACTTGCGAAATTGCTTCGCTTGCAAGAGAGTTATTGTCGAAACGAAAGCACGACGGGCAAAGCACCGGTCGGCGTCGGTTTTAGCGGGAGGCGAGATGTTTGACGGGCGGCGCGGAGAAATCGTGGAATTGGCCCGGCAGGAGGGCCAGGTGGTCGTCGAGGCGCTGGCCAGCCGGTTCAACGTATCGGTTCAGACCATCCGCAAGGACCTCAACGAGCTCTGCGATCACGGCGTGCTGACCCGCACCCATGGCGGGGCCGTATTCCCGTCGGGCGTCGAAAACGTCGAGTACGAGGCCCGGCGGCGCATAGCCGCGCCCGAGAAGGCTGCCATCGGCAATGCCACGGCCGCGCTGATCCCCTCCAATGCCTCGCTCTTCATCAATATCGGCACCACGACCGAGGCCGTGAGCCAGGCATTGCTCAACCATTCCGGGCTGATGGTGATTACCAATAACATCAACGTTGCCAACAGGATGCGTATCTATCGTGGCATCGAGGTGGTGATTGCGGGCGGGGTGGTGCGCGGATCGGATGGCGGTGTCGTCGGTGAGGCCGCAGTCGATTTCATCAAGCAGTTCAAGGTCGATTATGCGGTCATTGGCGCCTCCGCCATCGATGCCGACGGGGCGCTGCTGGACTTCGACTATCGCGAAGTGAAGGTGGCGCAGGCCATCATCGAAAATGCCCGCCATGTCATCCTCGTGGCCGATTCGACCAAGTTCGAGCGGACCGCGCCGGTGCGCATTGCCCATCTTTCGCAGGTGGATACTTTCGTCACCGACCGCTGTGCGCTCGATGCGGTGCGCGCCATATCCACAGCTTCGGGCGTGCGCCTGATCGAGACATCAGCGCTGGTAGAAGATCTTTGAGCGTGGTGTCAGTGGCTTGGCTGGCGCCGATCAAGGCGCGCTTGTTCTTCGGTTGACATTCGTTTTGCTTTCGCCCTAGCTTCCGTCAGTTCTTGTAGATCGGGCAAACCGGCGACCGGGACGGGAGGAAGTGTTGAGCACTGCGCGCGTCCACGACATCGTGGTGATCGGCGGCGGCATCAACGGCTGTGGCATCGCTCGCGATGCGGCTGGCCGGGGATACGATGTCCTGCTGGCCGAGAAGGACGATCTGGCGAGCGGTACCTCTTCGGCCGCCACCAAGCTCATCCATGGCGGGCTGCGCTACCTCGAACATTACGAATTTCGCCTGGTGCAGGAGGCGCTCGCCGAGCGCGAGGTGCTGTGGGCCGCGGCGCCGCATATCATCTGGCCGCTGCGCCTGGTGCTGCCGCATCACAAGGGGCTGCGCCCGGCCTGGCTGCTGCGGCTTGGCCTGTTCCTCTACGATCATCTCGGCGGCCGCAAGCTCTTGCCCGCAACGCGCACTCTGGACCTGCGCACCGATCCGGCCGGCAAGCCGCTCAAACCCATCTTCGGCCGCGCCTTCGAATATTCCGATTGCTGGGTGAACGACGCCAGGCTGGTGGCGCTCACCGCCCGCGACGCGGCCGATCGCGGCGCCACCATTCGGACCCGCACGGCGGTAGTCTCGGCAAGGGCCGAAGGCGAGCTGTGGAACGTGGTGCTGCGCGACGGGCAGGGCGGGGCCACCGAAACGGTGCAGGCGCGGCTGGTGATCAACGCTGCCGGCCCCTGGGTCGACCAGGTGCTGACGGGCGCGCTGGGCGACAATGGCGCGCGCAATGTGCGCCTGGTGCAGGGCAGCCACATCGTGGTGCGCAAGCTCTATGACCACGACCGCTGCTACATGTTCCAGAACAGCGACGGCCGCATCATCTTCGCCATCCCCTACGAGACCGATTACACGCTGATCGGCACCACGGACCTGGACTATCTGGGCGATCCGGCCAATGTCCGTATCAGCGACGCGGAGGTCGACTACCTCACCAGCGCCGCCAGCGAGTATTTCGCCCGGCCGGTGACGCGTGACGATATCGTCTGGAGCTATTCCGGCGTGCGGCCGCTGTTCGATGATGGCGCCAGCCGCGCCCAGGAAGCGACGCGCGACTACGTGCTCAAGAGCACCGGGGGCGACGGCAAAGCTGCGCTCATCAATGTCTTTGGCGGCAAGCTGACCACGTTCCGGCGCCTGGCGGAGTCGACACTCGAACAGGTGGAAGCCCTGATCGGGACGCGTGGCAAGCCCTGGACCCAGCGCGTGCCGCTGCCCGGCGGGGACTTTCCGACCGCCGGCTTTGACGATCTGGTCGCCGGTCTCCGGCGCCGCTACGCGTTTCTCGACGCAGCGCATGTGACGCGTCTGGCGCGTCTCTATGGCACGCGGGCCGAGCACGTCCTCGGCAAGGCCCGCAGCCATGCCGACCTCGGCCGTCACTTCGGCGCCGATCTCTACGAGGCCGAGGTCCGCTACCTGGTCGACAACGAATGGGCTGTCACCAGCGACGACATCCTGTGGCGGCGGACCAAAAGGGGCCTCTTGGGCAGCGCCATCGCCAAAGCCGATCTCGACGCCTTTCTTGCCACCCTCATGCCCCAGCCCGTCGCGGCGGCCGGATAGGAGAAGCCATGCTCGAGCTGCGCAACATCACCAAACAGGTCGGCGCCGAGACCCATCTCAGCGATATCTCGCTGCGGCTCGAACGCGGCACGCTCAATGTGCTGCTCGGCCCGACGCGGTCCGGCAAGACCAGCCTGATGCGCATCATGGCCGGGCTCGACCGGCCCAGCAGCGGCACGATCCATGTCGACGGCGCCGATGTCACCGGCGTATCGCCGCAGAAGCGTGACGTTGCCATGGTGTTCCAGCAATTCATCAATTACCCGTCGATGACGGTCTACGACAACATCGCCTCGCCCATGCGGGTGGCCGGCGCCGACCGCAAGAGCATCGATGATGCCGTGCAGCGCGCCGCGGCGCTGATGAAGCTGACGCCCTATCTCGGCCGGACGCCGCTGAACCTGTCGGGCGGCCAGCAGCAGCGCACCGCCCTGGCGCGGGCCATCGTCAAGAATGCCGGGCTGGTGCTGCTCGACGAGCCGCTGGCCAATCTCGACTACAAGCTGCGCGAGGAATTGCGCGCCGAGCTGCCGCGCATCTTTGCCGAAAGCGGCACCATCTTCGTCTATGCCACAACCGAGCCATCGGAAGCGCTGCTGCTTGGCGGCAATACGGCGACACTGTCGGAAGGGCGCGTGACCCAGTTCGGTCGCACCATCGAGGTGTTCCGTCGCCCCGCCGACCTGATCACGGCGCGGACCTTCGCCGATCCCCCGCTCAACACCGTGGCGATGCAAAAATCGGTCGGCACCTTCACGCTCGATGGCGGCGTCAGCTTCCCGGCCACCGACGCCCTGCATGATATCGCCGATGGCGCCTATACGATGGGCTTCCAGCCCCACCATCTGTCGCTCAGCCGGGCGGCTCCCGATGCCGTGGCCCTGCGCGCCGTGGTGACCGCGCTCGAAATCACCGGCTCGGAGAGCTTCGTCCATCTCAGCTTTGCCAGCGCCGACTGGATCATGCTGACGCCGGGCGTGCAGACTTTCGCCGTGGGCGAGGAGATCGACGTGTTTCTCGATCCCCGCCTGCTGATGGTGTTCGACGGCGCCGGTCGCGCTGTCGGGCAGGCTACGGCACAGGCGGCGTAGGAGCAGACATGGCCCGCATCGTTCTCGATCATATCCGGCACTCTTACCTCGCCAACCCGACGCGGGACGAGGACTACGCGCTCAAGGAAGTGCACCACACCTTTGCCGATGGCGGCGCCTATGCGCTGCTTGGACCATCCGGCTGTGGCAAGACGAGCCTCCTCAACATCATCTCGGGCCTGGTTGCGCCCTCGCGTGGGCGCATCCTGTTCGGCGACGAGGACGTGACTGACTTGCCCACGGAACGTCGCAACATCGCCCAGGTGTTCCAGTTTCCCGTGGTCTACGACACCATGTCGGTGTTCGATAACATGGCGTTTCCGCTGCGCAACCGCGGCGTCGCCGAAGCCGACATCCAGCGGCGCGTCACCGAGACGCTCGAAATCATTGGCCTGGCCGACCGGGCGCACAAGCGGGCGCGGGGCCTGACTGCCGACCAGAAGCAGAAGATCTCGCTCGGCCGCGGCCTTGTCCGGCAGGACGTCAACGCCATCCTGTTCGATGAGCCGCTGACCGTCATCGACCCGCATATGAAGTGGGTTTTGCGCAGCCAGCTCAAGGAACTGCACAAGCGCTTCGGCTACACCATGGTCTATGTCACGCACGACCAGACCGAGGCGTTGACCTTTGCCCAATCCGTGGTGGTGATGTTCGAGGGCCAGATCGTGCAGATCGGCACGCCGGCCGAACTGTTCGAACGGCCCAGCCACACCTTCGTGGGCTATTTCATCGGCTCGCCGGGCATGAATGTCATGCCGGTGACGCTGGAAGGCGCCACGGCGCGCCTGGGGTCGCAGACCATTGCCCTGCCGGGCGCTGCCGCGCCGGCCAACAACGCCCGCATCGAGCTCGGCGTTCGTCCCGAATATGTCCGTGTTGGCCGCGAAGGCATGCCGATCCAGGTGCGGACGGTGGAGGATATCGGCCGCCATCGCATCGTGCGCGCGACGCTGGAAGGCAGCGACATCGCCGCCATCCTGCCCGAGCATCACGAACTGCCGGCTGAGCCGCGCGTCTCGTTCGACCCCAAGGGCATCAACATCTACGCCGACTCTTGGCGGCAGGCTTTGGGAGCGTAGCCATGGAAAAGACCTGGAACAACAAGGCCTGGTTTCTCGTGCTCCCCGTGCTGGTGCTCGTTGCCTTCTCGGCGATCATCCCGCTGATGACGGTGGTCAACTATTCGGTGCAGGACACCTTCGGCAACAACCAGTTCTTCTGGGCCGGCCTCGACTGGTTCGACGACACGCTGCACTCATCGCGCTTCTGGGAAGCGCTGTGGCGCAACCTGATCTTCTCCGGCATCATCCTCGCCATCCAGATACCGCTCGGCATTTTCATCGCCTTGCATATGCCCAAGCGCGGCTGGGGCGTGCCGGTCTGTCTCGTGCTCATGGCGCTGCCGCTGCTGATCCCGTGGAATGTGGTGGGCACCATCTGGCAGGTCTTCGGCCGCGTCGATATTGGCCTCTTGGGCCGGGCGCTGGCCGGGCTGGGCGTCGACTACAACTATGTGCAGGATCCGTTCGACGCCTGGGCCACCATCGTGGTGATGGACGTCTGGCACTGGACGAGCCTTGTCGTGCTGCTCTGCTATGCCGGGCTCGTCTCCATTCCCGACGCCTATTACCAGGCGGCGCGCATCGATGGCGCCTCGCGCTGGAGCGTGTTCCGCTTCATCCAACTGCCCAAGATGCAGCGCGTGCTGCTGATCGCCGTGCTGCTGCGCTTCATGGACAGCTTCATGATCTACACCGAGCCCTTCGTCGTAACCGGCGGTGGGCCGGGCAACGAAACGACCTTCCTTTCCATCGACCTTGTCAAGATGGCGATCGGCCAGTTCGACGTGGGTCCGGCCGCGGCCATGTCGCTGATCTACTTCCTCATCGTGCTGCTGCTGAGCTGGGTCTTCTACACGGTCATGACCAATTACGGGCAGGGGAACGAGCAATGACCGACCACAACGCCACGGCCGATACGTTGCCGATGAGCCGCAGTGCCGCCGCCCCGGTGGAGGTTGCCGCGCTGAACCGCAGCCGTGCTGGTTTGAACCTGGGCTGGCTGGTGCCGACGCTCTACATCATCTTCCTGCTGCTGCCGCTCTACTGGCTCTTGAACATGAGCTTCAAGACCAACCAGGAGATCACGAGCGCCTTCACCCTGTGGCCGCGCGATTTCACCCTGCGCAACTACACCGTCATCTTCACCGACCCGAGCTGGTATTCGGGCTATATCAACTCGATCATCTATGTGGTGCTCAACACCATCATCTCGCTGGCCGTGGCACTGCCGGCCGCCTATGCCTTCTCGCGCTACCGGTTTCTGGGCGACAAGCACCTGTTCTTCTGGCTGCTCACCAACCGCATGGCGCCGCCGGCGGTGTTCGCTCTGCCCTTCTTCCAGCTCTACTCCTCCTTCGGGCTGATCGACACGCACATCGCCGTGGCGCTCGCCCATTGCCTGTTCAACGTGCCGCTGGCGGTGTGGATCCTCGAAGGCTTCATGAGCGGCGTGCCCAAGGAAATCGACGAAACCGCCTATATCGACGGCTACTCGTTCCCGCGCTTCTTCGTCCGCATCTTCATGCCGCTGATCGCGTCGGGCATCGGCGTGGCCGCCTTCTTCTGCTTCATGTTCTCCTGGGTCGAGCTGCTGCTGGCCCGCACCCTGACCACGACGGACGCCAAGCCCATCTCGGCCATCATGACGCGTACAGTCTCCGCTTCGGGGCTCGACTGGGGCGTGCTGGCAGCAGCGGGGGTGCTGACCATCATTCCGGGCGCGCTCGTCATCTATTTCGTCCGCAACTACATCGCCAAGGGCTTCGCCCTGGGCCGCGTGTGAGAGGAGCAAGGCCATGAACTTTTCGTGGATGGCATGGACCTGGCCGACGGCGGCCTTCTTCGGGACCATCGCTTTGCTGCTCGTGGGCATGGCGATCTGGGAATGGCGCGTCCCGGGCGGCAGTCCGCGCGTGGGCATCCTGCGGTTCGAAACGACGCGCGGCGATCGCCTCTTCGTGTCGCTGCTCGGCAGCGCTTTCATCAATCTTGCATGGCTTGGGCTGGTTGGCCCGGAGCTGTGGTGGAGTCTCGCCCTATCGGTGGTCTACGCGATCTGCGTGTTCCGCTTCGTCTAGGGGAGTTTAGACCGGGGAGGCGGCGAGGTGGCCGCTCCTCCGTATCGCAAGAATGCAATCCAAAGGGAGGATTCTAGAATGCGACGGCAACTACTGACATCAACCGCAGCGCTGATGGCGCTGCTGGCGACGAGCCCGGTCTGGGCCCAAAGCATGGAAGAGGGCATCAAGTTCCTCGACGCCGAGATCGGCGATATGTCGACCCTGAGCCGAGCGGATCAAGAGGCCGAACTGAAGTGGTTCATGGATGCGGCAGCCCCCTTTGCCGGCATGGAGATCAAGGTCGCGTCCGAAACACTGACCACGCACGAGTATGAGTCCAAGGTGCTGGCTCCGGCATTCTACGCGCTGACCGGCATCAAGGTCACCCATGACCTGATCGGCGAAGGCGACGTGGTCGAAAAGCTGCAGACGCAGATGCAGTCGGGCGAGAACATCTACGACGCCTATGTCAACGACTCCGACCTTATCGGCACCCACTGGCGCTACCAGCAGGCCCGCAGCCTGACCGACTGGATGGCCGGCGAAGGCGCTTCGGTGACCAATCCGAACCTGCACCTCGATGACTTCATCGGTACCTCGTTCACCACCGCTCCGGACGGCGAACTCTACCAGCTGCCCGACCAGCAGTTCGCGAACCTGTATTTCTTCCGCTATGACTGGTTCAACGACGAGGCCGCCAAGGCCGACTTCAAGGCCAAGTATGGCTACGACCTCGGCGTTCCGGTCAACTGGTCCGCTTACGAGGACATTGCCGAGTTCTTTACCGGCCGCGACATGGGCGAAGGCCCGGTCTATGGCCATATGGACTACGGCAAGAAGGATCCCTCGCTCGGTTGGCGCTTCACCGATGCATGGCTGTCGATGGCCGGCAACGGCGACAAGGGTATCCCCAATGGACTGCCCGTCGACGAGTGGGGCATCAAAGTCGACGAGAACTCACGGCCTGTCGGTTCGTGCGTCGCCCGTGGCGGTGACACCAATGGTCCGGCCGCGGTCTATTCGATCCAGAAGTATCTCGATTGGATGAAGGCCTATGCACCGCCGGAAGCCCAGGGCATGACCTTCTCGGAATCGGGTCCGGTGCCGAGCCAGGGCAAGGTTGCCCAGCAGATGTTCACCTACACGGCCTTCACCGCCGACTTCGTCAAGGAAGGACTGCCAGTGGTGAACGAGGACGGGACGCCCAAGTGGCGCTTTGCCCCCTCCCCACATGGCGTCTACTGGCAGGAGGGCATGAAGCTCGGCTACCAGGACGTGGGCTCGTGGACGCTGCTGAAGTCGACCCCGGTCGATCGGGCGCAGGCCGCATGGCTCTACGCCCAGTTCGTCACCTCCCTCACGGTAGACGTCAAGAAGTCGCAGGTGGGCCTGACCTTTGCGCGGGAATCGACCATCCGGCATCAGAGCTTTACAGACCGGGCGCCCAAGCTCGGCGGGCTGATCGAGTTCTATCGTTCCCCCGCGCGCATCCAGTGGTCCCCGACCGGCACCAACGTGCCTGACTATCCCAAGCTCGCTCAGCTTTGGTGGCAGGCAATCGGCGATGCCTCGTCGGGTGCCAAGACCCCGCAGGAAGCCATGGACTCGCTCTGCGCCGAGCAGGAAGCCGTGCTGGAACGTCTCGAGCGTGCCGGCATCCAGGGCGATATCGGACCCAAGCTGGCCGAGGAGCATGACCTCGCCTACTGGAACGCCGATGCCGTTGCCAAGGGCAACATCGCCCCGCAGCTCCCGATCGAGAACGAAAAGGAGCAGGGCGTCACGGTGAACTACGACGAGCTGGTCAAGAGCTGGGCCGACGCCAACGCCGCAGCCAACTAACCAGGACTTCCCAACCAAACTTGACGCCGGGGTTCTGCCCCGGCGTTTTTTATTGGCCGACTGGCGCCGACCGCGGCGCGAGGCCGTCGAGCAGGAAATCGAGGCCCTTGCGGAAGGCGCCGTCCCAGTCGCTGTCGAGCAGCAGACGCGAGTGCTCGATGGTCGGATAGCGTTCCCCGAGCTCGGCCAAGCGCTGCTGTGCCGCGGCCTTGTCTTCATCGGATCGCTCGAAATTGCCCAGGGTGATCGTGGCACCCATCACGTAGTTCCACAGCGACCAGATCGCGACGTTGAGATCGACCTCGGCCACGCCGGCTTTGGACAGGGTGCTGCTGAGAAGCTCAAGCCGCCCGAGCATGTTCGGACCGAGCGCCCGGCGCGGCAGCAGCGCTGCCGACCATGGGTGGCGCAGCATGCAGGCGCGCCAATCCTCAAGCAGGTGGACGACGTCCCGCCGCCAGTCCCGAGCTTCGGGGGCGGGTGATGGCCCGGCATAGTCGAGCACTGCATTGAGCGCCAGGTCGAAGACCTCTTCCTTGTTGCCGACATGCCAGTAAAGGCTCATGGCGCCCGCGCCGAGGCGGTCGGCAAGCCGGCGCATGGTCAGGCCCTCGATTCCCTGGGCATCGAGCAGCTCGACCGCCGTCGCCACGATGCGGTCCAGCGAAAGCGCGGGCTCGCCCCGCGATGCCGACGCGGGTGACGCGTCCGTGCGCGGAGGCCGTTTGCTCCCGGTACCGCTGCGTTTGGCTGCCATCCGTATTCCTCGCTGATCCGCCGCCGACTTAGGCCGGCAATGCCACAAATGTCGACTCCGAACGATTGACTCGTACGGTGTACGATGGCATCACTCGTACACCGTACGAGTGTATCGCATGGACAGGCCGAGATTCAATCCCAAGGGTCTGCGAGCGTCGGTCTTGCCGGCCATGGAGCCGAGAAAAATCATGTCACACGCCATCAAACAGCTATTCACTGGAGGGCTAATCATCATGACCATGGGCGTTTCCGCGGCCAGCGCAGCCGACGAGAGCAAGCTGACCATCGTCAATCCGCAGAACATGTTCGACCCGACGCCGAACGGCTACAGCACGGCCGTGATCGTGCCGAGCGGGGGGCGGATAGCCTATATTTCGGGGCAGGGCGGCCAGGACAGCACGGGCGGCCTCTCGCCCGACTTCGCCACCCAGGTTCAACAGGCCTATGCAAACCTGGGCGCCGCCCTTGAAGGGCTCGGGGCCAGACCCGACCAGGTCGCCAAGCTGACGATTTATGTGGTCGACCACGACATGGGCAAGCTCGAGGTGCTGACCCGGAACGTCAAGGACATGTTCGGCGACAGGCTGCCGGCGCAGACGCTGGTGCCGGTTCCCAGGCTGGCAATCGACCCCATGCTGTTCGAGGTCGAAGCGACGGTGCTGTTGGACTGACCAGCATCGAGGCGCAGTGCTGCTCGGGTCTAGCCGGCGACGGTCCAGGGCTCGAGCGCATCGCTCCAGTCGATGACGCCGGGGCGTCCTAGCAGGAAGCCCTGCGCCTCGGTGCAGCCTTCGGCGCGCAACACTTCGAGCTGTGCCATCGTCTCGACGCCCTCGGCCAGCACCGGCACATGCAGGCTTCTGCCCAGCGCCAGAATGGCCCGCACGATGGCCTTGGACTGTTCGTTGACCTCGACCTCGGTCATGAACGAGCGGTCGATCTTGATCTTGTCGAACGGGAAGCTGCGCAGGGTGTCGAGCGAGGAATAGCCGGTGCCGAAATCGTCGATGGCGATCGACACGCCCATCGCCTTGACCTGCCGCAGGATATGCAGCGCCCGCTTCTTGTCGGCGATGATCGAGGTTTCGGTGACTTCCAGTTCGAGGCGCTTGGGTGACAGGCCCGAGCGCAGCAAGGCGGCGCGAACCGTGTCGATCAGGTCCACCTGGCTCAACTGCAGCCCAGAAATATTGACCGCCACCTTGTGCGGCTCGGGCCAGCTCGCGGCGTCGAGGCACGCCATCTTGAGCACCCAGGCGCCGATGGCCCCGATGGCCCCGCATTCCTCGGCCACCGGCACGAAGTCGGCCGGCGACACCAGGCCATGGCCCGGACGGTCCCAGCGCAACAGCACTTCGTAGCCGGTGATCTCGTTGGTCGCGACCGACTTCTGCACCTGATAGACCAGGTAGAAGGCGTCTTGCTCCAGCGCGGCCCAGATGTCCTTGGCCATCTCGCGGCGCTGCCGCGCATGCTCGTCCATCTCGCGCTCGTAGTAGCAGATGTGGCGATCGAACTCCGCCTTGGCCCGATACATGGCCAGATCGGCATTGCTCAGGAGCTTGGAGCGTTCCGCCCCGTCTTCGGGATAGATGGCGACGCCGATGCTGCCGCCGGTACTGACGAAGGTCGTGCCGACCGAGACACGGGTGAACAGGGCCGCTTCGATGCGGACCAGGAATTCCCGCAGCGCGTCCATCGAGGTGAACGACTTGATGGCCGCAAACTCGTCGCCGCCCAGCCGCGCGACCAGCTCGCCATCCCTGAGACCGTGCGTCAGCCGTTCGGCCAGGGACTTGAGCACCTGGTCGCCCGCGGCATGGCCATAGCCGTCATTGACCTCCTTGAAGCGATCGAGATCGATGGCAATGACGGCGACATTGTCGTCGCCTGCGCTGGCCGCCTGCAGCGCCATGTCGAAGCGCTCGTTGAACTGCGCGCGATTGGGCAGGCCGGTGAGCCCGTCATGATGGGCGAGGTGGAAGATGGCTGCTTCCGTGCGCTGCCGCTCGGTGATGTCGTCGATCGTGCTGACCCAGGAGCCATCGCCGATCGGGCTGTGATTGATCCGCAGCGTCCGCCCGTCGCCAAAAGTGTGCTCGATATCGCCACCGACGCCGGAAATCAGCGGCAGGTGCTGGGCGAGCACCTGATCGACGCGCTCTTCGATGTCGGTTGGCGGTGTCCCGTCGGGCCCGATAATCGTCATCCGGCAGACGTCGCGGAAACTCTGTCCAGTCAGGTCCTGCGCCGGGTCGAGGCCGAGCAGGGTCGGCAGGCGCCGGTTATGCAGCCGCAGAATGCCCTCGGCATCGTAGAGCCCAAGGCCCTGCGACATGTGGGTCATTGCCAGTTCCAGCCGCCCGCTGACCTCGCTCAAGCGGACCGCGTCGGCGGCCTGCCGCTCGCGTTCCCTCTCGGTGCGGCGGCGATCGGCCTCGTCGAGCACGACGCTGCCGAATGCCGCGCCCAGGATCAACATGGAAACGAAGGCGATGGCCAAGGCCAGCCAGCCGCCATTGATTTCGCCATCGGCGCTGAGCGGGAAGCAGCGGCCGAAATCGGCCGCACCCATGGCGGTGAAATGCATCAGGCAGATGGCAAGCGTCAGCAGCAGTGCGCCCAGCGTCAGCCGCTGCCAGCCGGCGCCCATGGCGCTTACCGATGCCAGCCCCGCCAGTACCAGTCCGGCCACAATCGAGGCGCCCACCATCGGAGCGTTCCAGGCGATGTCGCCACCCATGACCAGCGCGGCAATGCCGGTATAGTGCATGCTCGAAATGGCAACGCCCACCACGGCGCCACCGAGGAAATGGTCCCAGACGCTGGTGCCGCGGATGGCCATGGCAATGCCCAGCCCGCAGAGGCCAATCGCGATGGCCAGCGATGTCGCGGTCAGCAGCAGGTCATAGGCGAGGGTAAAGCATGGCCGGAACGCCAGAACGGCGACGAAATGGGTCGCCCAGATGCCAAAACCGACAGCGAGCGCTGCGACGCCGGTCCACAGGTGACGCGTGCGACCCTGGGCCTTGTGGGCATGGCGCAACAAGCTGACGCAGGCATAGGCCGAAATGAGGCAAACGACTGCCGCCAGGGCAACGAAGCGAGGGTCATGCCCCACCAGAAAGAAGTCGACGAGGGCGTGCAACGCTATTTCCAAACATCCAACCGCTGGCACCCTAGAGGCCGCGGCTTAAATACGTCTTACGAGTGTGTTGGGCAGGCGCACCGAATTTCGCACAATCACGCAGTTCTGATCAGGCAAAGGCATAAGAGCCGTCGGGGCGCTTGGGCACACGGCGCTGCCAATGCACATAGCTGTCCTCCTGCATGGCCTTTTCGTCCATTTCGACGCCCCAGCCCGGGCGATCGGGACGCAATTCGAGATAGCCATCCTTGGGCAGGTAGGGATCGACCACGTAGCGGGTCGCGTCCTCGCGCGTTTCGATCTCCGTGCCGCCATAGATGTAGCACTGCCCGACCGGCAGCCGGTATTCGAGGATTCTGAAATTCTGCTGCGCGGCCGCGAAGTGCACGTTGACGGCGGTCGCCAGCGGGCCCATCGGATTGTGCGGCGCCACACCCACGAAATGCGCCTCCGCCAGCGTCGCAATGCGCCGCATCTCGGATATGCCGCCGACGACGCAAATGTCGGGCTGGATGAGGTCGGCGCCCTTCACCTGCAGCAGGCGCAGGAATTCGTTGCGGCTATAGAGTGACTCACCGGTCGCCAGCGTGCAGTTGAGACCCTGGTTGAGCTCGCCATAGAGCTCGATATTCTCCGGGCGCAGCGGCTCCTCGAAGAACAGTGGGTCGTAGGGCGCCAGGGCATTGCCGAGCTGGCGCGCGGATTTGACGTCGAAGATCTTGGCATGCGCATCGAAGGCGATCTCGTAGGTTGGATCGACCGCTTCGCGCAGCTTGCCAAAATACTCCGCCGAGGTGCGCACGACCTCACCCCAGCGATGGCTGTTGAGTTCCAGCCGCCAGGGGCTGAGCTTGAACGCGGTGAAGCCCCATTCCGCCTTGAGGCGGTCGAGCTCGGCCTTGGCCGCCGGCACATCGGGAGCCGTATAGACCCCGGCATAGACCTTGATGCGGTCGCGCACTTCGCCGCCGAGCATCTTGTAAACCGGTACGCCGCGCGCTTTCGCGGCCAGATCCCACAGGCAATGGTCGAGGCCGGAGATTGCCGCCAGGCCGAGCGCACCGGGCGGGAAGCGGCACTGCTGGATCATGTAGTTGACGAGGTAGTCGACCCGAGACGGGTCCTGTCCCGCCAGGAAATTGTAGAGGTAGTCGAGCAGCGGCGGCAAAGCCAGGTCTGGGCCATGATTGTAGCACTCGCCCCAGCCGGTGAGGCCATCATCGGTATCGAGCGCGACGATGACGCGGGGGCGATCCTTGTCGCGCGTCACAAACACCCGCATGCGATCGATCTTCATGGCAATTCCTCCCGGTCAGCACTGGCTCGAGCGAGGCGCTGGAATTTCCAGCATCGGTTATCGACAGGACCTCTACGCATCTGATATATCAGATTTCACAGGTTTGCGGTCGCGTCAATCGGAGACGACGAGAATGTTGGAAAACGTGCCGGAGCAGACGGTCGGGATAGCGCCGCTGGGCCCGCTTGCCGTTGCGGGCCTGCGTGAGCATGTCCACCGCGCGCTGCGCCAGGCGATCCTGTCCGGCAAGTTCGAGTCCGGTTCGCGCCTCAACGAGCGCCGGCTGGCCGAGCAACTCGGGGTCAGCACCACGCCGGTCAAGGAGGCCCTGCGCCAGCTCGAGACGGACGGGCTGGTCGAGACAAAGCCGCGCAGCGGCGTGATCGTCCGGTTCGACTATGCCTGGGCGGAGGAGATGATCCTGGCCCGCGCCGCGCTCGAGTCGACTATCGCCCAACTGGCCTCGCGGCGCCATGTCGCCGAGGAGGGGACTGCGCTTGGCACCATTCTCGAAGCGATGCGCCAAGCCACCGCCCGTGGCGGACCGGAAGACCTCATCACCCTCAACGAGGCCTTTCACAACCACATCCACACGATGGCGCGCAGCAAGTATCTGGGCCGGCTGACCGACCGGCAGCAGCTCTATGATGCCGGCGCCCGGCGGGTCATCCACCTCGATCCGGATGAGCGCCAGCGCGCCCTCGCCGAGCATGTGGATGTCGGCGAGGCGATCATTGCCCGCGATGCCGAGCGGGCCGCGTCATCGATGCGCGACCACGTGCTGCGCTCGGGCGAAAGCTACCTCAATCTCGTGTTCAGGAATAAGCAAGGACGACAGCCGTGACCGACCAGATGGTATCCGTACGCGCCGCCCTGACCGGCATTTCCGGCGTTCCGGTGACGCCCTATGGCGCCGACGGCACAGTCGATACCGCCATGCTGTCGCGGTTGATCGCCCGTCTTGCTGGGGCCGGCATCCACAATCTGATGGCAGCGGGCAATACCGGGGAGTTCTTCTCGCTCTCGCTGGAGGAAATCCGCCAGGTTCATGCGGTGACCGCCGAGGCGGCTGACGGCAAGTGCCTGGTCAGCGCCGCCGTGGGGCGATCGCTCACCGAAGCCAGGGCGCTGGCGCGCGACGCCATCGCCGCCGGGGCAGGGGCCATCATGGGCCATCACCCCATGGATCCGTTCGCCAGCCCATCGGCCCAGGTCGACTATTTCCTGGCGCTCGCGGACGCTGCCACCGTGCCCTTCATCGCCTATGTGCGCACCGATACGTTCTCGGTCGACGATTTCCGTCGTCTGGCGAGCCACGGCAATGTCGCCGGCGTCAAGTTCGCCTCGACCAACATCATGCTGCTGGCGGAAGTCATTCGCCGTACCGAGGACCTGCCGGCCATCTGGGTCTGTGGCATGGCCGAAGCCTGGGCGCCGCCTTTCTATGCCATCGGCGCGCGCGGGTTCACCTCGGGCTTCGCCAATGTCTTCCCCGAAATATCGCTCGAGGTCCACGCGGCCCTCACGCGCGGCGACTTTGCTGCGGCACGCCAGTTGATCAACCGCTTCTCCGGCTTTGAGGAGCTGCGCACCCATTACCGCAACGGCTCCAACGTCACCGTGGTCAAGGAAGCGCTCGGTATGCTGGGATTTGCGGTAGGAGCCGTGCGGCTGCCCGGCGTGCCGGAGCTGACGGAGGCGGAGCGCGCTGTCCTGCGCTCCATCATCAAGGCACAGTGAGCGGCGACCGCGCGAACTAGGTCCGCCGATTGCTGCTGGCGGCGATAATCACCGCGATGATGATGCCCCCGGTCAGCAGCAGCCGGATGCCGGCACTGGCGCCATAGGTGTTGAGCATCGAGACGACCAGGAACAGGAAGAGCGAAGCGCCCCAGATGCCGGGCAGGTTGGCAGAACCGCCAGCCACGGCGGTGCCGCCGATCACCACCACGGCGATCGAGGTTAGCAGGTATTCGGCGCCCATGTTGAGCGCCGCGCCGCCGGAAAAGCAGCTCAGCAGCAGGCCGGCCAGCGCCGCCAGCACAGCACAGAGCAGGTAGGTCACTGCCCGAACGCCATCGACCGGCACCCCGGCCATCCGGGCCGATCGCATGTTCTGGCCCACGGCCGAAACCCAGCGGCCATAGATACCCTTTTCAAGCGCGATCCAGGCCACGACCGTAACCGCCAGCGCCAGATAGGCCAGATTGGGGATGCCCAGCGTCGCGGCGGTGGTGAAATCGGCCAGCGCCTGCGGCGGCTTGATGCGGATGCCGCGATTGTAGGAAATCGCCGCCGACTGGATGATGAAGCTCGAGGACAGCGTGGCGATGATCGGCGGAATGCGCAGCAGCTTGATCAGCCCGTAGTTCAGGATGCCGATGGCCAGCCCGATCAGCAGGGTCACCAGCAGGCCCACCAGGATCATGGAATTGCTGGTATCCATGATCTTGAGCGCGACGGTACCCGCCAGCGTCATGGTTGCGGGGATGGAGAGATCCACATTGCCCGGGCCAAGGGTGATGACGAACATCTGGCCAATGCCGACGATGATGGAGAATGCCGCGAAGGTCAGCGCCGCCTGTGACAGGCCCACCGCCGAAGCGCCACCCGTAAAGGCGATGGTGACCAGCCAGACGCAGGCAGCGGCCACGAAGGACCAGATCCACGGCTTTGCGAAAAGAGTGCGGAGGACGCTCATTTGGCGAACCGGCTTTCGCGGCGATTGAGCACCAGACGCACGGCCAGCACGATGATGAGAATGGCGCCCTGGGCGCCGATCTGCCAATCGGGCGAAATCTTGAGGAAGGACAGGAACGAGGCGGCCAGCGTCAGCGTCAGCGCGCCGATGACCGCGCCGATCGGCGACACGCGCCCGCCGACGAATTCGCCGCCGCCCAGGATGACCCCGGCAATCGACAGCAGCGTGTAGCGCAGGGCGATATTGGCGTCGGCGGATGTCGTCAGCCCGACCAGGCAGATGCCGGCGAGGACGGCAAACGTGCCGGCCAGCGCATAGGCTGCGGCGCGGGCCCGGAGCACCGACCAGCCGGCCCGAGTGACTGAGCGTTCATTGCCGCCCACGCCGCGAATGACCACGCCAAAGGCCGAGCGGATGACGATCCAGTGCGCGACGGCCGCGATCAACACGCTGGCGATGATCGCCATCGGCACCAGTGGCGGCTTGCTGACCATGAGGGCGCGGATCCAGTCGGGCGCGACGCCGCCGGGCGCCGGCAGCAGCAGTACGGCGAGCCCGGCCCAGACGAAACTCATCCCCAGCGTAACCACGATGGAGGGCAGGTTGCGCAGGTAGATGACTACCCCCATGACCGCATAGACGCCAATGCAGCCAGCCAGAATGAGCAGGCCCAGCAAGGGGTTGGCCTGCAGGAACGTCGCGGTTACGCAGGCCGAGAAACTGACGAAGGTGCCCATGGACAGGTCGAGATCATTGACCGTCATGATCAGCATCTGGGCGATGGTGGCCAGCGCGATGGGGACCGCCAGATTGAACAGCAGGTTGAGCCCGGTATAGCTCATGGCGCGCGGCTGCACCCAGAAGACAGCGGCCAGCAAGACCGCCAGCGAGAGGGCGGGCACCAGCAGGCGCAGGCGGTCGGCGGTGAACCAGGTCATGCGGCCTCGGTGGAGAATGAAGCCGCCAGCACCCGGTCTTCGCTGATATCGCTGCCGGTGAGCTCTACCACGATGCGGCCCTCGCGGAACACATAGACCCGGTCGCACTGGCAGATTTCGTCCATTTCGGTCGAGTACCACACAAAGGTGCGACCCTTGTCGGCCTCGGTCCGCAACAGCGAATAGACCTCCTGCTTGGTGCCGATATCGACGCCGCGCATGGGGTCGTCCATCAGCACGATCGGCGCCCGCGTCGCCAGCGCCCGGGAGAACAGCACCTTCTGCTGGTTTCCGCCCGACAGCGACAGGATGGGATTGTCGAGGCTGTCGGTGCGAATGCCGATGCGCTCGCGCCAGCCCTGGGCAGCGGCGCGCTCGTCTCGCTCGCTGACCAGGCCCCAACGGGTCAGGTCGTTCAAAAGCGTGATCGAGATATTGCGCAGGATGCTCCACATCGGCAGGTTGCCATCGACATGGCGATCCCCGGCCACGAAGGCCGCCTTGATGTCCCCGCGCGCAATCCAATCGCCGCCGAAGCCGCCAAACAGCGCGACCAGCGTCTCGGTCTGCCCGTGACCGCCCAGACCCGCCAGGCCGACGATTTCACCCGGATAGGCGCGGAATTCGGGGGAGCCATCGGCGCCGCGCCGGGACAGGATCGGCTCGGAGCCGGTGCGGTTCCGTGGCGGCGCTGCGGCATCGCGCGCCCGGACCACGCTGCCCATCGCCCCGACCAGGCTCTCGAGCGTGAAGGTGCTGGAGGGGCCATCGGCGACGACGCGCCCATCCTTCATCACCACGATGCGGTCCGTCGTGGTCAGGATTTCGCTCAGGATATGGGAGATGAGGACGACCGAGCCGCCCCCGGCGACGAAGGTGCGGATATAGGCCAGCATCTGCCGTGCGATGCTGGCATCGAGCGAGGAGGTGGGTTCGTCCAGGATCACGATGCGCGCCGGCCCATCGCTTTGGCAAAACGCCATGGCGATTTCGACCATCTGGCGCTGGGCGATGCTCAGCATGCCGACGGCCTGGCCGCAATCAATGCCGTGCCCGGGGAAAATCTCGTCCAGCTTGCCGCGCACCAGGCGCTCGGCGCGACGGCGCCAATTGAAGCCGCTGATGGAGGCATGGGCGATCCGGGTATTCTCGGTGACATCGAGATTCGGGCAGAGCGACAGCTCCTGGAACACGCAGCGCACGCCATATTTGCGCGCGACGGCGACCGAATAGCGCTCGGTTTCCGTGTTGCCATCGAGGCGGATCGTGCCGGTATCGGGCCGCGTCCCGCCATTCATGATGCTCACCAGCGTCGACTTGCCGGCGCCATTGTGCCCCACCAGGCCGACGCATTCGCCGGCCGCGAGCGCGAAGCTCAGCCCGTCAAGCGCGCGAACGGCGCCAAAGCTCTTGCTGGCGCCGTCCACTGCCAAGACGGGATCGTCTTTTTGTTTAGTCATGGTCCTGAAGACTGGCAGACCTACTTGGCCGCGGCAATGACCGCCTGGGCATCCTCAAGGCTATATTCGACATTGGCGACACCACCGGCAGGGGTGGTTTCGAGGCTGGCTTCGAGGCCATCCTGGTCGATGCGGAGGAATGGCACCACCAGGTCCTTGGGCACGTCCTGGCCATCAAGGATCTGCTGGGCGACCCAGAAGGCGAGAGTGGAGACGCCGGGCGCAATGGAAACCGACATGGTCTCGTAGCCATTGGCGTCCTTCTGCTCCTTCCACCAGGCCAGCTCGTCCTGGCGGTTGCCCATGATGATCAGCGGCATGTCACGACCGGCCGCCGCGAAGGCCTGGGCCGCGCCATAGCCATCGCCACCCTGGGTGACCACGCCGACAATGTCCGCGGGCAGGCTCGGCAGGATGCCGGCAACGGCCTTCTGCGCCACGTCCTGCGCCCAGTCGCCATGCACCGAGCCGACAATCTCGAACTGGGAATTCTCGGCCACGCCTTCATGGATGCCGGCAGAGATTTCGTCATCGACGAACACGCCCGCCAGCCCGCGGATTTCCAGCAGCTTGCCGCCCTCGGGCAGCCGCCCGGCCAGGTAGGTCAACTGGTCCTTGCCCATCTGCTTGAAATCGACGGCGATGCGCCAGGCGCAGGGCTCGGTGACGATGCCGTCGAACGAAACAACGGTGATGCCGGCGTCGCAGGCTTCCTTGACGGCGCCATTGAGCGCGGTCGGCGAGGCGGCATTGACCACGATGGCGTCATAGCCTTCCAGAATCATGTTCTGGATCTGCGCCGCCTGCTCGGTGGCCTGGTTTTCCGCGGTCGTGAACGGATCGGCCGCGGCAACGATGCCCGCTTCGACCGCAGGCTTGGTGATGGTTTCCCAGCTTTCCAGCATGGCCTGGCGCCACGAATTGCCGGCATAGTTGTTGGATAATGCGATGCGCTTGGCCGCGGTCTCGGCCATGGCGGTCGACGTCAACAGAACAGTAAGACTCGTCAAAACGACAAGGCGCTTCATGTTGTCCTCCCTGGGGGCCTCTTTGCAGCCGCCGGCCCATAGCGGCCTGCGCCAGTGTCTCGATCTTAACGCCGAGCCGCAACCGCGCCCCGGCATGCAAGCAGGGGGGATTGGGGTAGTCAATTGTCTTTTATAGATAAAGTAGGAACATTTACGCGAAAGGGCGGGCGCTCGGGGCGCCGCGGCAAGCGATCACCCGCAAAGTCGTCGCACCCGCGGTCCGACAGGCTTATCCGTGACACCCGCGAGCCAGGCTTAACGACCAGAAGGGGGAATTTGGCTGGGGAACCTGGATTCTGTGTGAAGCAGGGCTTCAGCCTAAGCCATTGATTTCGCGGGACAAAAGACAGCCCAAATCACGCGTGTGTGAAATCTGTATGGAAGTTTTCACACAAGACTGCGCCGGTCAAGGCATGTCGGCCGGTACCTCGCTTTTCGGCACCAATCGACCGCTTTGCGCCCCATTCAGGTCATTCGAAAACCGTTCGCGATATCCCAAAAGCAGACATTGGCTCTCGACCATTGAGCGACTAAGCTGGGGTGGGGACCGCCTGTCCGCTTTCGGCAGGCCATTGGGGAAGCCGGACATGGACCGACTGGTCACGGCGCCCCCGTGGCGACAGTGCATATGCCATCGTCGGGTACCATGGCGGCGCCCAAGGACCTATTGGAAGCGGTGATATGGCGCAGCCGAAGCGCAGGATGGCTGGTAAAGCACCATGATACGTTAGACCGGATTGGGACGGGCGCTTCCTGAAAGCGCTATCCGGGTAGTCTGCTTTCAGCTGGACGTTTTGGTGACCGAAATGGGGTCGGGAGCGGTCCAACGGCTCTGGTACCACGAAGATTGCCGGTGCTGGCGACTTGGTCGGGGTGGGGCTGGTGGTGGTCCAGAAATCTCATAAGCAGCTGTCGGGAGAGCGAAATACTTCGGCAGGAAGGGCACAGATGCGACCGCGGCGGCTGTGCATCTGTCCACGTCAATTGGCGTAGTGCCTTGATCGCTCCTTGCGTGGGCCGACCTTGTAGCCTGATGACTTGACCCGCATCGCCGGTATGGCTCGTCACTGCCGCGGCATCCACCGCATATTCTGCTCCTCCCATGTCGGCGCGCGCCCCGGTAGCGGCGCCGTTGCCGCCTCCGCCCGCAGCGAATCCAGCACCAGCGCCAGGAGGCGCTGGCGAAGCTCGGCGGTGCGGGATGCATCGCCAAGCTGCACCTGCGCAATAGCCTCGAGCATGAAGCCGATATCGAGCAGGGTCACATCCTTGCGCATGGCCCCCGATGCGTGCACGCGGGCAAACAGGGCGTCGGAAACGGCCTGCAGCTTCTCCCCCAGTTCGGCATGGATCTGGGTCGGCTGGAACGATCCGGCCAGCCGGCTGGACACGGCGTGGGTATCCTTGCCGACAATATCGCGCATGAAGGCCGCATAGGCCTCAAAGGGCGGCGCGTCGCTGGCGAGGGCCGCCTCGGTACTGGCGATATAGACACGCTGCCCCTCAGCGCAAATGGTCGCCAGCAGCACTTCCTTGCTTTCGTAGCGCCGGTAGAGCGCCCCCATGCCAACGCCTGCCTTGTGGGCGACGTCGGCTATGGGCGCCGAAGGGTTGGCGACGAACACCTCCCGCGCCGCCGCCAGGATCAGCCCGTCATTCTCATTCGCCTCGCGGGCTCGCCCGCCGGGTTGCCGTGCCATCCGCACTCTCCAAAAATATCTTGACCGGAATGTTCCGTTCCGATAGGAACAGATTATTCCGTTCACTTTAGCAAGCCAGCATCCAAACCTCAAGAACAGGAGACTATCATGACCCTTTTGATCACCGGCGCCACGGGCTCCGTGGGCCGTTCTCTCGTCGGCCAGCTGCTCGAAGCGGGGGAAAGCGTCCGCGTGGTGACCCGCAATGCCGAGGCGTCCATCCCGGCTGGAGCCGAGGTGGTGATTGGCGATTTCGGTTCGGCGAACCTGCCGGCTTCCGCCTTTGCCGGCGTCGACAAGGCCTTTGTCTTTCCGGCACAGGGCGGCGTCGACGCCTTCGTACAGCAGGCAAAAGCCAATGGCGTGTCGCATTTCGTCGTCCTGTCCTCGCTCGCCGCGGCGCTTGAACATGCCCGCGACCAGGGCTCGGCCAGTTCCATGCATCACCTGGCCATCGAGCGCTCGGTTCAGTCGACCGGCGTGCCCGCGACCATCCTGCGGCCCGGCACCTTCGCGCTAAACCTGCTGCCTTGGGCGCAGCCGCTCAAATATGGCAACACCGTCTCGGGGCCCTATGCCCGTTCCGCCCAGGCGCCGATCCACGAAGCCGATGTCGCCGCGGTAGCGGCCAGGGCGCTGACAGAACCCGGCCATGAAAACCGCATCTACGCAATGACGGGGCCAGAAGCACTGACCCGTGTCCAGCAGCTCGAGGCGATCGGCGCCGCGCTGGGCCGCCAGCTGACCTTCGTGGAAACCTCGCCCGAGGCGTTCCGGGAATCGATGTCAAAATTCATCCCCGAGCCCATCATCAAGATGCTGCTCGATTACTGGTCCGACACGGTCGAGAAGCCCGACGTCGTTCGGCCGACGGTGGAGCAGGTGACCGGTCGCAAGGCCAGGACCCTGGCGCAGTGGGCCAAAGACCACGTGAGCGATTTCCAATAGGCGGTCGCCTGCATCAACCGAACCCCGGCGACCGCTACCGGTCGCCGGCCGTTCGCTTCTAACCTTATGGTGCGGGGCCCCACCAATCCCGTTCTGCTACGATCAGGCTGAGCGATCGACATTGCTATCACTATTGGGGGCCTATTGCCTGCTTCGACCAATGGGGCCTCGACGTCCAAAATCCTCGCCCTCGCCCTCGCCCTCGCCTTCAGCGGCACAGGGACGGCCACAGGGTAGCGATGCCCCGCCGTCAATCCGTGCGTTCGCCATTCCGGCCGTTGACCTGTATGGCCGTACGCCAAAACCAGACACCTCTAATTTGGCTACTACTAGGTCCCCTTGACCATTTGGGCGGTTGCCTTGCCATACTGTGCGGTCGCCACCGGAGCCGCTCATGCCTGACATCCGCTCTCCCCGCCTTGCCGTCCTGATCGATGCCGACAACGCCTCGGCGCGGATTGCAGACGGCCTGTTCGAAGAGATTGCCAAAATCGGTGAAGCGAGCGTCCGGCGCATCTATGGGGACTTTTCCAGCTCGCGGTCTAAGGCGTGGGCAGATGTGTTGTCGAAGCATGCGATTATTCCCCAACAGCAGTTCGCTTACACAACTGGCAAGAATGCCTCCGACATCACATTGGTAATCGACGCTATGGACCTCCTGCACAGCGGGAGATTCGACGGTTTCTGCCTAGTGTCGTCCGATAGTGACTTCACACGACTCGCCGCCCGCATACGGGAACAGGGCATTGATGTCTTCGGGTTTGGTGAACAGAAGACGCCTGAGAGTTTCCGACAGGCCTGCCGCCGCTTCGTCTACACAGAGAATCTTTTGCCCGAAGCCCCAGCGAATGTGGAGAGAGCGGGAGCGAAGGCTGCCCCCCTTCAGTTGCCCGCCGATGCCGTGCCAATACTGGTGCGGGTGATGGAGCAGATGGACACAGAGGACGGATGGGTGCCTCTTGGCGCGGTAGGCAATCAGCTTGCCAATCTGGCGTCTGATTTTGACCCGCGCACTTTTGGCTTCCGTAAGCTGAGCGACCTCGTTCGTCAGACCAACGCGTTCGATCTTGACCAGTCGGAGGGCCGAGCTCTTCGTATAAGAGCCAAGCTCGACAAAAAGCAGCGCCGATAGCCGGGAGCATCGCCGCTCTGCGCCCCATTCCGGTCTTTCGACGAGCATCGCGACGACCTGAAAGCAGACATCCCGTGGCCGCCAAAATCAGCGGTGAGATTGGGGTGGTGGATTGCGGTCATTCCGGTGTGGAGGCTGCAATGGCCGTTTCGCGCCCCATTTCAGACATTCGAACAGTCTTCGCTGAGTTCCGAAAGCTGCCGATCCAATCTGTCCCGGACCGATGACCGCAGGGGGAAGGAAAGTTGACAGTCCAGTCTCGCTGCGGATCTTCCGGAAAAGGGGCATAGATCCTTAGAGCCAAGGGGAAGGAAGCACCCCGAGGTTTTTGTCCCGTAGGTGGAGCGACAACTGGCCTGCACGATAGCGCGTCGTGGATCTCTGAGGCGCAAATCGTTGCTTCAGCTGGCCACGCGCCCCACCCAAGCTCTGATGCGGCACAACACTCCCGAGGGAAGAAACTGCAGATCGACCGAGCCGGCTGCGCCCTCAAAAATGCCCTTGCGGAGCAAACGGGTACCAAACCCCGCTTTTGGGGACCCCGCAACCAGAGGCCCTCCTGTTTCGCGCCATTCCATTTCCAGCCAGCCATCGCTCTCCGCCCAGGAGAGCGACACCTTGCCGGCAGCGCCCGAGAGCGCCCCGTACTTAAGTGAATTCGTGCACAGCTCGTGCACAGCCATGCCAATCCCTATCACAACCTTGCTCGGTGCGGTGACTTCCGATCCCGCTAAGACAAACCTGTGTTCGGTTTCGTCACGGTAAGGCCCAACCACCTCTTCCACAACTCTCCTGACGCTGCCATTTGACCAGTCCGTGCGAGTGATGACGTCAGTCGCTGTTGACAGTGCCTGCAAGCGACCGGTGAACGCCCTGATCGCGTCGGGATAAGGTCGTGTCGGCTTGAATGTCTGGGTTGCCAGGGTTTGAATCACTGCCAATGAATTCTTGACCCGGTGCTCCAACTCCCGGGCGACCAAGGCTAACCTATCCTCGGTGGATCGCCTTTGGGTTATGTCCATAACCACGCCGATCACCCGCTCTGGCAAACCGGCTGCGTCCTTGACGATTTGAGCTCTGACCGCGAACCATTTGATAGTTCCGTCAGGCCAGATGTGTTTGGCCTCGAAGTTTAGTTGCGTGTCGCCCCGCTTCATTACCTCGGCGGCCTCCATTTCGATCCGCTCTCGCTCGCCAGGGGCGTATCGAGCCCGAAAATCGGCGAGGGTCGGGTGTGCATCCGCGGGAAAGCCATAGAGTGCGTTCAGTTCGACGGAGGGTGTGATCCTCTCCGTCTTTACGTCCAGCTCCCAAACGGCCATGGCTCCGGCGCTGATGGCCAGCTTCAGCCGGGCTTCGCTTTCCTTAATGGCCTCCTCGGCACGCTTCTGCTCGGTGATGTCCTGCAGCGTTCCTACATAGGATATCGCGCGTGGCCCCTCATCTGTGGTGGCGAATGTCGCCTTCCCATGGGCCATCAGCCACCTGACCTCGCCGGTGTCTGCGCGGCGGATGCGATAAGTGTAGATTTCGTTTTCTCTGAGCGAAGGATCCAGCGCTCGTTGCAGCTTAGGCCCAATCAGGATGCCATCCTCTGGCACATTGAGAGCCTGCAGCTTCTCGTAGGTTATTTCCTCCTCCGGCGGGAAGCCGTAGATGGCCTTCGCTCGCAACGAGTAGGTGAGTTCGCCGCTTAGAAGATCCCAGTGCCAAATGCCGATCGATGCAGCCTCGGTGGCAAGTTCTAGCCGCCTTTCGCTCTCCATATGCGCAAGTTCGGCCTCCTTGCGTTTGGTGATGTCGAGGACCACCCCGTCCCAGATTTCTTGGCCGTCGGGCGCTAACCGTCGAGCAGAGCTGATTTGAACCCACCCCGAGGACCTGGGCCCATTTGAAAGGGGCACTTCGATAATAAATGGCTCGCCGGTAGCAAGCGAGCGCCCCTCGGCTTTGGCGAGTTCCCCGAGATAGGTAGGGTCGATACTCCGGTAGAGAAGCGTTGCATCCGCAATCGCCTCCTCGACCGAGACGCCAAAGAGGGCCTGGACGCCACGACTGACATATAGAAAGCGTCTCTCTTGCCCGTTGGCGACCATCTGGTAGACCAGCCCGCCCGGCAGGTTGTCAGCAAGATTCTGCAGATGGGCATCCATCGTACCGCCTCCGCTGATACCCGTCCTCACTCCGACACCAACAATTCGCCGATTGCCGCCAGGAGCTCTTCTTCCTGGACTGGCTTTGTGAAAAAGCGGGCGTTCGGCGGCAGAACACTTTGTGGCGCGATCATCTTTCCGGAAATGACGACAACCGCGATCAAAGGATGTAACTCGCGCGCTCGCCAGGCCAGCGCGATCCCGTCCATCGAGCCAGGCATGTCAATGTCCGTCAACAGCAGAGAATATCTTTGTCCGGAGGAAAGAACCTCAACAGCCTCGTCGGCATTGGAGGCTTCTCCCACCAACAGCCCGGCGGACTCGCATAGATCGACGGCGCCCATACGGATGATCAGTTCATCCTCAACGACCAATGCCCGGTTAGACTGCCCCAACGCCAACATGCTCCCCATATCGCCAAAAGGCCGGCGTTATCAACGCACCGAGCAACCGTTCGTTGCAGTGAACGTCTTAGGGCGTAATGCATTGCAGACTACTGTCGGACGTGAGGGCCAGACGACTTGCCCGCCTATGTCGCTATTACCATCGTGGGCCACGGACTGGTCGTAGCCTTGATGCACTTCCAAATGTCCGGCGCGGAGATTGCGCCGTGGGTTTACCTGGCTTGGTTGGTGCCGCTGCCATTCTCCTTCCCCTGCTCCTGCTGCCTCAATTAAAGGTGGGATCGTCTGGCTGCAGTAGGCAAAGCACATGCACGGTTTCTAGACTGAACGTTTCGCTCGGGTGAGAACGTGCCTAGTCTTTGTCGGCGTCTTGCCTCCCGGTAGCCATGCAGGCCGACGAGATACCAGTCTTCGCCGAAGCTTTCGATGTCGTGGCCCAAGTTGCTCCGGGGCGTGCATCTCATTGCACCTGCGGCCACCCTCTCTCTCACGTGAGGGCAACCTCCCCATGGCTACAGGCCCGGCAAAGACAACGACAAGGGGTGAGACGGACGGCGCCTACCATTGTCCACAAAATCTAACCCTTGTGCCGGTCTTCCCTGCTGGCAACATGCCTCAACAGAAGCTTGAAAAATGGAACTGCCTGCTTATTTTCCGACCATCGGCCGAGGAAAGGAGGCAACAAAATTGGCACTGAGCTATCGAGTCGTGGATTTACGGACCAAGCTTGTTGACGCAGTGGACATTCTTGTTGAAGGCGCAGCTTCGCCAGAAGCCGCGGCAGAGAAAGCCTTGGGTCTCCGGCTCGTGCGCAGCGGCTCTAAGAAGGACCTCGTAGCGCGAGTTTATTGGCACCCCGTCGGACAAACGCTGACGATGGTTCGCCTCTACTACTTGGCCGGTGAACGGGGTGGCACCGATCCGATTGGAAAACTGGCACCTGAGCGAGACAATGCGCGCGGAGGCAGGAAGTCGTCTGGCGGTGGCACGTGGTCTGGGTCTCGGGGTTCGGGGTAGTCGGGTTCGAATGGCGGCAGCTCTGATGGCCCAGGGCTTTGGTCTGGTACATCCCCCGGCTCGGCGGCTGTCGCGGCTCTGGCTCAGGTGCGACCTGCGGAAAGGCCATCGCCAGCCTCCTGTCGGTTTTCTTGGGCAGACTTTTGAGGCACTCCGGGGGTGGAATTCCGCAGGAGCTCGTCTGCCTGTCGTTCGCGCAAACAGCGATCAAGGGCGATGAACCAGAATTCCTTCTCTCTGGCCCATGGTCGCCCGGCATGCTCCCACAAAAAGTAAGCGGTCTCCCGAACTCTGCGATCAAAATCTTGGTCTACGAACTCCCCATGTTCCATTCTCCATCTCCCTCGGATTTAGCGCCCCGACCTGTCGGACGGGGCGCATCGGTTCTACATGGCGGTGGCGGAGAACTTGCCTTCATCACAAAGTTCGACCGTCAGCTTGGCAAGGTCGATTCTGGTGCCGTCCTCTAACCAACCTTCGGTCGACGCGGCAGCATCAGCGGCTGGCGCAGCGTCCGTCGTTGCTGGGGTTGCGGTGGTGGCGTCAGCGGTGGCAGGAGCTGCCTTGCGCAACTCGTCGCACTTTGCCTGAACTTCAGCGACCTGATCGGCTGGCACAGCCTTGCCACTAATCATATGCTGCTCATCCTGCGCAACGGCGACACCCGAAATGGCCATTGAGGAAACAATGGCAGCGACCGACAGAAGTGATCTGACATTCATTGCATATCTCCTTTTGGAAACCCGCTCCCAGCGGGCGATATGCTCAACGTAGGCTGCCTCCGGCGGTTGCGGCGGTGCGAAGATTTGATCGAGATTTTACGCTACCTTGAGTCTAAGATGATCGCCCGACTCCGACCGTTCTAAGGCTGCCGATGGCTATTAGGTTACTGGATTTTGGGATGGCTGCTGGCGTCTCAGCCAATCGCCCTTAGCGATCCGCGCTGCGATAGTTTCGTCGAGGTCGCTTCGTCAGTTTCGCAAAGCGCGATCACATAGCGTAGAGGTTTTCGTCAGAGATAGATCAATGCCCAGTTGGGTCTTTGTTCTGCGCCTTCATCATATGGCCGAGAACGGAACTGTCGCGCCATGCCGGTGCGGATAACGCAGCCATCCCAGATTGCGTGGGAAGAATGGACGCGGTGGGTCGCTTCGAGCTTGAGCAGCTGTTGGCCGGCCGGCCTTCATACTCCTTAAGGTATGGGGCTACTCGTCGGGGACTGTTGCCATGAGCTGGCCGCCTTGACGGCCTTCTCCAAGGAAATCGCGTCGTATGGCGTTTGGTTATTCCCACTTGACCGGCGGCTATGCTGGCGGTCAGGCGGAATATGTCCGCGTGCCCTTCTCCGACGTCGGACCGAGCGTCATCCCCGATGGGATGGAGGACGACACGGTTCTGTTCCTGAGCGACATCCTGCCTACCCGCTGGCTGGCCGCCGAGAATGCCCAAATCGAACGGGGAGCCATGCTAATGGGCGCCGAGCAGGTCAAACCTGAATGCTGTCTATGGTCGAACAGATCGTCGAGGAGCGCACCGTCGCATGGTCGGATTCCATGGTGAAGGTTCCAGTACAGGCGAAGCTCCTGAGGCATCATCAAGGCCAAGCAATCGCCCAAGGCAACACGTGGCCGACCCAATGGTTCAAGCCGGCAACATCAGCCGCTCCTGTGGCAGTCATTTCTCTACTTACTGCTACGGTGCGTCATTGGTCCA
>CBFGMY010000006.1:0-43647 GCA_965650055.1 uncultured Devosia sp.
GCCAACCAGCCCCGAACCCGCGCCCACATCGAGTACGCGCCTGCCAGCCACCACGTCCGGATGCGCGCGAAAATGCTGCGCCAGAGCCAGCCCGCCGGCCCATTGATAGGCCCAATAGGGCGCCGGCGGATCATCATCCTCATCGCCAGCAAATTGCGATAGCCGGCTGCCGGGATGGGCGGTGTAGAGCCGGATATCGGGCAGGCTCGGGACGGGTTCGAGCCGCAGATATCGGGCGATGGCGGCGGCGCGATCGATCAAGGATATTGCAGGCCCGTGGCGGTGACGTAGATCGCCATCAGATATTGGCTTGAGGTGATGAAGAGCCGATTGCGGGCCGGGCCGCCAAAGGTGACGTTGGAGGTGGCCTGGCCGGTATGGATGCGGCCGAGCAGGGCGCCGGCGGGATTGTAGACGTTCACGCCGGGGCCGGCGCTGGTCCAGATATTGCCTTCGGTATCGAGGCGGAAGCCATCGGGCAGGCCGGAATCGATATCGGCGAAGACCTTCGGCTTGGTCAGTTTGCTGCCATTGACGTCGAACTGCCGGATATGGGCCGGCCAATCCGGATCGTGGCTCTGGCCGGTATCGGAGACATAGAGGATCGACTCGTCGGGCGAGAAGGCGAGGCCATTGGGCTTGGCGAAATCGTCGGCCACCACGGTCAGCGCGCCGTCGGCTGGGTCGAAGCGATAGACGAAGCAGCCTGGCTGCTCCTGGTCGGACTTGTAGCCTTCGTAGTCGCTCAGGATGCCGTAAGGCGGGTCGGTGAACCAGATCGTGCCATCGGACTTGACCACGACGTCGTTGGGCGAATTGAGCCGCTTGCCCTGGTAGCGGTCGACCAGCGTCGTCACCGTGCCATCGGGCTCGGTGCGCAACACGGCGCGGGCGCCATGCGAGCAGGAGATCAGCCGGCCCTGGCGGTCTCGGGTATTGCCGTTGACGTAGTTGGAGGGCGTGCGGAACGTGGTAACGCCCAGGTCCGGCACCCATTTGAGCATGCGATTGTTGGGAATGTCGCTCCAGACCAGATAGTTGCCATCGGCAAACCACACCGGCCCCTCGGCCCAGCGGCAGCCGTCATAGAGCACTTCGAGCGCGGCAATGCCAATCGCCAGGTCGTAGAATTTCTTGTCGATGAATTCGAGCGCGTCCCCGCCGATCGCCATGCCGTCTCTCCCGTTTGGCGCATATGACGGCAAGGGTCGGCGGGTGGCAAGAGCCAAGCAAGGCGCAGTGTGCGGGCGCATTGCAAGAGCAAGCGTGGGCGCATTGACGACTAACATGTTAGTTGCTAGGGCAGGGGTCAGCCCCAGCGGAGTACGCGCAAATGCCCAGTCTCGACAAGATTCTGACCGTTGACGAGATGAAGCAGAAGGCCCGCCGCAGCGTGCCCAAGATGTTCTACGAATATGCCGATAGCGGCAGCTATACCGAAGGCACCTATCGCGACAACGAGAGCGACTTCAACAAGATCAAGCTCAAGCAGAAGGTGGCGGTCAATCTCGAGAACCGCAATCTCAAGACGCGGATGCTGGACCAGGAGATCACCATGCCGGTGGCGATCGCCCCGGCGGCCACAGGCGGCATGCAGGTCGCCGACGGCGAGATCAAGGCGGCGCGTGCCGCCGAGAAATACGGCATTCCCTTTACGCTCTCGACCATGAGCGTCTGCTCGATCGAGGACGTGGCCGAGAACACCACCGCGCCGTTCTGGTTTCAGCTCTATGTGATGCGCGACCGCGGGTTCATCGAACGGCTGATCGACCGGGCCAAGGCGGCGAAATGCTCGGCGCTGGTGCTGACCATGGATCTGCAGATCCTGGGTCAGCGGCACAAGGACATCAAGAATGGCCTCGCCACGCCACCCAAGCTCAATGCCTATTCGATCTGGCAGATGATGCAGCACCCGCTGTGGTGTATGCGCATGCTGGGCACGAAGCGCCATACGTTTCGCAATATCGTCGGCCATGTGAGCGGCGACCATGACCTGGCGTCGCTATCGGCCTGGACGTCGAGCCAATTCGACCCGGCGCTCGATTGGGCCGACGTCAAATGGGTCAAGGAGCGGTTTGGCGGCCCTGTCATCGTCAAGGGCGTGCTCGACCCCGATGATGCGCAGGCGGCGATCGACAATGGTGCCGACGCCATCATTGTTTCCAACCATGGCGGAAGGCAGCTCGACGGGGCGCCTTCGACCATCCGCGTCTTGCCCGAGATCGTCGACCGCGTCGGCCACAAGACCGAGGTCTATCTCGATAGCGGCATCCGCACGGGACAGGATGTGCTCAAGGCCATGGCCTATGGTGCCAAGGGCACGTTCATTGGCCGGCCGATGCTCTATGGTTTGGGCGCCGGCGGCGAGGCGGGCGTGACGCGCGTGCTCGACATCATCCGCAAGGAACTCGACACCACCATGGCCCTGTGCGGCGAGCGCGACATTCTCAATTTCGGGCCGCACAACATTTATTCGAACGACATTCCGCCGCGGAATGCGCCGGTGGCGCGGAAGGCCTGAAGGGGCTACCCCCGGTAGGGCCGGCCGTTGCCGACGTCGCCTTCGGTCAGCTGGCTGTAGACCGCGCCGGCCACGGCCTTCATCTGGGCCTCGGGAAGCGTGCCGACCACCGTGCAGGTGATGCGGGCATTGGCCCAGTAGAACGCTTCGGCGCCATCATAGCTGGCGAACTGGTAGGCGGGTTTTCCGTCCGCCAGGGCCGCCGTCACGTAGATGGTCACCCGCTGCTGGCTGGCGTCTTCATACATCAGCTGTGCCGCCCGGCCGCCGGCATCGGGTTCGCCCGGCAGCAGGCGTCCGCCGACCAGGGTGAAGCCTTCGGCGGTCAGATCGGGCATGCCCAACGTCGTATCGAGCCGGTTGGAGAGCCAGGTGCTGAGGTGCTCGGTGTCATCGCTGCCCACCTCGACCGCATGGCGGTTCTCGGCGACATAGACGGCATGGGCATTGACGGCGTCGGCAATCAGGGTGGCGCTGGCCGGACGCGTTTCAACCAGGGGGCGAACGAACCAGCCGGCGCCCAGACCCAGGCCTACCAACACCACCGCAGCAGCCGCCCAGCGCCAGGGCTCGATGCGGCGACGGCCGATCTCGGCAGCCAGCCGCTGCGGCTTGAGCCGGACGGGGACGTTTTCGGCGCCCGCTGGCCCGAACAGGGTGCGGATCGCGTCGGACTGGCGCTGCAGCAGGGCAACCTCGGCAGCAGCCTCGGGATTGCCGCCAAGATAGGCGTCGACGGCGGCCCGCTCGTCTGGCGGCAACTGCCCATCGGCATAGGCCATGAGCTGATCGCGGCTGATCTGGCTCATTTCACGGTCCTCAAATGCGGTTCGGCCGGCGTTCCGGTCAGGGTGCGCAGGGCGGCGCGAGCCCGGCCCAGCCGGCTCATCAGCGTGCCCTGCGGGATTTTCAGGATGGAGGCCGCCTCGCTATAGGCGAGCCCCTCGAGGGTAACGAGCAGCAAGGCTTCCTTTTGCTCCAGTGGCAGCGTGTCGATGGCGCGAGCCATCTCCGCCAGCGCGATGTGACCCGGCTGCGGCGCCGGCGTCGAGGGTTCGGGGATGGTGTCGAAGTCCACACTTTCGCCGCGCCGACGCGATGCCCGCAGGGCATTGCGATGCAGGTTGAGCAGTATGGTGAACAGCCAGGCGCGGACCGGCCCTGATGGGCGAAACAGGCCGCGCCTGGAAATGGCGCGTTCAAGGCAATCCTGGACCAGGTCGTCGGCCAGATCGACATTGCGTGTCAGCGCCCGGGCATAGCGCCTCAGGGCCGGCACGCAGGCTTCGAGCTGATCGAGGAAACTGTCCACGGATGGCCTGGGAATTATTCTACAGCAAGATGCCAGACACCACCGACGCCGTCACCCTTGATGTCGCCGGCAGCAGCATCCTCGTACCAGTAGTAGAGCGGCCAGCCTTTGTAGGCCCACATGGCCGAGCCATCGTCGCGGGTGACGACGGTGAAATCACCATCGGCAGCGGCGCCGGCCTCAGCCATCAGCGGCGGCCACTTGACGGCGCAGTCGCCGTTGCAAACGCTCTTGCCATCGCCATTGGTGTCCTTGTCGAAGGTATAGAGCGACATGCCATTGGCATCGGTCAGCACCATCTTGCCACCGATATCGGTGGACTTGACGGCACCGCCGAGAAAGTCGGTTGCAAAGGCAGGCATGGCGAGAAGCGCCAGAGCGGCCGCACCAGCGAGTATCGAACGAAACTTCATGGGATATTTCCTCCATGTTGCGGGACCGCCGCTGCGGCCCTCAGATGCATCAACACCGGGTGGAGGGGTTTAATCCTGGGAAGCGACAGATTTTTCGATGAGGGAGAAGCGGTCGGCCCAGCGGGAGGGGCAAGGCCAATCGTTGATTTGCAAAGCGCACGTGACATGCCATGAAGGTTATCGACGCAAACGACAGGGAGGGTCGCGGGTGTCGATAGCCTTGGCCATCACGCGCATTATCGATGAAATCAGCCGCCGAGTTGGCCTCGTCGCCGTCTGGCTGGTGTTGTTCTCGGCTCTGCTCAGCGCGTTCAACGCCGTGTTCCGCTATTCGATCGGCGCGATGATCTCGATCGAGCGCAGTATTGGCGGTGGCGTCTTCGGCGGCATGGTGGCGCTCTACACCAACTACTCGAGTGGCCTGTCGGAATCGGTCTGGTACATGTTCGGCGGCATGGTGATGCTGGGCGGCGCCTGGACGCTCAAGATGAACGAGCATGTGCGCGTCGACCTGCTCTATGGCGCGATCAGCGAACGCGCCCGAACGTGGATCGACCTGCTGGGCGGGCTGTTCTTCCTCATGCCGCTCTGCATCATGCTGATCTACTTCACCTGGCCCTGGTTCGTGCAGGCCTGGATGCAGAACGTCACGTCCAATGCGGCGGGTGGACTGCCAAGATGGCCGGTGCGCCTGATGCTGCCGCTGGGGTTCGGTGTGCTGATGCTGCAGGGCGTCGCCGAGATCATCAAATGCATCCTGGCGCTGACGACCACCTATGTCAGAGAATTCGCCTACGAGAAACCCGTACAATGATCGACCTCATCCGCGAGAATATGGCGCCGATCCTGTTCGGGGGGCTCGTCATCTTCCTTATCATTGGCTATCCAGCGGCGTTTTCGCTGGCCGCGGTGGGCCTGTTTGGTGGGCTCGCCGCTATCGAGCTGGGCCTGATGACGCCGATGTTCTTCGGCAATCTGACCTACCAGCTCTATGGCGTGCTGAGTAACGAACTGCTGCTGGCCATTCCGTTCTTCACCTTCATGGGGGTGATCCTCGAAAAGAGCGGGTTGGCCGAAGATCTGCTCGACGGTTTTGGGCAGCTGTTCGGCAGCGTGCGCGGCGGGCTGTCCTATGCGGTGATCATCGTCGGGGCGATCCTGGGCGCCATTACGGGTACGGTCGCCGCCTCTGTCATCGCCATGGGGCTGATCTCGCTGCCGGTGATGATGCGCTATGGCTACAATGTGCGCCACGCCACCGGCGTCATCGCCGCCTCGGGCACCATCACCCAGCTCATTCCGCCGTCGCTGGTGCTGATCGTGCTGGCCGACCAGCTGCAGAAATCGCCGGGCGAAATGTATATCGGGGCGACCGGTGCCTCGATCGTCCAGGTCCTGCTGTTCATGGGCTGGGTGTTCATCCTCTCCATCTTTCGGCCGCAGGATGTGCCGGCGCTGCCGCCCGAAGCCCGGGTGCTGCGGGGCTGGCCGCTGTGGGCCAAGATCATCAGGGGCACGGTGCCCAGCCTGGCGCTGATCTTCATCGTGCTCGGCACGATCCTGCTGGGTCTGGTGACCCCCACCGAGGCCGGCGCCATGGGTGTGGTCGGCGCCATGCTGCTGGCCTGGTTCAATGGGCGGCTCAAATGGTCGATCACCTGGGAGGGCATGGTTTCGACCATGAGGCTCACCGCCATGGTGGTGTTCATCCTGCTCGGCGCCCGCGTGTTCAGCCTCGTCTTCCAGGGCGTGGGCGGCGGTCACTGGATCGAGGATATGCTCTCCAACCTGCCAGGCGGCGTGGTGGGCTTCCTGATCTTCGTCAACATCTTCATTTTCGTGCTGGCGTTCTTCCTCGATTTCTTCGAGATCGCCTTCATCGTCATTCCGCTCCTGGCGCCGGTCGCCGAGGCGCTCGGCATCAACCTCGTCTGGTTCGGGGTGATGATCTGCGCCAACATGCAGACCAGCTTCATGCATCCGCCCTTCGGCTTTGCCCTGTTCTACCTGCGCGGCATTGTGCCCCGCGACAAGGTCAAGACGCGCGACATCTATCTGGGCGCCATTCCGTGGCTGGTGTTGCAGCTGATCCTGGTGGGCATTCTCATTGCCTTCCCGCAACTGGTCACCTTCTTCCTCGACAAGGAAGTAGACGTGGATTTGAACACGATCGAAATCGTGCTGCCGCCGAGTGGCGGTGGGGAACCGGTCGTGCCGGGGTTCCAGGTGCAGCCAGCGCCAAGCTTTGGCGAGCCGACTGAGACCTACACGCCGCCACCGGCTCCGGTGTTCTGAGGGTTGGATGTTGGAAAATCACTTTGATCCGCAACTGGAGGAACTAACCGACCGCTCAGTCGGACGACTCCTGGTGGCCGACGTGCTGGACCTTCAGGCGTTCGAAGCGTTGAAGGACCATATCTGGGGAAAGGCAGTCGGGCTCAAGGATGAGTTCTGCCTCTCGAAGCAGGTTCTTTCGAGCCTCCGCTCGGCAGCGCATGCAATTCGGAGTCGAGCCGAGTATCTGCCAGACGCCCGCAATCACTTGGGCCTTGCCAACGAGTTTGACGAGATGTTGGATAGGCTGGTCGCAAGCGAAGTGCGTTCGTACCGGCAAGCCGGCGTGCCTCGCATCATCTAGAGAATGGCCTGCTGGGCCCGCTATCGCGCAAGCGGCACCCCCCTCCACCGCCTGATGGAGGTCCCCCTCCCCCGCAAGCGGGGGAGGAGTCCTGACTGCCAATTCAGTGCTACAGCTTGCCGGCGCGCTGCTGGCTCTGCATGAAGGCGTCGAAGTTGAGTTCCGCCACCTGGTTCCACAGGTAGTGATCCTTGCGGAATGCGGTGATCGAATCCCAGATGGTCTTGAAGGCCGGGCTCGAGGCCGAGAGTTCCTTGTAGGTCTCGTTGGCGGCTTCGAAGCTAGCTTCCATGATTTCCGGGCTGAACGGACGAAGCTGCGCGCCGGCCGCCACCAGCTTTTTGAGCGCGGTGGGGTTCACATAGTCATACTTGGCCAGCATGTCGGCGCTGGTGGCCTGGCAGGCCGTCTGGAGCAGGGACTGATAGGCGGGCGGCAGTTCCTCGAACTTGCCCTTGTTGATCAGCGCATGGACGGTCGGGCCGCCTTCCCACCAGCCGGGATAGTAGTAATAGGGCGCGACCTTCTGGAAGCCGAGCTTCTCGTCGTCATAGGGGCCGACCCATTCGGCGGCATCGATCGTGCCCTTTTCCAGCGCGTTGTAGATTTCGCCGCCCGGCATGGGCGTGGGAATGACGCCGAGCTTGGTCAGGATGTTGCCGGCAAAGCCGACGCGCATCTTGAGGCCCTGCAGGTCCGCGATCGTGTTGATCTCCTTGCGGAACCAGCCGCCCATCTGGGCCGCGGTATTGCCGCAGGGGAAGCCGACGATGTTGTAGCCGGCAAGGAACTCGTTGGTCAGGTCGAGGCCGCCGCCGTGATAGTACCAGGCGCTCATGCCACGGGCGTTGAGCGAGAACGGAATGGCCGCCATGGCCGCCCAGGCGACATCCTTGCCGGAGAAATAGTAGCCCACGGTGTGGGCCATCTCGATGGTGCCTTCGGAGACCGGATCAACCACTTCGAGCGGCGGAACCAGCTCGCCGGCGGCGAAGACGTCGATGGTGAAATTGCCGTCGGTGGCTTCGCTCACATATTTGGCCAGCGTTTCTGCGCCGCCATAGATGGTGTCGAGGCCCGGGGGGAATGAACTGGCCAGGCGCCAGGTCACCTTGGGGTTGGTCTGAGCGATGGCCGGCATGGCCAGCCCGGTGGTGGCTGCGACGGCGCCAGCGCCGGCAACGCCGGCCTTGGTAAAGAACTTACGACGATCCAACTGCAATCCTCCTGTTGCGGCCGTCACCCTCCCGTTTCGGCCTTGTGGCAACAATACACGGGGCAGGGGGCGAGTAAAGCTGTGGCGCTGCAAGCGTTTGCAGTGGCTGGCACAGCTCGGCTACATTTGCGAAAGGCTTGGCCAGGGCCGCAGCAGAACTGGCCAATTGAGGAGGGACGCATGACCGGGGCCGCCAAGCAGGTCGTTGTCGACATCACCATTCTGGCCCCCATCGAAACGGTCTGGGCCGCGCTGCGCGACCCGGCGCAGATCGCCAACTGGTTCGGTTGGGATGCTCCGAGCCTGGCCGAGGAAATCAAGTTCATCTTCGTCGATGGTGCCGATGCTGACGAGGCGCGGCATGTCGTGCAGTTTGGCGAGTGGGAGGGCGCGTCCGACGCTATCGAACTCACCGCCGAGGGGACCGGCACACGCCTGCGGCTGATGCGAGCGGGCGGGGCGCCCGTCGACTGGACCGGGATCTACGAAGACATCAGCCAGGGTTGGGTCAATTTCTTCCAGCAGTTGCGGCTGGCGCTGGAACTGCATCCAGGTGAGCAGCGCCGCACGATTTACCTGTCCGGGCCCAGCGCGGCTGGGGTAAGCGAGCCGAGCGCCGAACTCGGGCTCGGCGAAGCAGCCGATCTGGGGCAGGGCCAGGCCTATGCGGCGCGGTTGGCGACCGGCGACAGCGCTTCGGGCAAGATCTGGTACCGCACGCATTTCCAGACCGCCCTTACCGTGGAGCAATGGGGGGATGGCCTGCTTGTCGTCACCGACATGGGCATCTCGCCCAAGCGCCCGCATGGCGGTGGCTCGGTGCTGCTGACCACCTATGGCCTCGATGACGCCGCTTTTTGCGCATTGCAGCAGCGGTGGAGCGACTGGTGGGGTGCCCGCTACCCCAAGCTCGCAGATTGAGCATCTGCTCACGCGGCTGGTGACAGGCTCACCAAAGATGCTATGTGGCTGCCGATTGTGCTGGGAGGCATTTGCATGTTTGTCGTTGGTGGGGAAAGCCTGGTTGATCTCGTGCCGGCCAAGCCGGGGCCAGCAGCGGAGCGCCAGCCGGTCGCTGGTGGATCGCCCTTCAACTGCGCCATCGCCCTGGCCAAACTGGGCAACCAGACCGGCTTCCTTTGCCCGATCAGCACCGACGCATTCGGCGACATGCTGCTGGCGCCGCTCGCTGCGGCCGGCGTCAAGGTCTTGATCGAAAGCCGTGTCGATGCGCCCACGACCAAGGCGATCGTCACCTTCAATGACAAGATGCAGGCCAGCTACGAGTTCGAGCGTGGCGCCGAGCGGGCCTTTACGCGCGATGGCCTGGTCGCGGCTTTGCCTGGAGGCGTTGTCCTGCTCCAGCTCGGTGGTTTCGTGCCGATCGAGCCGGAAGACGCGGCCGCCTGGCTCGCCGTGGCCGGCAAGGCCATTGCCGGCGGTGCTACCATGAGCATGGATATCAATGTGCGGCCGCTGCTGGTCAATGACGAGGCCACCTATCGCCGCCAGCTGTCGCAGCTGCTGGACCTGGCCCACGTGATCAAGCTGTCGGACGAGGATCATGAATGGCTCGAACCCACCCTGAGCCTTGAGGAGCATGCCAGGCGCCTTCTGGCCCGGCCAAACTGCGAGCTGGTGGTCATCACGCTGGGCGAGGCGGGGTCGCTGGCCTTCACCAGTGGCGCAATGGGCAAGGCGCCGATCTATGCGCCGCCGGTATTTGTCGACACGGTGGGGGCCGGGGACAGCCTCATGGCGGGCGTCCTGACCGCTTTGTCGGAAAAGCAGGCATTGCGGCCCGGTGCGCTCAGCGCCCTTGATGGTGCGGACCTCGAAGAGGTCTTGCGCTTTGGTGCAGTGGTGGCCGGCATCAATTGCGGCCGCAAGGGCTGCCAGCCGCCGACCCGGGCGGAAGTGGATGCCGTGCTCGGGAAATAATCCCCGCCGCGGCGCTAAAATTTCCGTCAGTTGCCAGCCGCTTCGGCCTCTGCTCTGCTGCGCCAGGGTTGATGGGGGATAGCGCATGCGTCGTTGGCTGGTGATTTTGGGCGTGCTTGCGGTCGTCGGTATCGGAGCCGCAGTCTATTTCCTCAAGCCAGTCACCGGCCCGACCCGCGACCTGACATTGGTCGGCAATGTCGAGCGCGGCAATTACCTGATCCGGCTGGGGGGCTGCATTGCCTGTCACACCGATACGGCCGGCGGGCGGGCCTTCCTGGCGGGTGGCGCGGGGCTCACGACGCCCTTCGGCACGTTCGTTCCGCCCAACATTACCTCCGATCCCGTGGCCGGCATCGGTGCTTGGACCCTGGCGCAGTTTTCCGACGCCATGAGCAATGGCATGGGGCCGCAAGGACATCTCTATCCGGCGTTTCCCTATGAAAACTACACGCTGATGAGCGACCAGGAGATTGCTGACCTCTATGCCGCCCTGATGGCGACCGAGCCGGTGACGGAACCGGCGGCGACCAGCCAGGTGCCGTTTCCCTTCAATATCCGGCTGGCCATGGCCGGTTGGAAGAACCTGTTCTTCGCCCCGGCGCGATTCGTGCCTGAACAGGGGCGGTCGCCAAGCTATGAGCGGGGCAAATACCTTGCCTATGGCCCGGCTCATTGCGTTGCCTGCCACACGCCGCGCAATGCGCTGGGGGCGCTGGATTGGGACAAGGCCCTGACCGGCTCGCCTGGCGGCACGGGTGGCAAGGCGCCCGCCATCACCCGCGATGCGCTGATCGGCGAAGGCTATGACCAGGCGCTGCTGGCGCAGACGCTGATGGATGGCTTTACGCCGGGATTTGACGTGCTGGGCGGGCCGATGGGCGAAGTCATCAAGGACAGCACATCGCAATGGACCGAGGCCGATCGCGCCGCGATTGCCGAGTTCCTGATGACGGAGTGATCAGGCTTCGGCGCGGATGGCGAGGGCTTCCTCGAGCGCCATGGTGGTGTGGTGCTCCCAGTTGGCGTCGTCGGTCTGGGGATAGTCGGTGCGGAAATGTCCGCCCCGGCTCTCGGTCCGCTTGAGCGCCGCCGCTGCGACCAGGGTCGCCGACGTCGTCATGTTGAGATAGGCGCTGGTCACCTGCTCGGCATTGGCTTCAAGGCCGGCAATGCCGCGCAGAGCTTGCCGCAGGCCTGCGGCATTGCGTTCGACGCCGACAAGGTCGGTCATGATGCGGCGCAAGTCCTGTACTGCCGCGGTGCCGCGCAGCACATCCTCGGCCTTTTCACCTTCGGCCTCGTTCCATTCGATGCCTTTGAACGGCGCGAGCTCCCGCGCGGGCTCCAGCCCGCCAATATCCTCGGCGATGCGGGCGCCATAAACCGTCGCTTCGAGCAGGGAGTTGGAGGCGAGACGGTTGGCGCCGTGCAGGCCCGTGCAACTGGCTTCGCCGCAGACCCAGAGGCCGGGCAGTGACGAGCGACCGCGCTCATCGACCTTGACGCCGCCCATGTGGAAATGCGCGGCCGGCGTAACGGGAATGGGGTGCGTCACCGGATCGATGTCGGCATCGAGGCAGTATTTCGAGACGGTGGGGAAGCGGGTGAGGATGTCCTTGCCGAGTACCTGCCGCGTATCGAGGAACACCTTCCGGCCAGACTGGATCTGGCGGAAATTGGCGCGCGCCACCACGTCGCGCGGCGCCAGTTCGGCATCGGGGTGGATAGCGGGCATGAAGCGTTCACCCAGGTCGTTGACCAGAATGGCGCCCTCGCCGCGCAGGGCTTCGGTAGCGAGAGGCGCCGGGTCGGCGCCCGTGGCGATGGCGGTGGGGTGGAACTGCACGAATTCGGCGTCGGCAATCAGCGCGCCCGCCCTGGCCGCCATGCCCATGGCGTGGCCGCGCACGCCGGGCGGATTGGTGGTGACGGCATAGAGCCCGCCCAACCCGCCGGCGGCCAGCACGGTAGCGCGGGCACGGATGAAGACGGGCTCGGAATAGCGATCGCCCAGCCGGCGGCAGAACACACCGACGATACGGCCGTTGTCACGGGCGAGGCTGAGCGCGGTAATGCCTTCGACGACCCGGATCGAGGGGGTGCGGCGCACTTCGGCGATGATGGCCTGCATGATGGCCCAGCCGGCGCGATCGCCTTCGACCTTGACGATGCGGTTGGCCGAGTGGGCGGCTTCCTTGCCCAGTTCGTAATTGCCGAAATCGTCGCGATCGAAGGGTGTACCCCAGCGCGCCAGGTCCTCGATGCGGGCCGCAGCCTCCGCGGTGACGCTTTCGGCCGTGCCATGGTCGACAATGCCCGCCCCGGCCATTTCGGTATCGACGGCATGGGCATGGCTGCTGTCGCCACGGCCCACCGCGGCCGCCACGCCGCCCTGCGCCCAGGCGGAGGAGGCGCCGAAGCCGAGCGGCTTGGGGGAGAGGACCGTGACCGGGCGCGGCGCCAGCTTGAGGGCGGTGAAGAGACCGGCCAGGCCTGCCCCAACAATCAGCGCGCCATCGGCATTGAGGGTGTTCTCGAAGATGGTCATGGCTGGAGCGGCTCCGCTTGCAAGCTCTGTGGTTCTACGTAAGGTCTTTCCCTGATGGAAGCGGGAGACGATCTGTGGTCGTTGCCGACGAAGACGGATTTGGCGAAGAGGTGCAGCGCGGCTTTGCCGCCGCTGAAGAGCTTGAGGCCTATACCAGTCTCTACCGACTCGTGCTGGTCAGCTACGGCTATCGTTGTGCGCTGACGGGGGCACGCTTCGAGGCGCCCACCCTGTCGCTGCATCCCGATCTCGATGTCACCGCCATTCAGCCCAGAGACCAGGGCGGCCCGCTCAGCATCGCCAACTACCTGCCGATGCTGGTCTCGCTGACGCCACTGTTTCGCGACGGGCTGATCACCATCGAGGACGATTTCCGCATCATGGTGCCGCAGCCACAATTGCTGAACGGCGATACGCTGTCGGCGCTGCGTGCCAGCCTGGTGCTGCCCGAAGAACCGCTCCGTCCTGGCGCTGCGTTTCTCGCGCATCATCGCCGCTACGCCCTGGGCCGCTAATCGCGTTTCCGGCTCATCTCGATCATGCGCTCCACCGCCAGACGGGCCGGCGGAATGATGTCGGCGGGGACCGTGACTTCCTCGGTCATGGTGTGGAGGCTCCACAGCACGTTTTCGAGGTTGATGCGCTTCATGTGCGGGCAGATGTTGCAGCCGCGCAGGAAATCGACGCCGGTGGTCTCGCTGGCGACATTGTCCGACATCGAGCATTCGGTGACCATGACAACGCGCGCCGGCTTGGTGGTCTTGACCCAGTCGATCATCGCCGCGGTCGAGCCGGCAAAGTCCACCGCGTCGATGACCTCGGGCGGGCATTCGGGGTGGGCGATGATCATCGCCGTCGGATAGGCGTGGCGCAGTTCCGAGATGTCCTCGGCGGTGAAGGTCTCGTGCACTTCGCAGGCGCCGGCCCAGGTGATGACCTTCTTGTCGGTCTTCTTGGCGGTGTTCTGCGCCAGATACTGATCGGGGATCATGATGACGCTATCGCCCTCGACGCGGTTGACGATGTCGAGTGCGTTGGACGAGGTGCAGCAGACGTCGGTCACGGCCTTCACCGCCGCCGAGGTGTTCACATAGGTGACCACGGGCACGCCCGGATATTTGGCCTTCATCATCAGCACGTCTTCGGGCGTGATGGAGGAGGCGAGCGAGCAGCCGGCGCGGCTGTCGGGGATGAGCACGGTCTTGTCCGGGTTCAGCAGCTTGGACGTCTCGGCCATGAAGTGCACGCCGCATTGCACGATCACGGACTGCTTGACCTTGGTGGCCTCGATGGCGAGCTGCAGACTGTCGCCGACAATATCGGCGACGCCATGATAGATCTGCGGCGTCTGGTAATTGTGGGCCAGAATGACGGCGTCCTTCTCCTTCTTGAGTCGGTTGATCTCGAAGATCAGCGGGGCATAGAAGGGCCATTCGATGGCGGGGATCTTGTCGCGCACGCGGTCGAACACCTTTTCGGTGGCGCGTTCGACGGCCTTGGAGAAGTTCAGATCGAAATGCTGCGCGAGGATGGCCCGCGCCTCGTCGAGGGGCGTCACCGCGTTGATCGTCTGCACCATGGTGCGTCTCCTCCCGAAGTCGAGGCGGAACCTAAGGATTTTTTGGCGGCTTTTCAATGAACGGGGTTGCGGGAAATTTCGTGCGGTCCTAACCGTTGCCCCAACACGCCAATGACGAGGAAGATCATGCCGCAAGACGCAGCCGCCATCCGCTCCATCCTGTCGCTTGCGCCGGTCGTGCCGGTCATCATCCTCGACGATGTCAGCCAGGCCCGGCCGCTGGCCGAGGCGCTGGTCGCCGGCGGGCTGCCGATCCTCGAAGTCACCCTGCGCACGCCCAATGCGCTCAAGGTGATGGAAGAAATGGCCAAGGTCACCGGCGCCATCGTCGGCTCGGGCACGGTGCGCAGCGCGCTGCATATGAAGCAGTCGGTCGATGCCGGCTGCCGCTTCATGGTGTCGCCGGGCATCTCGCCGCGCATTCTCGACGCTGCCGACGATATCGGCATCCCGCTGCTGCCGGGTATCGCCACGCCCAGCGAGGCCATGACGGCGGCCGAGCGCGGCTACAGCTTCCTCAAGTTCTTCCCCGCCGAAGCCAATGGCGGCGCGCCGGTGCTCAAGGCCTTCGCCTCCCCGCTCCCCGACATCACCTTCTGCCCCACCGGCGGTATCGATCCGGCCAAGGCCAAGGTCTATCTCGGGCTCTCCAACGTGATCTGCGTTGGCGGCAGCTGGATCATGCCGGCGGACGCTCTGGCGGCCAATGACTGGGGTCGCATCGAGGCGCTGGCGCGCGAGGCGAGCGCACTGCGCGGCTAGATTTTGTCCATAGACCTCATCCTGAGCCTGTCGAAGGACGAGGTCGTGGCACGATCGGTGTATCCGACCTCGCGGTTCGACAAGCTCACCATGAGGTCTCAGGATCAGCAATGACGGCCACCGACGTTCCTCCCGACGGCCTTACCCATCTCAGGATCACCCTGAGCGAGAGCGCCTATATCGGCCCCGGCCGGGCTGACCTGCTCGAGCATATTGCCGGAACGGGGTCGATCTCGGCCGCCGGCAAGGCAATGGGCATGAGCTACAAGCGGGCCTGGGGCCTGGTGCAGGTGCTCAATGAGGGGTTCGGCACGCCGCTGGTGGAATCGAGCCGTGGTGGCGCCAGCCAGGGCGGAGCGCAATTGACCGAAGCGGGCCGTTTCGTGCTCGAGCGCTATCGTCAGATGCAGGACAAGACACGGCTGGCCATCGCCGGGGACGTTGCGGCCTTGCGGCAGAAATTCGATATGTCCAAACGGAAATAACGCTTGCCTGAGTCAGGCGTCTGCGCCAGAACCGATATGGCTTTCAAACCATATCGGGGCTTCGATGAACCGCGCATTCCTTCCCACGCTGCTCGCCGGCCTTCTACTCGCCACGGCCGCCCATGCCGGCACCGTCAACGTGGCGGTTGCCGCCAATTTCACCAAGACGGCTGAGGCATTGGCCCCCTTGTTCAAGGCCAGGACTGGCCATGATGTCATCTACAGCTTTGGCGCCACCGGGGCGCTCTATACCCAGGTGACCCAGGGTGCGCCGTTCGAGGTTTTTCTCTCGGCCGATGACGTTCGCCCGAGCCAGGCGGTGGCGGAAGGGTTTGGCGTCGAGGGCACGGTGTTCACCTATGCCATCGGCGCGCTGGCGCTCTATAGCGTCTCGATCGACCTTGCCGATGGTGAGGTCGTGCTGAGCGCCAACGCGTTCGACAAAGTCGCCATTGCCGACCCGGCTGCCGCGCCATATGGGCGGGCCGCGATCGAGGCCATCGAAGCGCTTGGGCTGACTGCGGCGATCACCCCCAAGCTGGTAACGGGCGAGACCGTGACCCAGGCGCTGCAATTCATCGAAACCGGCAATGCTGAGCTGGGCTTCGTGGCGCTCAGCCAGGTGGTGGGCAAGGCCAGTGCATGGATCGTGCCGCCGGAGCTTTACGAGCCGATCCGCCAGGATGCCGTGCTGCTCAAGACGGGTGAGGCCAACCCAGCCGCTACGGCCTTCATCGATTTCCTCAAGAGCGAGGACGCCGTGGCCGTGATAGAAGCCTCGGGCTACGTCGTCGAGTAAACGGATCGCGGGATGAGTTTTGGCGATATCTGGACCCCGGTCAGCCTCACGCTGACGCTGGCCACGATCAACACGCTCATCCTGCTTGTCTTGGGCACGCCGATCGCCTGGTGGCTGGCACTCGGCCGAAGCCGCTATCGTGAGCTGGTCGGTGCCGTCGTGGCCATGCCGCTGGTACTGCCGCCCACCGTGCTTGGTTTCTACCTGCTGATAGCACTCGGCCCCAACGGGCCGGGTGGCTGGATTGCAGGCCTGTGGGGCGGGCGGACGCTCGCCTTCTCGTTTGTCGGCCTCGTCATCGGCTCGTTCTTCTATTCCCTGCCCTTCATGGTGCAGCCCTTGCGCAATGGCTTTGCCGCGATTGGCGATGACCCCTTGGAGGTGGCGTCGAGCCTGGGCGCAAGCAACTGGCAGCGCTTCTGGCGCGTCGCCCTGCCACTGGCCCGGCCGGGCTACATCACCGGCGCGGTGATGACCTTCGCCCATACGGTGGGCGAGTTTGGCGTGGTGCTGATGATCGGCGGCAACATTCCGGGCCAGACGAAAGTCATCGCCATTGCGCTTTACGACTATGTCGAGCGGCTGCAATGGGGCGAAGCGCATGTTATTGCGGCAGGCATGGTGATCTTCGCCTTTGTCGTCATCGCGGTGACCTTGACGATAGACCGGCGGGTGAACGTACCAATGCCCTGAGGGTGAGTGCCCCCCTTACGCCTCTACTGCGCTCCGCATCGCCTTGGTGATGGACTGGGTCGTATCGAAATAACCCTTCCACGGATCGGGTTTCTGCGCCCGTTCGGCGGCGTCGGCGAGGGTGAACTGGTTGGCAGCCTTGATGGTATCGAGTTCCGGCCAGCTGATCGGCACGGCCGCCGGCGCACCCCGGCGAGAGCGGCTGGACCAGGGGGCGATAGCGGTGGCGCCGCGCTCGTTGCGCAGGTAATCGATGAACAGCTTGTCCTTGCGATTGACCTTGCGGATGTTGGCCGTGAAGCGATCGGGATACTTATCGGCGAGGCGCTGGGCGAAGGCCTTGCAGAAGCCCTTTACCTCGTCCCATTCGGTGATCGGCCGCAGCGGCGCGATGACGTGTATGCCCTTGCCGCCGCTGACCAGGGCATAGCTCTCGAGCCCCAGGGCCGCGAGTTCGTCGCGGATGTCGGTCGCGGCGGCGCGGATATGCTCGAAGCCCAGGCCTTCGTCGGGGTCTATGTCGAAGATGATGCGCTCGGGCTTTTCGACGTTCTTGGTGAGCGATCCCCAGAGGTGCCATTCGAGCACGTTCATCTGGGTGCCGGCGATGAGCCCGGCGAGATCGTCAATGTAGAAATAGTCCGCCTTCTCGCCGTCCTTCTCGGCGATCAGCAGCGAGTTCATGGCATCGGGAAATCCACCCGTATCGTGCTTCTGGAAGAAGCAGTATTTGGTCCGACCCTGCGGGCAGCGCAGCAGGCTCAGGGGTCGCTTGGCAACATAGGGCAGCATGCGCTCCGAGACAGCGGCGTAATAGGCGACAAGGTCGGCCTTGGTGACGCCCTGGCCGGGATAGACCACGCGATCGGGGCTGGTGAGCTTGATGCCGGCGGCTTCCGCAGCCGCGACGCCAGCCTTGCCGTCGAGCGCAGCCGTGGCGGCCTTGGGGGTGGCTTCGGGCTTGTCCAAGCGCACATCTCCTGCCGGCTTGTCCTCGCGAAGCGCGAGGAAGGAAGGGTGTCGCAATATGCCATCGGGGGTGAATTCGGTGTAGCCAATTTCCGCCACCAGTTCTGGCGCTACCCAGCGGGCATTGCGGGCGATGGGCCGCGGGACACTGGCAAAGGGGTTGGTCCTGCGGGCGCGGCTATCGAGCTGCTGCTGCAACTGGTGGGCGCTTTCCATGTTGAAACCGGTGCCAACCCGGCCGCGATAGACGAGCCTGCCATCCTCCCAGGTCCCCAGCAGCAGGGAGGCGAAGGTCTTCTTCTTGGCCGAGGGCGACCAGCCGGCAATGACGAATTCCTGCCGCTTGCTGCATTTGATCTTGAGCCAGCTGCGGTTGCGCTCGCCGCGATAGGGGGCATTCGCCTGCTTGGCGATGATGCCTTCATGGCCTTCGCGGCAGATCGTGTCGAAGACCTTCTGCCCATTGCCGGTGACATGGGCTGAGAACTGCACTAGCGAGGACGACTCGATCTTGCCGAGCAGTTTTTCGAGGCGCTGCTTGCGGTCGACCAAGGGAAGCCCGGTCAGATTTTCGCCGTCCTCTTCGAGCAGGTCGAAGGCGAAGAAGATAAGTGGCCCACCGTTGGAGAGGTGGTCCTTGAGGGTGGAGAAGTCGGTGCGCCCCTTGTCGTCGAAAGCGCAGAGTTCGCCATCGATCAGCGCGGTGCCCTTGGTGATGCGGGTCAGGGGAGGCACGATGGCCTGGAACTGGGTCGTCCAGTCCTTGCCGGTGCGGGTGAAAAGGCGAACCTGGTCGCCCGATATGGCAGCCATACAGCGATAGCCGTCATACTTCATCTCGAAGACCCAGTCAGAACCTTCGGGGACAGCTGTCACCAGCGTTGCCAGTTGTGGCGCGCGGAAGGCGGGCAGTCTGGAGGCCTTGCCCTTGGGCTTGGCGGGAACGGGGTTGTCGACCGCCTTGTCCTCGCCTGAATGCCAGATGGCATCGTCGGGGGTAGCGGAGGTCTTCCTGGCCTTCAGCCCCTTGGCGATGCCATCGAGGTCCCGGCCGGTGGAAACCGACTTGGTGAAGCGCTCGGTCAGCGTCTCATGGTCCTTGGCGTAATCATCGCGGTGCTTGATCAGCAGCCAGTTCTCGCGATCGGGGCCGGATTTACGCTTGCTGTCGCGGCCCTTCATGTGGACCAGCACCCATTCGCCCTTCATACGGTGGCCATGGATGCGCATCTTGAGATCGCCGCTTTCGAGCGCTTCGTGCGGATCTCCCAGCGGCTCCCAGGTGCCCTCATCCCACAGCATGACGGTGCCGCCACCATATTCGCATTCGGGAATGGTGCCTTCAAAGCCGCCATAGTCGAGCGGGTGATCTTCGACACGCACGGCGAGGCGTTTGTCCTCAGGATTGTCGGACGGGCCCTTGGTCACCGCCCAGCTCTTGAGCACGCCATCGAGTTCGATGCGGAAATCGTAGTGCAGGCGGGTCGCATCATGCTTCTGCACGACAAAGCGATAGCCTTTGCCGGTGGACTCACCGCCCGACGGCTCCTGCGTCTTGGTGAAGTCGCGCTTGGCCTTGTATTCCTTCAGCAGGGTTTCGGGTTTGCTGGCCATGGCCTAGCTCGCCTTCTTGCGCGGAGCTGCCTTCGCCTTGCTGGCCTTTTTGGCCGGGGTCTTCTTGCCGCCCTCGAGGCTGGATTTGAGTGCCGCCATCAGGTCCACGACATTGGACTTGGTTGGCTTGCTTTCGGGTGGCTCGTCCTCGGCGGTGATCTTGCGGCCCTTGTTTTTGAGCTTGCGGGCGATCAGTTCGCGCAGGGCGGTCTGGTAGTGATCCCTAAACACGCCGGCATCGAATTTGTCGGTCTTCTTGTCGATCAGCGCGGTGGCGACCTCGAGCAGATCGGGGTCTGCCTTCTTGGCCGTGATGTCGGAAAAATAGGGGTCGGCCTTGCGCAGTTCGGCCTCGTAGTGGAGCGTTTCAAGCAGCATGCCCTTGCCCGCCGGCTTGATGGCGACCAGATATTCCTTGCCGCGCAAAGCCAGCTGGCCCAGGCCCACCTTGTCGGCCTGGCGCAGCGCATCGCGGATGACGATAAAGGCGTCCTCGGCCAGGTCGTCGGACGGCACCATGTAATAGGGCTTGTCGTAGTAGAGCGGGTCGATCTCGTTGCTGGACACAAATTGGGTGAGGTCGAGCGTCTTGCGCGTCTCGAGCTTGACAGCGTCGATCTCGTCGTCGGTCAGAAGGACATAGTCGTCCTTCTGGTATTCGAAGCCCTTCATGATCTCGTCCTTGTCGACGGGACCAATGCCGTCCACCACCTTCTCGTAATGGACGGGTTTGCCTGATGGCTCGTGGATCTGGCGAAAGCTGGGCTTGGCGTTGGATTTGGTGGCCGTGTAGAGTTCGACAGCAATCGACACGAGGGAGAGGCGCAACTGGCCTTTCCAAATGGGGCGTGAGGCGGGCATGGCGGGGCTCTTGGCGGTGGCAAAGCTGCCATTGCAACGGTTGCGTGGGTGGCTTTGTTCCGCCAACCGAGATTGCACGCCGGAACGCCGGACCCTAAGGTCGCGGCCATGAAGGACAAGGGAGAATCGGCGATGGAAATATTTGACGGCCTGGCGCTGGACGGGCTCAGCATCACGCTGATCGGCCTGGGCATCCTGGCGTTGCTGGTGCTGTTCGCGGGGGCGAAGACAGTGCCACAGGGCTACAACTATACCGTCGAGCGGTTCGGCAAATATACCCGCACCCTCAAGCCGGGCCTCAACCTGATCGTGCCGTTCATCGACAGCATCGGCAAGAAGATCAACGTCATGGAACAGGTGCTCGACGTGCCCCACCAGGAGGTGATCACGCGCGACAATGCTTCGATCACGGCCAATGGCGTGACCTTCTACCAGATCCTCGATGCGGCAGCGGCGGCCTATGAGGTCAGCAACCTCGAAAACGCCATCCTCAACCTCACCATGACCAACATCCGTACGGTGATGGGCTCGATGGACCTGGACGAACTGCTGTCCAACCGTGACGAGATCAACCATCGGCTGCTCAAGGTCGTCGATACGGCCGTGTCGCCCTGGGGCGTCAAGATTACCCGCATCGAGATCAAGGATATCGATCCGCCCAAGGACCTGGTGGATTCGATGGGCCGGCAGATGAAGGCCGAGCGCGAGAAGCGTGCGGCTATCCTGGAAGCGGAAGGCCGCAGGCAATCTGCCATCCTGCAGGCAGAAGGCGCCAAGCAGGCTCAGGTGCTGGAGGCCGAAGGCCGCAAGGAGGCGGCGTTCCGCGATGCCGAGGCGCGCGAGCGCTCGGCCGAGGCCGAAGCCAAGGCGACGCAGATGGTGAGTGACGCCATTGCCTCGGGCAATGTGCAGGCCATCAACTACTTCGTGGCCAACAATTACATCGAGGCGCTGGGCAAGATCGCGACCTCGCCCAACCAGAAGGTGCTGATGCTGCCCGTCGAGGCGACCAGCGTTATCGGATCGATCGGCGGCATTGCCGAGATTGCCCGCGAGGCCTTCGGCGGCGGGTCGACGGTCCCGGTGCGGCCGAGCCGCCCGCCTTCGGCCGGCCAGCCCTAAGGAGCGCGCGCCATGCAGGTGATCGATTTCATCGCCAGCAATGGGCCATGGGCCTGGATCGTCGCCGGTCTGGTGCTGCTGGCGCTCGAGCTGGTGGTGCCGGGCGGATTCCTGCTTTGGATGGGTATTTCGGGCATCGTCACCGGGATCGTCGTGCTGGTCTGGGCCATCGGCTGGCCCCTGCAGTGGCTGATCTTCGGCGTGCTGTCGCTGGTCAGCATCGCCCTCTGGGTGCGCTGGACGCGCAGCCGGCCCACGCCGACCGACCGGCCCTATCTCAACCGGCGCGCCGAGCATTTCATTGGCCAGGAGGCTGTGCTGGAGCAGGCGATCGAGCAGGGCTTTGGCCGGGTGGTGCTGGGCGATACGGTGTGGCGGGTATCAGGAACCGACCTGCCGGCCGGGAGCCATGTGCGCATCACCGGCTGCGAGGGTGCGGTACTGAAGGTCGAGGCGGCCTGAAGCCGGTTTTGGCAAGCATTCGTTAACCATAAAGTGGAAGGATCGCCGCGAGCCGGTGGCACCATGCCGCGGGCCGTTTTCGGTTGGCGGAGAGCATCTTGCCCTGGTGGTGGCGGCAGACAGCAAGGCAAGCGAGCGCTACGGCGCTGTGCGCGCTCTGCCTCGCCGCGCCTGTCCTGGCGGCATCGGACCATTCGCTGGGCGACGGCTCGGATGCCGACAATGAGCGGCTGCTGCCCGGCGTCTATCCGAGTGAGCCAGTGCTCGACAGCGGGGAATGGCTGCGCGAGCCTTACGACCCGTTCTTCGATGTCGACTGGTCGGTGGCGCTGCGCGGCAGCTACACCAAGGCGACCTCGGGTGAGCGCTTCGATATCCGGCTAGTCCCGACCATCGGGCTTGAGCATATCGGCACCCGGTCGGCGATCAGCTTTGACGGCAGTGCCGAAATCGTGCGTCCGGGCGATGGCGGCAATATCAGCATCACCGGCTTGCGGCTGGGACTGCAGACGGGCTATGACCTGGACAGCGTCACCCGCCTGAGCGGCAATGCCAACCTGTCGCTGACCCAGGCGACGGCGGGCTCACCGGGGCTGGCGACCAATATCGCTGTCGCGCCGCAAACCATCAGTGGCGGGGTCGACCTGGGTGTGACGCGGCAGTTCGGCCGGTTCAATGTCGGGGTGACCGGGGCGGCGCAGCGCAATGTGTTCGGCCCGACGACGCTGGTCGGCGGGGTGGTCACCGACAATTCGGAGCAGAATTACTGGGCGCTGGACGGAGGATTGCGCGTCGGCTTCGAGGCGACACCGATCTTCGAGGTGTTCGGCCAGGCCGGGATCGGGCGCGATGTGTTCGATCGGCCCTCGACGACGCTGGGGGCTTATCCCAATGCGACGGACGCTACGCTCAAGGCGGGCGTAACCGGGCGCTGGAGCACGATCCTAGAAGCCACGGCATCGGCCGGCGTCGGGCTGCGACGCTTCGATGCGGCGGGCCTGGGCGAAGTGGTCACCCAGCTCTACGACGCGGGCATCACCTTCACACCCGATCCGACCTGGCGCATGACGGCGGGCTTTACCACGACCGTATCGCCGCCTGGCCCCAATGGGGGCGGTACGACGCGGGTCGATTACGCCGCCAAGGCCGAGGTCGCCTATACCGTCAATTCCTGGCTGGCGCTGCGGGCCCTGGCCGACTGGAACAGTGCGCGCTTCGTGGGCAGTGCCAATACCGAGACCGGCTATGGGCTGGGCGTGGGCGCCGACTACAAGGTCAACGCTCACACCGCGCTCACGGCCGACTATGACTACGATCATACCGACAGCAGCAGCAATGGCGTGCAGGACGCGCATCGCGTGACGGTGGGCATAACCCTGTCGCGCTAGGAAGACCCCTCACCCGTCGGCTACGCCGCCGACCTCTCCCCGAAGGGAGAGGTGAAGGTCAGAGGTGGTCTTCGAGATCGAGCTTGCGCAATTCCCGGAGGAAGCCTTCGCGGATGTCGTCACGATCCAGCGCGAAGACCACGTTGGCGGTGAGGAAGCCGAGCTTGGCGCCGCAGTCGAATACCTTGCCGTCATACTTCACGCCGCTGAATGGCTGCGACCGCATCAGCACCTGCATGGCGTCGGTGAGCTGGATCTCGCCACCGGCGCCCCTGGTCTGTTCGGCCAGCAGCGAAAAGATCTCGGGCTGCAGGATGTAACGGCCGGAAATGAACAGGTTGGAGGGAGCCTCGTCGCGCTTGGGCTTCTCGACCATGCCATTGATGGCAAAGCCGGTGTCGGGGCCATCGCCGCGCACCACCACGCCGTAGGATGATACGTCTTCCCAGGCGCATTCCTCGACGCCGATGACGTTGCCGCCAGTTTCCTCATAGGCGTCCATCATCTGCCGCAGCACACCTGGCTTGGCGCGGAACACCATATCGGGCAGCAGGAGCGCAAAGGGCTGGTCGCCGACAATGTCGCGAGCGCACCAGACGGCGTGGCCAAGGCCGAGGGGTTCCTGCTGGCGGGTAAAGCTGGTTCGGCCGGCGGAAGGGAGCTCCTTGCGCAATTCGTCGAGCGCCTGATTCTTGCCACGCGCCTCAAGGGTTGCCTCGAGCTCGAATTGGCGATCAAAGTGATCTTCGATGACGCCCTTGTTGCGACCGGTGACGAAGACGAAATGCTCGATACCGGCGTCGCGCGCTTCGTCGACCGCATATTGGATCAACGGACGGTCGACGACCGTCAGCATTTCCTTGGGCATGGCCTTGGTGGCCGGCAGGAACCGGGTTCCGAGGCCGGCAACCGGAAAGACGGCCGTTCTGACGCGCTTAGGCAAATCGTTCACTCCATGCTGGGATCGACGTAAAGCTATCTCAACGTCTCTACAATATCACCAAGGCAATCAAGCAATTGAAACACGGGGTTAATCCATGGCGGTTCTGGTAACGGGCGGCGCGGGCTATATTGGCAGCCATATGGTGCTGAACCTGGCCGATGCCGGCGAAAAGGTTGTCGTGCTCGACAATCTGGTTACCGGCTTCGACTGGGCAATCGATGGCAGGGCCATCTACGAGCCAGGCAACGCCGCGGACATGGAGCTGGTTGGCAAGCTGATCGCCAAGCACGGCATCACCGAGATCGTGCATTTCGCCGGCTCGATCGTGGTGCCGGAATCGGTCACCGATCCGCTCAAGTATTACGGCAACAATACTGCCACCTCACGCAACCTGATCGAAGCTGCGGTCAAAGGCGGCGTGAAGCACTTCATCTTTTCCTCGACCGCAGCCGTCTATGGCATGACGGGCCTCGCGCCCGTGGTCGAAACGACGCCGCTCAATCCGATGTCGCCCTATGGCCGGTCCAAGCTGATGACCGAATGGATGCTGGCCGACGTCGCCGCCGCGCATCCGATGACCTTTGGCGTGCTGCGCTATTTCAACGTAGCCGGCGCCGATCCGGGCAAGCGCAGCGGACAATCGACGCCGCTGGCCACCCACCTGATCAAGGTGGCCTGCCAGACCGCGCTGGGTCAGCGGGCGAAGATGGATATTTTCGGCACCGATTACGAAACGCCCGACGGCACCTGCGTGCGTGACTACATCCACGTCACCGACCTGATTGCCGCCCATGCGCTGCTGCTCAAGCATCTGCGCGGCGGTGGCGGCAGCACGACGCTCAATTGCGCCTATGGGCAGGGCTATTCGGTGCGCCAGGTGGTGGAGACCGTTCGTGAAGTCTCGGGCGTCGATTTCCGTGCCGAAGAGGGCCCGCGCCGTCCCGGCGATCCGGCTTCGATCACCGCGACCGGTGAAAAGGTGCGGAGCCTGCTGGGATGGGTGCCCCAGCATGACGACCTGCGCGAAATCGTCGAATCCGCCTATTGGTGGGAACGCCATCTGATGACGCGGAATCGGTAGGGGCAAGCCAAACTCGATCGTCACCCTCGGGCTTGCCCTGAGGGATCTGCACTTGTGGCGTCTTTGGCTAAGTACAGTGCCCTCGGGTCAAGCCCGAGGGTGACGCGCGGTGGTTGTGAAGCCCCTGGAGGCCCGTTCGATGCGTCTGATGATCCTGCTCCTCGCTCTGTTATCAACGCCCGCCTTCGCCCAGCCCGTCGAGAGCTTCGACTCGTTCATTGCCAATTTCCGGGGCAAGGCGCTGGCGGCCGGTGTGAGCGGGGCCGTCTATGACGCGGCCATGGGTGGGCTGACGCCCGATCCGCGGGTGCCGGACCTGGTGACGACGCAGCCTGAATTCACGACGCCGATGTGGGACTATATCGAGGGCCGGGTCACATCGGGGCGGATCGAGCGCGGCAAGGCGGCGATAGCGCGTAACCAGGCGCTGTTTGCTTCTGTCGGCCAAGCCTATGGCGTCGATCCATTCGTGCTGGGTGCCATTTGGGGCATGGAGACCGACTACGGCGCGGTGCTTGGCAATGACCAGCTCATACGCCCCATTGTGCGGTCGCTGGCGACCCTGGTGCATCAGAGACGCACCCGGCTGGTGGAAGACGAGGCCGACCTGATCGCGGCGCTGCTGCTGGTGCAGCAGGGGCCGCTCGACGCGCAATCGCTGGTCGGCTCCTGGGCCGGAGCCATCGGTCACCTGCAGGTCAATCCATCCAATGTGGTGGCGCATGGCACCGACGGGGATGGCGACGGACGCGTCGACCTGCACAATTCGCTGGCCGATGCGCTGGCGACCAGCGCCCGCTTCCTGCGCGGGCTGGGCTACCAGCCGGGGCTCGACTGGGGCATGGAAGTGGTGGTGCCCGAGGGTTTTGACTATCTGCTGGCGACGCGGACAGAGATGCGGCCGGTATCGTTTTTCGCCGAGCGCGGTGTGGCGCGCGTGGCGGGCCGACAATTTGCCGACGCCAATCTGCCGGTGTTTCTCTATGTACCGGCGGGCAAGGACGGCCCGAAATTCCTGATGACGCAGAACTATCTGGTGCTCAAGGGCTATAATTTCTCGGACAGCTACGCCATGAGCGTCGCCCACATGACCGACCGGCTCAAAGGCGGTGGCGGTTTTGTCGACGACTGGCCGCGCAATACGGTGTTTCCTGATCTCGCCGAGCGCAAGGCGGTGCAGCAGGCGCTGACGCAACTTGGCCTCTATGCCGGCGCAGTGGACGGGCGACTGGGGCCGATCAGCCAGGAGGCCTATGCCCGGTTCCAGGCGGCGCAGGGGCAGGTGGCGGACGGGTTCATTACCCGGGCCGCCTATGAGGCGCTGGCAGCGGCGACACGGTAACATGATGGGGACGCCGGTAGCGCTGCCAAGCCGGTTTTGCTAGAGGGTTGGGGTCTGTTGCGCGGGAAAAGCATGATCCGCCTGGTTGTGGCATTGCTGGTCGGCCTGCTCGTCTTCGTCGACGTGGCACCGGCCTATGCCCAGAACGACGACACCATGATCGTGGCCCAGGAGACCAAGCGGCGGACGCTGTTCGACCTGCTCTTCGGCAACGAACCGGAGCCGGCGCCGGTGCAGCAGGAGCAGGCCCCGCGCCGTACGCAGCAGCAATCGGCACCGGCCGCGTTGCCGCCGCCCAAGCCCCAGGTGGAAAAGGCGCCCAATGCCACGCGGCTGGCCGTGTTCGGCGATTCCCTGGCGATCGACCTCAGCCGGGCGCTGGAGCGCTTTTATGCCGAGGACCCGAACCTGGTGGTGATCGACCAGGGTGTCAGCTCGTCGGGCTTTGTGCGCAACGACTATTTCGACTGGGATGCTGCCATCACCGAACAGATCGCAGCGGATAGTTTCGATCTGGCGGTGGTGATTATCGGCATCAATGATCGGCAGGAAATCTCGGTCAACGGGCAGACCTACGACTCGCTGACCGACCAGTGGACCGCCGCCTACCAGGCCCGCATCACCGCGTTTCTGGGCAAGCTGCGGGCGGCGCGCAAGCCGGTGATCTGGGTCGGCCTGCCACCCATGTCCAAGACGGAATACTCGGCGGCGATCAGCCAGATCAGCAATATCCAGCGGCTGGCGAGCTTCTCGGGCGGGGCGGAATTCCTCGATATCTACGAGCGGTTTCTGGGCGAAGATGGGAAGTATTCCTCCCATGGCCCCGATGTGAACGGGCAGAATGCCCGCATGCGCAAGGATGACGGCATCCACTTTTCCAGCGCCGGGGCGGACAAGCTGGCCTTTTATCTCAGCCAGACCATCCAGACTTTCTACCGTGGCGGCGGGGTGACCATGGCGGTCGCCGATCCGCTGCTGGGGACCGAGGCAGCGGCAATGCTGCGGCCGCCCTATCAGGGGCTGGGGCAGATCCGGTTGCTCGAGGTGGCGGGGGCAGTGATCCCGATCAGCCGGGTGCCACAGCGGGCAACGGACCTGGTGACCGCGACCAACGTGCCGGCGGCGAGCGCACCATTCACGCTGGAACAACTGGTGTCAGCGCCGATCGGGCGCGTGGATGCCTTCGGGGTCGGCTTCGACCCCGAGGCAGAGCCGGTGGAGAATGAAAGCGGGCGCTAGCCCGGCCCGCCTGTGTCCGGCAGGAAGTCGTCTACCGCGGCCCTGATAGCGTCGAGATGACTGAAAAGCGCCATATGGCCGCCGCCCGGCAGGATGAGTGCAGTGGCCCGCGGAGCCGCAAGGACCCGCCTGGCGTGGCTCACAGGAACGACTGGATCGGCATCGCCGTGAATGGCCAGAACAGGCACGGCGAGCTGCTCGCAGGGCGGCGCCGGCATGGCCTGGTAGTGGCGCGTATCCACGATGGTTCCGGGCAGGCGGCGGGCCGTATGGCGAAACGTGCCGGCCAGAACGGCCAGGAGTAACGGACCGGCGTCAGGGTGGGCCAAAGTTCGAGCGGCTAGGTCGCGGTCGGTGATGCTGCGCAGAGTACTGGCCAGCGGATCACGCAGGGCGCGCCTGCGCAGCAGCGGGATCAAGCCGGGAACGCGGCTGATCCAGTTCATCTTGCGCAGGCGGGCCAGAAACTCGGCCGCGGTTTCGAGCGGTCCGGTGGCGGTAGAAACCAGGATCAGGCCGTTGCAGCGATCAGGATGGCGCAGGGCGAACTGGATGGCCGAGGGGCCGCCGGCCGAGACGGCGGCAACCAGGGCCCGTTCGATGCCGAGCGTGTCGAGCAGGCGGGCATAGAGGTCCGCCTGGTCTTCCGGGGTGTGGCCGAGCGCCTGCGCGGTGCCCAGGTAGCCGGGTCTCGAAAGCCCAAGCGTCCGGAATCCAGGCCTGTCGCCCAGCAGGGCACGGGCCAGCAGCCAGGATTGGTCGTAGCCGCCCATGCCGCCATGCAGCGCCAGCAGGGCGCGTCCGGCTCCACTATCGGTGTGTTCGATCGGGCCAGGAGCCGTGTGCGTGGTGATGGGGGCAGGCGGGACGGCACAACCAACCGCGCCGGAGGCATCAGAAATCGACATGCCGGCGCTCCCTAAGCCGAGATGCGCTGGGCTATGCCGGCGAGCAGGGCCAGGGCATCGGGATCGGGCTTTTTCTCAATGCGGCGATAGAGCCGCCCGTCGGGCGTGCGGGTCAGCATATGGGCGTCGATCATCGAGCGGCGCAGCAAGGCATGATCGCCGAAGCTGTGGCCCTCGATGATGAACTGGTTGATCTCGCGCTCGCTGAAACGCCGGTCGGCGGGGATGCGGGACCAGATGACCCAGAGGCAGAGCGTCTGATGGTTGGTCTTGCTGGGCCAGCGGATCATGGTGCCGGCATCGTTGAAGTGGCGCAGCACTTTTTCGACGCGGGCATGGTCGACGCGCTCCTCTGCAGGCACGGTGCTCAGCCGGGACTGGGCCTGCGCATCGGCCCGTAAATGCTGGAAATTGGCGTGGCCGTTGGCGCGGGCCAGCATGTTGAGCATCTCGACATGGCTGGGGGCATGGTCGAGCTTGCCGAGCTGCTCGCGCAGGGAGCGGGCGAGCGTGGTGATGTCAGGGACGGAGAAGGGGACGTGAAGTTTCGACATGACAATCCTCATCGGGTGCCAATGCGCAATTGCGCTCGTCGGTCGCCGGCTTACGATCGGGCACCCATGGGGATGGGGTCGAACTCGTTGATATCAAAGCAGGTTTAGCTTCCCTCGCGGGACGGCAACGCCTCGGTGAACTGCAGACCGCGGCGTGGTTGATAGCAAAAGACGGCTATCCGGTAAAGCGGACGGCGCCGATATGGGGGAGGTTGCGGTTGCGCTGCGCGTAGTCGATGCCGTAGCCGACGACGAATTTGTCAGGAATATCAAAGCCGATCCACCTGGCGGCGACATCGGTCTCGCGCCGGCTAGGCTTGTTGAGCAGGGCGCAGACTTCCATGCGGCGGGGATGGCGGGTGCCGAGGATTTCGAGCACGTGCTTGAGGGTGTAGCCGGTGTCGACAATGTCCTCGACCACGAGCACGTCGCGGCCGGCGATCTCGCCGCGCAAGTCCTTGAGAATGCGCACTTCCCGGCTGGATTCGGTCGAATTGCCGTAGGACGAGGCTTCCATGAAATCGACCTCGACCGGCAGATCGAGCTCGCGGACCAGGTCGGCGATGAAGATGAAGGAGCCGCGCAGCAGGCCGACGACGACGAGCTTGTCGGTGTCGGCGAAGTGGGTGGAGATGTCCTTGGCCAGGGCCTCGACACGGGCGGCGATGGCCTTGGCGGAGATCAGCTCGTCGACGGTATAGGGCTTCTGGGTCATGGCAATTCCGGATCGCATGGCAGTCGATGTGACACAACACATTGGCCGAAAGCGATAGCAGAGTGTGTCGCGGAATGCAGCGGGGAGAGATCGGAGTACCCTCACCTAGCCTCCCCCTGACAGGGGGAGGGACAGATCGCGTCTGCGGCGGGATCGTGCCCTACCGTGGAAGGTTGGTCTTGCCCATGAGGTCGAAGTCGATCGAGCGGGCGGCCTGGCGGCCTTCGCGGATGGCCCAGACGACGAGCGACTGGCCGCGGCGCATGTCGCCGGCGGCATAGACCTTGGGAACCGTGGTCTTGTAGCTCAGCGTGTCGGCGAAGAGATTGCCGCGCTTGTCGAGCTGGGCGCCCAGTTCGGTCAGCATGCCCTCGTGGATAGGGTGGGCGAAGCCGATGGCCAGGAGGACCAGGTCGGCCTTGATGACGAATTCGGTGCCGGGAATGGGCTGGCGCTTGCGATCGACGCGGGCGCATTCGACGCCGGTGACCTGACCCTTGGCATTGCCGATGATCTTCATCGTGCCGGCGGCGAATTCGCGGATGGCGCCTTCGGCCTGTGAGGACGAGGTGCGCATCTTGACCGCCCAGTTGGGCCAGTTGGTCAGCTTGTTCTCGAGTTCGGGCGGCATGGGGCGCACGTCGAGCTGGGTGACGGCAATGGCGCCCTGGCGGAAGCTGGTGCCGACGCAGTCGGATGCGGTATCGCCGCCACCAACCACGACGACATGCTTGCCGGCGGCGGTCAGTTGGACCTCGCCCGAGACGTCTTCGTCGCCCAGGCGACGGTTCTGCTGCACGAGGAAGGGCATGGCGAAATGGACGCCGTTGAGATCGGTGCCTTCGCTATCGACGTCGCGGGGCTTTTCCGAACCGCCGGCGAGCAGCACGGCATCGTGCCGGGCCTGGAGGTCCGACAGCGGCATGGTGACGCCGACATTGACGCCATAGTGGAAGGTCACACCCTCGGCCTGCATCTGCTCGACGCGGAAGTCGATGTGGTCCTTTTCCATCTTGAAGTCGGGAATGCCATAGCGCATCAGGCCGCCGGCCTTGGGCTCGCGCTCATAGACATGCACGTCATGGCCGGCGCGGGCGAGCTGCTGGGCGGCGGCCATGCCGGCCGGGCCGGAGCCGACAACGGCAACCGACTTGCCGGTCTTGTCGGCGTTGACCTGCGGCTTGATCCAGCCGTTCTTGATGGCGCGATCGGCGATGGCCTGTTCGACCGTCTTGATGGCGACGGGGGTGTCTTCCAGGTTCAGCGTGCAGGCTTCCTCGCATGGGGCGGGGCAGATGCGGCCGGTGAATTCGGGGAAGTTGTTGGTGGAGTGGAGGTTGCGCGCAGCCTCTTCCCAATCGCCGTTGTAAACGAGGTCGTTCCAATCGGGGATCTGGTTGTTGACCGGGCAGCCGGTGTCGCCGTGGCAGAAAGGCACGCCGCAATCCATGCAGCGCGCCGCCTGGTCGACGATGCGGCCTTCGCTCATCGGGATGGTGAATTCGCCGAAATGGCGGATGCGATCGGAGGCCGGTTCGTACCGGGGCTCTTCGCGTTCGATTTCGAGGAAGCCTGTTACCTTGCCCATTATCTTCTCGCCTTGCGCTTGCATTCAACTGATATAACCGTCCAGGCATGCGAGCCGCCTCCCGGACTTATCAGCACGCCTTCAGGGACCGGTCTGGGAACAACCTGTTTTTCCTTTTCCGCAAGGCAGCCGAAATAGCTGCTATCGGCAAGAAACCCCGGGAGCTCTGCCTGATTGCCGGTCTCGGAGACGATCGTGAGTACCAGGTCGTACCGATCTTCCTGAGCAGTGGCAGGCCCGGTCGCGAGGCAGGCGAGAAGCGCTGCCGGAAGCAAGAGAAGCTTTGTGTTCATGCCAATCATCCTTCCGCAACCAGCAGCGATGGCAAACCAAGTTCATGTTCGCAGGCGGCAATCCAGCGCGTCAGCGCCGGCCGCCCAATCAAATCGAAGCCCGCCTGTGGCGCCTGACGCGTATAGGCCAGAAGCGCAATGTCGGCGATGGTCATGCTGTCGCCGACCAGAAAAGCCTGGTTGGCCAGCGCCTGTTCGAGCCGGTCGAGCGCCTTGTTGGCGCGCGCCACCAGAGCCGGATCGAGGTCGGCAATGGCCTGGCCGTCATAGACCACGCGAGCGCGGGCCACGGCGACAGTCGGCTCGTGGCTATACTGTTCCCAGAACAGCCATTCATCCACCTTGGCCGCCGCGTAGCGATCGGTCGGGATGAAGCGCGAACCATGCGCGAGGTAGCGCAGGATGGCGTTGGACTGCGCCAGTGGGCGACCGTCATCGAGGACGACGACCGGCATCTGGCCCGCCGGGTTGAGCGCCAGAAATTCGGGCGTGCTGGTGCCGCCCGAGCGCGCAAGCACCTCGTGCCAGACGTAAGGCGTGCCGGTGGCGTCGGCGATATACTTGACCTTGAGGCAGTTGCCCGACCCAAGGTCGCCGTAAACCTGCAGCGTCATCGCGTATCGAACTCTTCGATTTCGCCCGCCTTGGTGCGGAAAGCACATCTGGCGCTTTGGAGCATCCAACCCTGGGTTTCAACATAGCCCTGAATCTGGCGCTGCATATTGAGTTCTAGGCCGGGCAGTGAAACCCGGCATCCCGTATACTGAGCGTTGGTCTCGTAAACGAGCTCTTCCAGCTTGCCCGCGGGCGTGCGGAAGGTGCCAACGATGACAACCTCCCGAATTTCCGCGAGAGCCGGAACGACCATGGTGGCCTGTCCAAAAGCAAAAGCAATGACGGCTGCGCCGAGGCGGAATGCGTTCATCATTCCGCCGCCACGCCCATGCCGCCGGCCCGCTTCTTTTCCATTTCCTTGATGGCGCGGCGATATTCGACCGGCATCACCTTCACGAACTTCGGACGCATCTCGACCCAGTGGTCGAGGATGTACTTGGCGCGATCCGAACCCGTGTAGTGCAGGTGGTTGGAGATGAGCTGGTGCAGGCGCTCGTCGTCATGCTTGGTCATGTCGCCCGAAATATCGACGCGGCCATGCCATTCGAGATCCCCACCATGGTGGTGGAGCTGCTGCATGAGCGCTTCTTCTTCGGCGACGGGTTCGAGATCGACCATGGCCAGGTTGCAGCGGTCACGGAAGGTCTCGTCCTCGTCGAGCACGTAGGCGACACCGCCCGACATGCCGGCAGCGAAGTTGCGGCCGGTCTGGCCGATGACGACGACGACACCGCCGGTCATGTACTCGCAGCCATGATCGCCCGTGCCTTCGACGACCGCGATGGCGCCGGAATTGCGGACGGCGAAGCGTTCGCCGGCAATGCCGCGGAAGTAGCATTCGCCCGCGATAGCGCCGTAGAGCACGGTGTTGCCGACGATGATCGACTTGGATGGCTCAAAGCTGACCTTATCGGACGGACGCACGACGATGCGGCCGCCGGAGAGGCCCTTGCCGACGTAGTCGTTGGCGTCGCCCACCATGTCGATGGAGATGCCGCGGGCGAGGAAGGCGCCAAAGGCCTGGCCGGCGGTGCCGGTCAGCTTGATCGAGATGGTGTCATCCGGCAGGCCCTCATGGCCGTACTTCTTGGCCAGGGCACCCGACAGCATGGCGCCGGCTGAGCGGTCGCGGCTGCGGATGGGCAGCTCGATCTGCACGGCTTCGCCGCGTTCCAGCGCCGGCTCGGCCAGTTCGACCAGCTTGCGGTCGAGCACGGCTTCGAGGTGATGGTTCTGGTACTCGGAGTGATAGAGCGTGTCGCCGCCGATGGGCTCGGGCTTGTAGAAGAGCTTGGCGAAGTCGATGCCTTCGCTCTTCCAGTATTCGACCATCTTGCGCTGGTCGAGCAGGTCCGAACGGCCAATGAGTTCGCGCACGGTGCGGGCCCCCAGGCTCGCCATCAGGCCACGCAGTTCTTCGGCGATGAAGAAGAAGTAGTTGATGACGTGCTCGGGCGTGCCCTTGAAGCGCTTGCGCAAAACCGGGTCCTGGGTGGCGACGCCAACCGGGCAGGTGTTGAGATGGCACTTGCGCATCATGATGCAGCCGGCCGCGATCAACGGTGCGGTCGAGAAGCCGAACTCGTCGGCGCCCAGCAGCGCCCCGATGAGGACGTCACGGCCGGTCTTGAGGCCGCCATCGACCTGGAGGACGACGCGCGACCGCAGGCGGTTGAGCACCAGCGTCTGGTGGGTTTCGGCCAGGCCGATTTCCCATGGGCCGCCGGCATGCTTGAGCGAAGTCAGAGGCGAAGCGCCCGTGCCGCCATCATAGCCGGAGACGGTGATGTGATCGGCGCGCGCCTTGGCGACGCCGGCCGCAACCGTGCCGACGCCGACTTCGGACACCAGCTTGACCGAGATATCGGCCTGCTCATTGACGTTCTTGAGGTCGTAGATGAGCTGGGCGAGATCTTCGATGGAATAGATGTCGTGGTGCGGCGGCGGGGAGATGAGGCCCACGCCGGGCGTCGAGTGACGGGTCTTGGCGACGATCCAGTCGACCTTGTGGCCAGGCAACTGACCGCCTTCGCCGGGCTTGGCGCCCTGCGCGACCTTGATCTGCAGCTGGTCGGCATTGACCAGGTATTCGGTGGTGACGCCGAAGCGGCCGGACGCGACCTGCTTGATGGCCGAGCGCAGCGGGTTGCGCGAGCCATCGGGCAGGGGCTTGTAGCGATCGGGTTCCTCGCCGCCTTCGCCGGTGTTGGACTTGCCGCCAATGCGGTTCATCGCCTGGGCGAGAGTGGTGTGGGCTTCGCGCGAAATCGAGCCGAAGCTCATGGCGCCGGTGACGAAACGCTTGACGATGTCCACCGCCGGCTCGACCTCGTTGAGCGGCACGGCTTCGCCCAGCGGCCGGATGTCGAACAGGTTGCGGATGGCCAGGTAGCCGTTTTCACCCGAGTTCACGCGGGCGGCAAAGCTGTTGTAGCGGTCCTGCGCCGTTTCGGGCGACTCGTCCTTGGTGCGGACGGCGTGCTGCAGGTCCGACACCACGTCGGGGCTCCAGGCATGGCGTTCACCGCGGATGCGGTACATGTATTCGCCGCCCACATCGAGCGCCTTGCGCAGCACGATGTCGTCGCCAAAGGCGTCGCGGTGACGGCGCACCGTTTCCTCGGCGACTTCGGCGAGGCCGACACCTTCGATGGTGGTGGCAGTGCCGAAGAAGAAGCGCTTGACGAATTCGGTCGAGAGGCCAACGGCGTCGAAGATCTGGGCGCCGCAATAGGACTGGTAGGTCGAGATGCCCATCTTGGACATGACCTTGAGCAGGCCCTTACCCACGCTCTTGATGTAGCGATAGACCACTTCGTGGGCATCGACCTCGGCCGGGAATTCGCCTTCGGCATGCAGCGCCGAGAGCGTTTCGAAGGCGAGATAGGGGTTGATGGCTTCGGCGCCGTAGCCGGCCAGCATGGCGAAATGGTGCATTTCGCGGGCTTCGCCGGTTTCGACGACGAGACCGGACGAGGTGCGCAGGCCCTTGCGGATCAGGTGGTGATGCACGGCAGCCGTCGCCAGCAAAGCCGGAATGGCGATGCGGTCGGCGGCGACCAGGCGATCGCTCAGGATGATGATGTTGTATTCGCCGGCAATGGCGGCCTCGGCCTCGCGGCAGATGCTGTCCAGGGCCTGCTCCATGCCCACCGCGCCCATATCGGCGGGGTAGGTGATGTCGATGGTGCGGGTCTTGAACTGGTTGTCCGCCATGTCACCGATGGCGCGGATCTTTTCGAGATCCTCGTTGGTGAGAATGGGCTGACGAACCTCGAGGCGCTTCTCCTTGGAGGCGCCGGCCAGGTCGAAAATGTTGGGACGCGGGCCGATGAAGCTCACCAGGCTCATCACCGATTCCTCGCGGATCGGATCGATGGGCGGGTTGGTGACCTGCGCGAAGTTCTGCTTGAAATAGGTGTAGAGCAGCTTGGACTTCTGCGAGAGCGCAGAAATCGGCGTGTCCGTGCCCATCGAGCCGACGGCTTCCTGGCCGGTCGTGGCCATGGGCGCCATCAGGATCTTGATGTCTTCCTGGGTATAGCCAAAGGCCTGCATGCGATCGAGCAGCGACTCCGAGGTCACCGGAGCCTTGGGCTCGGTCTCGGGCAGGTCCTCGAGCACGATCTGCGAACGAGCGAGCCATTCGGCATAGGGGTTCTTCGTCGCCAGCGTGCGCTTGATCTCGTCGTCGGAGATGATGCGGCCTTCTTCAAGGTCGATCAGCAGCATGCGACCCGGCTGCAGGCGCCAGCGCTCGACGATGTCCTCGTCGGGAATGTCGAGCACGCCGGATTCGGAGGCGAGCACGACGTGGCCTTCGCGCGTCACGAGGTAACGGGCGGGGCGCAGGCCGTTGCGGTCGAGCGTGGCCACGACATAGCGGCCGTCCGACAGGCTCATGGCGGCGGGGCCGTCCCACGGCTCCATCAGGGCCGCGTGATATTCGTAGAAGGCGCGGCGCGTCTCATCCATCAGCGGATTGCCGGCCCAGGCTTCGGGGATCAGCATCATGGCGGCGTGCGGCAGCGAATAGCCACCGCGCACGAGGAATTCGAGCGCGTTGTCGAAGCAGGCGGTGTCGGACTGGCCCTCATAGGAGATAGGCCAGATCTTGGTGATGTCGTCACCGAACAGGGGCGAGGAGACCGAGGCCTGGCGGGCCGCCATCCAGTTGACGTTGCCTCTTATAGTGTTGATTTCACCATTGTGCGTGGTCATGCGGTAGGGATGGGCCAGCTTCCAGGACGGGAAGGTGTTGGTCGAGAAGCGCTGGTGCACGAGCGCGATGGCGCTCTCGAAGCTCTCGTCGCTGAGATCGGGGTAGAAGGCCTTGAGCTGGGCGGCCAGGAACATGCCCTTGTAGACCAGCGTGCGGGCCGACATGGACACGACATAGAAGCCGTTGTCGCCATCGCTTTCGGGAATGGCGGCATAGACGGTGTTGGAGATCACCTTGCGTACGATCAGCAGCTTGCGCTCGAACTCGTCGAGGCTGAGGCCGTCGGGGCGGGCGATGACCATCTGCTCGATGGTGGGCTGGGTGGCGATGACGCCTTCGCTCAGCGGCGAATTGTCGGTCGGCACGACACGCTCGCCGAGCAGGGTCAGGCCCTCGCGGGCGAAGACGCCACGGACGGCCTCGGCGCAGCGATCGCGCAGTTCGGCAATGTTGGGATAGAACAGCATCGCCACGGCGTAGTGGTGCTTTTCGGGCAGCGCGAAAGGCATGACCTTCTGGAAGAAGGCGTGCGGGGTCTGCACCAGGATGCCGGCGCCGTCGCCCATCAGCGGGTCGGCACCCACGGCACCGCGGTGTTCGAGGTTCTCGAGGATTTCGAGACCCTTCTCGACCACTTCGTGGCTGGGCTCGTTCTTGATATTGGCGATCATGCCGATGCCGCAGGCATCGTGCTCGTTGGCCGGATCGTAGAGACCCTGGGCCTCGGGGCGGCCGGAGACGACGCGGCGACCATGCTCGATCAAGGTTTTGCGATTGGCGGTCTTCGTCGTGACGGGAGTTTGGGATCCGTTCCGCGCGTGTGCCATGGCATGTTCCTTTATCGCTGGGTCGCGCCCGTTGCCGGGCTCATGTCGCTATGTCGTGTGCATCCTGATGATGCCGGTCTCCCGGCGGGCTGGATGCGTTATCGTCCTCAGGTGGGCGCGTTGGTCAGGCGGGTCGTACTACAACAGTACGGCTCGAAAGAGCAAACGTGTCCATGCGTGGGGAGTGGCGCTGCATCCAAATGGCCACTCAAATTCGGGCTGGCCTGAAGCAAAGCCGCAGACCATCTTCAACCCCGCCTATCCGTTTCCGCTCATCTAGAGCGGGCCAGCCGGACCAGCGTGCGCGCTGGCCGCGGAGAGCGGGGCGACGCGTCAGATAGGACAGAAGTGCTGCCCTAACAAGTTCACATTTGCATAATTCCAAACTGTGAGCAAGCGCCTTTGCCACCATTGGGACACATAAAATAGGACTTTGCCAATTTTTGTGTAGGAAATGATAGGAAAGGGGCGGTCACTGGTGGCCCAGGACGTGTCGCGGAGGGGATTTCCTATCCACGCAACGTCACCCTCGGGCTTGACCCGAGGGCGTTACACTGGCGGAGCCGTCTTCAAATACATAGCCCTCGGGTCAAGCCCGAGGGTGACGCGCGGTGGGGAGGTTACGGCGTAACGACGTCGACTTCGTTGCCGTCCATGTCGTAGGCGACGCGACCGCTGGTCCAGCCGTCGTCCAGTTCGGCGCGGACTTCGACCACGAGGCGGTCGTCTTCGGGGGTCATGAAGAGCACGGAGCGCGAGATGGTGTAGCGGAACACGGTCATGCCCTCCATGCCCATGCGCGCGATGGTGCGCTGTTCGAGATCGGCGAGCATGTCGGCATCGAGCGAGGCAATGTCGGCCAGGGTGAAGGGGCGGTCGAGCGTGGGGCCGAGCGGGGTGCCGGCCATCATCGATTCGCCGCGCGTCATGGAATCGGCGTCGACACGGATCTCGGCGATCTCACCGGGATTTTGCGGATCCTCCATCTGCACGATGGCCTTGGTGTCATCGATGAAGATCTCGGCATAGCGCGCATCGGGGCCGAATTCCTCGCCGAGGCGCGCCAGGGTGCTGGCGACGGTGGCGGGGGCGAGCCAGGGGCCGGCTTCGGCCTGCTGGCTTTGGGGCAGGATGACATCGACCACCTGGCCATTGGCGGTGAGGAAGACCGAGCCGACACCGCCGCCGGGCTGGGCGAAGTGCACCTCCCAGAGCGGGATGAGCTTCTTGCTGGTGCGCGTGGTGGGCATGGTGCCCTCGATCTCGGTGATCAGGGCCTTGGGCTGGGCGAAGGCATTGATGGCGGCCGTCTTGATCTCGGGCAGGCGATCGAGCGGCAGGTCGGCCAGCGGGAACGGCTTGGTGTCACCCATGCCGAGAGCTGAGAAATTGGGCATGCTGATGCCGGGGCGGACGGTCAGGCCATCCCAGGCATAGCCGGTGGTACGCTCCGGGTCGGTGGCGTGATCGGCGGTGATGGTGACGCTGTCACTGTCGATGGTGATGTCATGCACCAGGGCGGTGCCGATCTCGTCGGCAAGCTCCGCCTGGGCCTCGGCCATCGGCCAATCGTCGGTTTGGAGGAAATCGGCGGCATGGGCGCCCGGTGCCAGCAGCAATGCGGCGGCGCAGGCAAACGCGATGGGGCGAAGGCGGTGAAGGGGCGAGTGCATGGCAAGCCTCCCAGGGCACAGGAGCCAATAGTAGCGCAAAACTGGGGCCTGAACACTGACTGCCCCATGAATGGGTCGTTCAGGTTGGCAGGTTAGGCGTTTGGCTGAGAAGGCGCAGTCGACGGGGGAGGGTGAACCCGGTGGATGGGGTGAGGTGGCCGATCTCGACCGCAAACTTAAAGGCGCAGCCCTTGCGGACTGCGCCTCTATCGTCACCGGGGGAGGAAGCGGCTAGTTGACCGACTGGTCCTCGATGGTGGGCTGGGTGCCGGCATTGATCTGGATGGTGCGCGGCTTCTTGCTTTCGGGCAGCTCGCGCTTCAGTTCCAGATGCAGCAGGCCGTTTTCGAGGCTGGCGCCGTGGACCTCGACATAGTCGGCCAGCTGGAAACGCAGCTCGAAAGCGCGTTCGGCAATGCCGCGGTGGAGGAATTCACGGGCCTTGTCCGCGGCTTCGGCGGGCTTGGCACCCTTGACGACCAGGCTGTTTTCCTTGGTCTCGATGGCAATGTCGCCATTGGCAAAGCCAGCGACGGCGATCGAGATGCGGTAGGCGTCTTCGCCGGTGCGCTCGATATTGTAGGGAGGATAGGTCTTGGCTTCCTGCCCGACGAGCGTGTCCAGACGGTTGAAGACGCGGTCAAAACCGACGGTCGAACGATAGAAGGGGGAAAAATCGATGGTCTGCATAGTCACATTCTCCGTAAAGCAACGTGGATGTCCCGGTGGTCTCGTTCAGGGCTCCCAGCATTAGGCGAGCGATGAGTTTCCGAGGTCGGGGTTCCCGGAAAGTCCGGCGAACGAGTGAAATGTAGGCGGGGATTTTTGGGGTTCAAGGGGGTGGGTGGTATGATGCGCCATAAGGCCTATCAGTCGACACCCTCCCCCTCGCGGGGAGGGTAGCGCAGCTAGGCCCCAGGGCCGAAGCGTAGCTAGGGTGGGGGGCGAGAGCCCCGATATCCAGGCCAAACATCCCCCACCCTTGATCCAGCCACTGCCGTGGCCTTCTCTGCTCAAATCGCTCCGCCGGAGCGATTTGTCCCTTCGGGCCGCGCCGAAGCCCCGCGAGGGGGAGGGTGTCGACTGACGGGCTGGCGCCCCGTGAAAAGATGAACTGAATATGAACGGCATGGTCCGTTCGAGTTCAGGCGGGCCGGACTAGAACACGGTCAATGCGGTTCATCACCCGCCCCCCGCATGGGCCGCATCACAAGGAAACCGGTATCTCTCACGAGGTGCCGGTTTTCCTTTTGCTGTTTCCGCATACTCGATCGTCACCCTCGGGCCTGACCCGAGGGCGTTGCACTTGCGATGCGTTCGGTCAGGGCAGAGCCCTCGGATCAAGCCCGAGGGTGACGGTCGGTGGCTGGGATGGGCCCAATTGTGCCAACCCCGTTTTCCTTCTTCAACTTCTCTGGTCTAACAGGCCGGAAGAGTTGCGGACCCTGCCATGAACGCCATTGTCGACCCGAACGGACCAAGCCTGGTCAACATTCCGTCCAATCCGATGCCGGAGGGAGGGCGGGTCGGCTTTTTCAGGACCAGCGACAATGTGCAGTTGCGCTATGCGACCTGGGCGAAATCGGCGGGGCCGCAGCGGGGCACGATATGCCTCGTGCAGGGGCGCACCGAATTCATCGAGAAGTATTTCGAGACGATCGCCGATTTCCGCCAGCGCGGCTTTGCCGTGGCGACATTCGACTGGCGCGGGCAGGGCGGGTCGGACCGGCTCATCGGCAATCGCAAACTGGGTTATGTCGACAAGTTCGAGGATTACTGGACCGATCTCAGCAGCTTCCATGGCGATATCCTGCTGCCCGATTGTCCGCCGCCGTTCTACCTGGTCGGCCACTCGATGGGTGGGCTGGCTTCGCTATTGGCGGGCGCCAATGACCGGATGATGTTTGACCGGGTGTTCCTGTCGGCGCCGATGCTGGCGCTTGACCGGCAGCCGATGAGCATGGCCGGCATGGCGCGGCTGGGCGAGACACTGAGCTTTTTCGGCCTGGGCCAGATGCCGGTGGGGCGCAAAGCCGACAAGCCGATGAGCGAGGCGACCTTTCCGGGCAATCCGCTGACCGGCGATTTGATCCGCTACATGCGCTCGGTCGATACGATCCGGGCGCGGCCTGACCTCGAAATCGGTGTGCCGACGGTGCGCTGGGCGGCGGCGGCGTTCGGCGCCATGGCGGAGGCCGGACGCGACAGCTTTCCGGGGAGCATCCGCGTGCCTTTGCTGATGCTGGCGGCGGCGCGCGACGAAGTGGTTTCGACCGCGGCGATCGAGCAACTGGGGCTGCGCATGCGCACCGGGCGGCATGTGGTCATTGCCGGGGCGCGGCACGAGCTGTTCATGGAAACCGACAGTATCCGCGGCCAGGTGCTGGCGGCGTTCGATGCGTTTATTACGGAGCAGAGCACTTAGACGCGGGATGTGCAGTCGTCTCCCTCCCCCTTGTGGGGAGGGATCAAGGGTGGGGGTATTCCCACGCACCGGACTCGCGGAGAGATACCCCCACCCTGCTCGATCACGGACTTAGCTAGCGCTAAGTCCTATCTCGCTTCCAGCCATTCAAGCACAGCTCTCATGGCCTTCTCACCTAAGATCGCTCCACTGGAGCGATCTTGCCCTTCGGGCCGGCTCGAAGCCCCACAAGGGGGAGGGTGGGGGCCGGTGATTGTCAGAAAATCCAGCCCAACTCACTCAGTTCGCGTTGACCAGCGTCAGCGCCTTGTCCAGCAGTTCGGGGGTGGCGGCGGCGATGACGTTGCCGCCGGCGGTGGGTTCGCTGCCGTCCCAGCAGGAAATTGCGCCACCCGCTTCGCGGATGATGGGGACCAGGGCGGCGATGTCATAGGTGTTGAGGCGGGGCTCGATGACGAGATCGGCATGGCCGGCGGCGAGCAGGGCATAGCCGTAGCAATCGGTGCCGAAGCGCTGCAGGCGCGTGGCGGACTCGATGGCTTCCCACTTGCCCCAGTGTTCACCCTTGAACAGGTTTGGCGTGGTGGTGAAGACGCGGGAGGGGGCGAGGTCGGTCTGGCCGCTGGTGCGGATGGACGCCGTCTCGCCCGCGCGGCGGTATGTCGAGCGGCCCGGCACGGCGAGGAAGGTTTCGCCGATGAAAGGCTGGCTCATGAGGCCGGCAATGGCGACGCCTTCGTGGGCAAAGCCGATCAGCGTACCCCATACGGGAACGCCTGAGATGAAGGAGCGTGTGCCGTCGATCGGATCGATGATCCAGGTATGGGGGCTGTCGCCGGTCGCGCCCCACTCTTCGCCGATGATGGCGTGGTCGGGGAAATGCTCCGCGATGACGGCGCGGATGACGGTCTCGGCGCCCCGATCGGCCTCGGTGACCGGGTCGAAGCCGACGGTGTATTTGTTGTCGACATCGAGCGTGGTGCGGAACAGTGGCAGCGTGCAGGCCGCGGCAGCGTCGGCGGCTGCCAGCAGGGTGGCTTCGACTTTGGCGAGATCGATGGTCATGAGGCAGGTCCGGTGCCACGACCTCGTGGTTCGACAAGCTCACCATGAGGTCTACTGAGGGTTCACGTACCTACCACAGCGTCATTCCCGCGAAAGCGGGAATCCACCTTTGGTGGGAAGAATGGATTGCCGCTTTCGCGGGAATGACACTGTGGTGAAAGACGGCTGGCCTACTCGGCCGCTTCCTTTTCGACCGCGGGCTGGCTACCGACCAGGGAGACGAGATCGAGGCCGATCAGGGCGAAGGTGAGGCGTTCGATGAGGGCGCGGATGGCTTCGAAGCCGTCATGCTTGGCCAGGGTCACTTCGTTCATATAGAGGTGCCGGCTGATCTCGATCTGCAGGGCGTGGACGCCATGCTGGGGGCGGCCATAGGTGCGGGTGGCAAAGCCGCCGGCATAGGGCCGGTTGCGCGCCACCTTGAGGCCGGCGCCGGTAAAGACGGTTTCGACCAGATCGACCAGGCCCGGCGCGCAGGTGGTGCCATAGCGGTCACCCAGCACGATATCGGGCGCCGCCTTGTCATTGGAGCGGGTGATGCGCGGCATGGAGTGACAGTCGATCAGCAGGGCAACGCCGAAGGCGGCGAGGGCTTCGCTCAGCAGTTTCTGCAGGGCCGCGTGATAGGGGTGGTAGATGCCCTCGATGCGCATCCGCGCGTCTTCGATGGTCAGGCGCTCGCGATAGATGGGCTTGTTTTCGGCGACGACGCGGGCCAGCGTGCCCAGGCCAGCCGCGACGCGCGGCGAGGTGGTGTTGAACCGATCCGACAGCGGCTCGACGAACATGGTGGGATCAAGTTCCCAGGGCTCCCTGTTGACGTCGAGATAG